>DASYGI010000114.1:0-3209 GCA_035999925.1 Pedococcus sp.
GGAATGCGATCAGCCCCCCAGGTGAGCCTGGGGGGCTGATCGTTAACGCTGCAATCGCAGTGTTGCGTTGTAGCGGGGGCAGGATTTGAACCTGCGACCTCCGGGTTATGAGCCCGGCGAGCTACCGAGCTGCTCCACCCCGCGTCGGTAAACCCAACCTTACGGGAGCGCGACGCCACGTCCAAATCCGCGGCGGGACGCCACGTGGGCCCCGCCCTGTCAGCTCGCCGCCGACCCTCACTTGGTGGTCGGGCTTGCCGTCGCGGTTGGCTTGCCGGACGGCTTCACCGAGACCGACCCGCCATGCGGGGCCGCGGCCACCGCGCGCTTGATGGCGTCGGCCAGCTGCTGCTGCGCCTGTCCGTATGCCGCGAAGTCACCGGCCTTCAACGCCTTCTGTCCCGCGGCATACGCCGCCTGGATGTCCGCCAGCGCCTTGGTGAGCTCGGCCGTCGTCCCCGGGGCGACCGGACCCGTCCCCCCACCCGTGGTGGGCTGGGTGCTGCTGGAGCCGGAGTCGCCGGCAGTGGCGCCGGAGTTGCCCCCGAAGAGGTTGCCGAGCGCACCATCGAGGGTGTCGGACCATGCCAGCTTGTCGCCGAACGCCACCACGGTCGCCCGCGAGAGCGGATACGCGGACTCGCCCTGAGCACTGACGTAGATCGGCTGGACATAGAGGAGCCCACCACCGACGGGCAGGGTCAACAGGTTGCCGAGCGTGACCTGGGACCCCTGCTGCCGGCTCTGGTTGAGGAACTGGTTGAGGGTCAGCGTGAAGGCCGGCGAGGTCGCGTTGGAGCTGCTGACGTCGTTCTCCACCTGCCCGGGGCCTCGGACGGTCGTGTCGCGGGGCAGCTCGAGCAGTCTCAGGGTCCCGTAGCTGTCACTGCGCTGGCCCGCCGTCGACCCGGCGTCGGCATCGACGGCCAGGAACCCCGACAGCACCTGCCGGTCACCGGCGGGCATGAACGTCGTCGTGAGCGAGAACGCCGGCTTCGTCTGCCCGGGCATCGCCAGGGTGAGGTAGTACGGCGGCTGGTCGACGACCTTGGTCTCCTGGGCCGGGTCGGTCGGAACCCGCCAGAAGTCGTTGCCGCCGTAGAAGGAGTCCGCGTTGGTCACGTGGTAACGCGACAACATCAGGCGCTGCACCTTGAACAGGTCCTCGGGGTAGCGCATGTGCGACATCAGGTCGCCGCTGATCTCGCTCAGCGGGCGCACGGTGTTGGAGAACGCCTTGCTCCAAGCCTGCAGCACGGGGTCCTTGGCGTCCCACGCATAGAGCTTCACCGAGCCGTCATAGGCATCGACCGTGGCCTTGACCGAGTTGCGGATGTAGTTGATGTCCCCGCTGCCGATCGGGCGCACTGACTGCGAGCTGGCGGTGACCGAGTCGGCCGTCGCGTTGTCGAGCGCCTGCAGCCGCGAGTAGGGGTAGTCCGCCGAGGTGGTGTACCCGTCGATGATCCACTGGATGCGGCCGTCGACGACGGCGGGATAGGGGTTGCCGTCGAGCGTGAGCCACGGGGCCACCCGCTGGACCCGCTCGGCCGGCGTGCGGTGGTCGAGGATCCGGCTGTGCGAGTTCACCGCGTCGGACAGCAGGAGCTTCAGCTCGCGGTACTGCAGGGCGTAGGCCGCCTTGCGGGCAAAGGAGTTCAGCGCCACGCCGCCGGTGCCGGTGTAGGTGGTGTTCTTCTGGCCGGCCGCACTGCTGTCGGGGTAGTCGAACTCGCGCTGGCTGCCGGCCGGCCCACCGACGATCGAGTAGTCCGGCGAGTTCTCACCGAAGTAGACCCGCGGCTCGAAAGCCGGCAACGGACCGATCGGCGGAATGTTCTGCTCGTAGAAGACGGGCTGGCCGTCGGCGCCGCGCTGGTTGCCGTATGCCGCGACGACACCGAAGCCGTGGGTGTAGACCGTGTGGTCGTTCAGCCAGTTCCGCTGGTTGGCCGGGACGCCGTTGAGGTCCAGCTCGCGCACAGCGATGACCGTGTCGCTGACCTTGCCGTTGATCTTGTACCGGTCCACCCCCAGGACATCGGGGAAGGCGTAGTACGACTTGACCGACTGCAGCTGCTTGAACGTGGGGCTGACCACGATGGGGTCCACGAGCCGGATGCCCGGGATGGTGTCCGCGTCGTTACGCAGCTGTCCGGGGCTGGCGACGGTCGTCGCGTTGTATGGCGAGGTGACGACGTGGTCGATCCCGTATGCCGCCCGGGTCGCCGCGATGCTTCGCTGGATGTACGGGCGCTCCAGCGTCTTCTGCGAGGGCTGCACCTTGAAGTCCTGCACGAGCGCCGGATAGATGCTGCCGATCACGACCGAGGTGATGACGAGCAGCGACACGGCCACCGCCGGCAGCCGCCAGGACCGCGTCCAGATCGAGGCGATGAACAGGGCGGCGGTCATGATCGCGGCAACCGCCAGGATGGCCTTGGTGGGCAGCACCGCGTGGGCGTCGGTGTAGCCGATCCCCGTGAGCAACGAGTTGTCCTTGGTCAACAGCGAGTACCGGTCGTACCAGTACGTCGCGGCACGAACCAGGACCAGAGCCGCCAGCAAGATCGCCAGGTGCGTGCGAGCCGCTCGGGTCGTGCGCTCGGCGCGCACCTGCAGCTGCAGGCCGCCGTACATGTAGTGCGTGAAGGCAGCCGCCAGCAGCGCCATCACCAGCGCCATGGTGATGAAGCCGAGGACGAACCTGATCCACGGGAGGGTGAACGTGAAGAACGACAGGTCGATCCCGAACTGGGGGTCGCGGATGCCGAACGACACCGAGTTCCGCCACAGCAGGTAGGTCTTCCACTCCCCGGCCGCTCCGGTGGCCGCCAGCAGGCCAAGGAGGCCGGGAACCACGAATACGGCGATGCGGCGCAGCGGTTCGACGGCCTCGCGGTACTGGTCGAGGCTCTGCTGCTGTGGGGTCACGGGGGCATAGACGGGACGGGTGCGGTAGCCGATGACCAGGCTGGAGGCGACCAGCCCGGCGGTGAACAGGAACCCGACGGTGAACAGCAGGATCTGGGTGGTCAGCTCGGTCACGAAGACGCCCTCGTAACCCACGGACTGGTACCAGAGCACCTCGGTCCACAGGTTCGCGCCCAGGTTCACGGCGATGACCAAGGCCACCAGGATGGCGATGGTGGGGACGATCGGGCCACGCCCGAAGCGCAGGCGCATGGCGGGGGGACGTCGAGGACCGC
>DASYGI010000115.1:0-1977 GCA_035999925.1 Pedococcus sp.
CGCGCCGAGCCTGCCCAGACGGTGATGCAGGCGACCTCGACAACTCGCCAGGTGCAGGTGGCGTTGGACGCCTCGCAACAGACGAGCGTCGCGGTTGGGGACAAGGTGAGCATCGCCCTTCCCGACAACCGGATCACCCCGGGTGTCGTCTCCTCGGTGGGGTCGGTCGCCACATGCCCGTCGGTCTCCGGGTCGGGCGGACCGGGGTTCAGCTCCGCGGCGCCGGGAACGGACAGCTGCTCGTCAGGCAACTCGGGGAGCACCACACCGACCATCGCCGTGGCCGTCACTCCTTCTCACCCGTCCGCCACGGGCACCTGGGATCGTGCTCCGGTGCAGGTCGGTATCACCACGGCCAGCGTGCCCAACGCGCTGGTCGTGCCGGTGACCGCGCTACTGGCCCGGTCCGGCGGTGGCTATGCGGTGGAGGTCGTCGGCGCGGGCGCGCGCAACCATCTCGTACCGGTCTCGCTCGGACTGTTCGACGACGCCGAAGGGCTGGTGCAGGTCAGCGGCTCGGGACTGGCCGCCGCTCAAGAAGTAGTGGTGTCGGGAACATGATCGACACCCCGCGACCCACAGCCGGGACCAACGTGGTCGCGGCCGGCAACAGCTTGCACCGTGCAGGGGTGCCGGTGCTCGCCGTTGAGAACGTAACCAAGAGCTATCCCGGCGTGCCGCCCGTCCAGGCCTTGCGCAAGGTGACTCTCACCATTGACCCGGGAGAGCTCGTCGGTGTCGTCGGGCCCTCGGGCTCGGGCAAGACCACCCTGCTGCAGCTGATGGGGACCCTCGACCGGCCTACCAGCGGCCGGGTGCAGGTCACCGGGCTCGACGTGGCAACGATGGCCGACGAGGACGCGGCCTACCTCAGGGCTACCCGGATCGGGTTCATCTTCCAGCAGTTCTTCCTGGCCGAGCACTCCACCGTGTTGGACAACGTCGCCGACGGGCTCCTGTACGCCGGCATCCCCATCGGGCAGCGTCGCCGGCGCGCCCTCGACGCCCTCGAGTTGGTCGGCTTGGAACAGCGCCCCGATGCCCGTCCCACCCAGCTCTCGGGCGGGCAACGTCAACGGGTTGCGATCGCGAGGGCCCTGGTCGGCCAACCCGCCATCGTGCTCGCCGACGAGCCGACCGGGAACCTCGACCAGGCGACGGGACAGACCATCCTGGCGCTGATCGACCAGCTCCACCAGGCCGGCTCGACCGTCGTGGTCGTCACCCACGACCACGCCATCGCCGAGCGCATGCCCCGCAAAGTCGAGCTCCTCGACGGCCACATCGCCGCCGACACTGGCCCCACCGCCTCGGGGCGGCCCATTGGTGAGCAGCCATCATGACCGCGGCCGGCACTCTGGCCCGGAGACGGTTGCATCCGTCCGACCTGGCCCGGCTCTCCAGCGTCGGAATACGCACCCGCAAGCTGCGGGCGGCGCTGTCGGCTCTCGGTATCGCCATCGGCGTGGCGGCCATCGTTGCCGTGCTCGGTCTGTCCGCCTCCTCTCAGGCCGGCCTGCTGGCCGAGATCAACCAGCTCGGCACCAACCTGCTCACCGTAAGCAATGGCCAGAGCCTCACCGGCGGCACCGCTGAGCTGCCGACCACAGCGCCAGGCATGATCGGCCGTATCGGCGGCGTGCAGCAGGTGCAGAGCACCGGGACCGTCAGCGGCGCCAACGCCTTCCGCACCCCGTACATCCCCTCGGTCGACACCAATGGTCTGACCGTCCAAGCCGCATCGCTCGACCTACTCCCGGTACTCGCCACTACCGTCGCCCAAGGCCACTACCTCAACGCGGCCACCGCCCAAGAACCCGTCGCCGTCCTCGGCGCCGCCACCGCCAAGCTGCTCGGCATCGACCGCATCTACCCCGGCGAACGCATCTGGGTCGGCGGACAATGGTTCTACCTCGCCGGCATCCTCAAACCCGCCATGCTCGCCTCCGCGATCGACACCTCCGTCCTCGTCGGCTA
>DASYGI010000116.1:0-6106 GCA_035999925.1 Pedococcus sp.
CACCGAGATCGGCAGCGTCGCTGACGTACTTCTGGCTGTCCATGGTGAGCCGGCTCAGGGCACCGTCTTCGGCCACCAGCGTCAGGTGACCGACCGGTGAGTCCACCACGCAGTGCGTTCGCATGCAGGGATCCTGCCAACCGCCGCTGACAGTCAGCTCGGCGGTGCGGCCAACGCCGCCGCCAGCTTGGCGGCATACTCGCGGGCTTCGTCCTCGGAGGCATATTTGGTCCGCGGCCAGAAGAAGCCGCGCAGCCCGTCGCCCTTGGTCCTCGGCACGACATGGACGTGCAGGTGCGGCACGGACTGGGACACGACGTTGTTGACCGCGACGAACGACCCCTGCGCCCCGAGGCCGGCCACGACCGCCCGGGCCATCCGCTGCGCAGCTCCCATCAACGGCGCAAGGAGCTCACCCGGCAGGTCGGGAAGGGTCTCGACGTGCAGCTTGGGGACCAGCAGGACGTGCCCCTTGAACACCGGTCGGGTATCGAGAAACCCGAGCGTCATCGGCTCGTCGAGGACCACCGCAGCGGGGACCTGCCCATCGACGATGCGGCAGAAGAGGCAGTCCACGCGGGCGACTCTAGCCTCCGGAGCGATCCGTGTCGGCCCGATGCGCCCCCTGAGGGCGCCGGGGCGGCCGCGGGAGGAAGTAGCTGGTCCGTTGCTGGTACTCGGCGTAGCCCGGACGTTCGGCCATGTGCCGTTCCAGCAGCCGGGCCCCGGTGGCGAAGACGAGGAAGTAGGTCATCGCGACCGGCGACAGCACGGTGAGCACCCCTGGCCAGGCGCTCGCCGACACGAGGTAGATCCCCCACCAGACGCAGGAGTCACCGAAGTAGTTGGGGTGTCGCGTCCAGGACCACAGCCCGCGGTCCATGACCGTTCCGCGGGTCGTCGGATCGGCCTTGAACGCGGCCAGCTGCCGGTCACCCACCGCCTCGAACAGCACGCCGAGGAGCCAGAGCCCGGTGCCCACGACCGCCAGCACGGCGATCCCGGTGCCGGCGGAGGCGCTGACCTGGATCGGCAAGGACACGAACCAGACCGACAGACCTTGCACGGCATAGACCTTGCGGATCGCCACGGCCAGGGGGTGGCCCGGCTGGCCCGAGAGCATCTCGGCATAGCGAGGGTCCTCACCCTTGCCGGAGTTGCGCCGGTGCATGTGCCAGGCCAGGCGCAGACCCCAGATCGTCACGATGACGAGCAGCAGCAGCCGGCGCCAGCTGGGGCCTTCGCCGGCGACCGCCGCGACCAGGGCGACAGCCACGAACCCGAGTCCCCACGTGGTGTCGACGACGCTGACGCGCCCCTGACGCTGCCCCTCGATCGCCGTGACAACCATGAGTACAACGACGGCGAGGAACGAAAGACCGCTGACAGCAAGGAAGTTCGACAGGACGAACATCACGACCAGTCCAGTGGACGCAGGGACTCGCGCGACGTGCGGCCCGGCTCGGGACGGACCGCGAGGATCTGGTCCACGCCCATCCGGCCGTCGCGAAAGGCGAGTGCAGCCCCGACCAGATAGAGCCGCCAGACCCGGGCGACCTCCCGGCCGACCAGGGCTACCGCGTCGTCCCAGTGCGCCTCGAACGTGTCGTGCCAGGCCTCGACCGTGCGGACGTAGTGCTCGCGCAATGCGTGGACGTCGCGAACCTCCAGCCCCGAGTCCTCGAGCAGGGCCACGGTCTCCCCGACCGGGCGCATATGCATGTCCGGGGCGATGAAGGACTCGATGAACGGCCCGCCGCCGGGGAAGCGCCCGCGGCGCGACATCTGCTGGACCAGGACGCGCCCGCCCGGACGGACCTTGTCATGCAGCACCTGGGCATAGGTCGGGTAGTTGTCCTGCCCGACGTGCTCGCCCATCTCCAGACTGACCACGGCGTCGAAACGGTCGTCGGGGACCACCCGGTAGTCCTGGAGCCGGATCTCGACCCGGTCCTGCAGACCGCGTTCACGGATGCGGGCGTCGATGAAGCGCTTCTGCTCGGCTGCGATGGTGATGCCGGTGACCTGCGCGCCGAAGTGCTCCGCGGCATACAGGCTCATCGAGCCCCACCCACAGCCGACGTCGAGCAACCGCGACCCCGGCCCCAAGGCGAGCTTGCGGCCCACCAGCTCGAACTTGTCCCGCTGGGCATCCTCCAGCGTGTAGCCGGGATCGGTGGACCGCCAGTAGGCGCACGAGTAGGCCATCGCCGGGTCGAGGATGAGCTGGTAGAACTCGTTCGACAGGTCGTAGTGGTGATGGATGGCCTGCTGGTCCCGGGTGAGGCTGTGCCGGCGCCCCTTGACGACCGCCTGGCTCGCCGGGGGCGCCAACGGCAACCCCAGCGCGCCGTTGCCTGCGGCAGTCCGCAGCACCTTCGCGATGGCCCGCGGAGTGGGGCGTATGCCGCCCAGCTGGCGCTCCCGGGCCGCGGTCCACAGCTGCGTGAGGGCACCCTCCAGCGGTCCCTCCACGTCCAGCTCGCCGGTGACGTAGGCCTGGGCCGCGCCCAGCTCGCCGGGGTGACGCAACAACCGTCGCAGTGCGCGAGGCGACCGCAACACGACCTTTGGGGCGTTCGGCGGTCCGGTGGTGCTGCCGTCCCACGCGGTCAGCTGTACCGGCAGGTCCCCGGCGAGGAACGGCGTGAGGGCGTCGGCGAGCCGTCGGGCAACACCGGTGGACGGCTCGACCCGGGGGCGCCGAACCCCCTCGAGGGTGCTCACGCCCTGGCCGCCGTCCGCTCCAGGGTGACCTGCTGGACGTCGAGATAGCCCGAGCGGAAGCCGGCGCGGGAGTACTCGAGGTAGAAGTGCCACATCCGCGCGAACACGTCGTCGAACCCCAGCCGCCGCACCCCCGGCAGGCCGGACAGGAACCGCTCGTCCCACAGCCGCAGCGTCTCGGCGTAGTGCCTGCCGAACGACAGCCGGTTCACCACCCGCAGGCTGGTGTGATCTCGGGTCACGTCCGTGATGGCCTCGGTCGACGGGAGGAACCCGCCGGGGAAGATGTACTTGTTGATCCAGGTGTAGGTGTACCGCGTCGCGAGCATGCGGTCGTGCGGCATGGTGATGGCCTGGATGGCGACCTTGCCGCCGGGGGCGAGCACGCGGTCGATGGTCTGGAAGTACTCCTTCCAGTACTCGTGACCGACGGCCTCGATCATCTCCACGGAGACCACGGCATCGAACTCGCCGGTCACCGCACGGTAGTCGAGGAGCTCCACGTCGACAGCGTCCGAGAACCCTGCGGCCGCAATGCGATCGCGAGCCAGCTGCTGCTGCTCGCTCGACAAGGTGACACTGACGACGCGGGCTCCACGGGCCGCCGCCCTGATGGCCAGCTCGCCCCAGCCGGTACCGATCTCGAGGACCCGTGACCCTTCATGCACGCCCGCTTCGTCGAGCATCCGCTCGATCTTGCGGTGCTGGGCCGAGGCGAAGTCGTCCCACTGGACCGGTTCGCGGGGCAGGCTGCGCTGCACCGTCTCGGACGCGACCGGGGTGGCCGGCTGTCGGTCGTCCTCGAACAGCGCCGACGAGTAGCTCAGGGTCTCGTCGAGGAAGGTGGCGAACAGGTCGTTGGACAGGTCGTAGTGACGGGCGATGTTGTCCCGGGTGTTCGTGGTGGTGTTGCGCTCGGTGCGCGGCGCCCGGGCCACGTAGAAGGCCCGAAGCCTCTGCAACGGTGCGGGCACCAGGGAGGCCATCTGGGCGGCGAAGACCTCGAGCAGGCCGCCGAGGTCCTCGGCCTCCCAGTCGCCCACCATGTAGGACTCGCCGAAGCCGATCAGGCCCTTGGCGCCCACCGCGGCGAAGAACTCGTGGGGCCGGTGGATGGCCATCATCGGTGAGCTGGCATCGCCACCGCCGATGACGGCCCTGCCGGCGAGCTCCACCCGAACCGGAAGCCGCGAGGCTGCGGAGCAGAAGATGCGGCGGGCCACCCCGGCCTCGACGGCTCGACGGGCGCGGGCGCGGCCGGCCGTGAGGTCGGGCCAGCGGATGGGGTCGATGGCGGGGTGGGTCGTGAGACCGGCGGTCGCGGTAGTCACTGGACTGCCTCCTGGTGGTGAACGGGTCGCTGGTGCACCGGAAGGCGGCGCAACCAGAGTCGGATGCCGTGCCAGCGGATCCGCAGCGACACAGCGAGGGGTTCGAGGGGTTGGGTCACGGCCAGCCGGAGCACCGTCGTGGTGGCGGTCGGCAGGGCGTGCCCGGTCAGGCCCGCGACGAACGGGTCGTGGCCGGGCCGGTCGAGAACGACCTGCACACGCAGCCGGTCGCCCGGGACGGGCAGGGTGAGCCGGTAGGTGCCCGACACATCGTGAAAAGGGCTGACGTACAACGCTTTGGCGACCTGAGCATGACCGCCGTCATCGGTCCGGACCAGGTAGGCGTGCCGGTCTCCGTAGGTGTTGTGCACCTCGACGACGGTGCAGACGAGCCTGCCTTCTGCGTCGTGGCACCAGAACACCGACATCGGGTTGAACACGGCCCCCAGCACCCGGGGCATCGCCAGCATGAGGACCTGGCCACCCTGCAGGTCGACGCCCTGGGCGGCCAGGAACGTGTCGACGTTCTGTCGGAGGGTGCGCGAGGGGTCGCCAAGGTGGTCGGCGGCCAGGAACCGGGCCAACGGACCGAGAACGCCCAGCCGCGGGAGCTGGTCCAGGTCGACCAACCAGCTGTAGCTACGGTGACGAAAGCGGTGCACGAGCGGCTCGGTGCGCGAGTGACGCACGGTCGTCGCATAGATGCGGGTGTCCGGTGAGGTCCTCATGACGTGGCGACCTCGAGAGCAGCGGCGGGCTGACCCACCTGCCACCTCACCCCGAGGTGTGCCGCGGCGGTGACGCCGGACTTGGCGCCGTCCTCGTGGAAGCCCCACCCGTGATAGGCCCCGGCAAACGCCAGCCGCGCGGTGCCCAGCTCGGGCAGGCGTCGTTGTGCCGCAACGGATTCGGGAGTGTAGAGCGGGTGCTCGTAGTGCATCGTGTCCAGGACGAGGTCCTGGTCGACGCAGTCGACCCCGTTGAGGGTGACCAGGAGCCGGGTGTCCCCGGTGGCCAGACGCTGCAGTCGCGTCATGTCATAGGTCACCAGGACGCCGTCGGAGCCGGCGGCCCGCTGCCAGTAGTTCCACGAGGCCCGGGCACCCTCGCTGCGCGGGAGCACGGACTGGTCAGTATGCAGCTGGGCTACGTTGTGCGAGTAGGGCATTGCGCCGAGTACCTCGCGCTGCGCGGCGGTCGGGGCAGAGAGCATGGCGAGCGCCTGATGGGGGTGTGTCGCGATGACGACCGAGTCATAGGCCTCCACGCCGCCCTGGTCGTCCCGGACCAGGACCCCTTCGCCGCGCTCGGTGACCGAGCGGACCGCGGCGCCCAGCCGGATCTCGTCGATCCCCGCCGCCACCTTCTCCACATACCGGGCGGAGCCTCCCACGACGGTTCGCCACGTCGGCGACCCGAAGACCGTGAGCATGCCGTGGTGGTCGAGGAACTCGAACAGGTAGCGGGCCGGGTACTGCAGGGACAGGCTGGGATCGCAGGACCACACGGCCGCGACCAGTGGCTCGAGGAAGCACCGCACGAAGTAGTCGCTGAAGCGCACCCGCTCGACGAACGAGGCCAGCGTCTCCTGTGCGACCTCCGGCCTCGCCAGGTTTCGTCGCGCCTCGCGATGGAACCGCCGAACCTCGCCGAGCATGCGCAGGTATGCCGGGTTGGCCAGGTTGCCGGCCACCGGGAACAGGCCGCGCGGCCCCTTGGCCCCGGCATACTCCAGGTTTTGGTCGTCGCACCGGACCGACATGCTCATGTCTGAGTCCTGCGTCTGCACGCCAAGCTCGGCGAACAGCCGAAGCAGGGTCGGGTACGTGCGGTCGTTGTGCACGATGAACCCGGTGTCGACGTTGATGGTGCGACCGTCGATCGTGACCACATGGGTGTCGGCGTGACCGCCCAGCCGCTGGTCGGCCTCGTACAAGGTCACCGGCCCCTGGGTGCCCAGGACGTGGGCAGCGGTCAGGCCGGCGACTCCGCTGCCGATGACGGCGCGGCGTGGTGCTCGCATGGCACTCCATCCAGTGTGGTGTGGG
>DASYGI010000117.1:0-11325 GCA_035999925.1 Pedococcus sp.
CGGCCATCCCGGATCATCTCGTGACAGCCAGCCGAAACCGCGGACTCCACTGACCCCGGGACGGCACAGACCACTCGGTGATGCTCCCCCGCAGCGCGGGCGGTGTTGAGCGACCCCGACCGAAGTCCTGCCTCCACCACGACGGTCCCTTGGCTGACCGTGGCGATCATCCGATTGCGGGCGATGAAGCGAACGGCGGTTGGAGCCGACCCCGGAGGCACCTCGCTCACGACCAGCCCCTCCCGCCAGAGCCGCGCGAAAAGCTGCTCGTGACCCTTGGGGTATGGCCGGTCTATGCCGCCCGCGGTGAAGGCCATCGTGGCGCCCTCGACGGCCAGAGCCCCCTGGTGAGCCGCTGCGTCGATGCCGTACGCGGCCCCTGACACCACCGCGAAGCCGCGGTCGGCCAGGCCGGCGGCCAGCTCACCAGCCTGGCGGAGGCCGTACTGGGTTGCCGCGCGGGCACCCACGATGGACACGCTGCGCGCACCGACGGTCGCGAGGTCGAGAGGTCCGCGGACCCACAGACACAGGGGCCCGTCGTCCAGGGCGGCAAGGCCACCCGGCCACTCGTCGTCGCCCGGGACCAGGATGCGCGTCTCGAGGCGACTAGCGATCTCGAGATCCCGCGGCACGTCGAGGTTGCCGAGTCGCGCACTCACTCGCTGACCCAGCGGACTGGACGGGGCCAGGGTACGCAACGCCCGCTCTGCCCCGTGCCGCTCCACGAGCTCGAGCGCCTGCCGGTCGCGGGGCTCAACCAGTCGGGCCCACGCGATCCGGGCGGCCCGCTCCCCCTCTGGCACGGCAGACAAGTGGCGTCTCATGCCGCCACGGACCCGTGGTTGCGCAGCGCTAGTGCCCTGCCAAGGTCCTGGCGCGTGGGCGAGGAGCGTCCCCCCAGGTCGGCAACGGTCCAGGCAACCCGCAGAACCCGGTCGTAGCCGCGCAAGGTCAGCTGACCCCGATCGAGGGCACGGTCGATATCGGCTGTGACGGACCTGGGCAGACGCCAACGGCCCCTACGCAGTCGCCCGCCGGGCACCTGGCTGTTCAGCGCCCAGGGCGTTCCGTTCCACCGGTCGCGTTGGGCGGCTCTGGCCGCGGAAACCCGTTCGGCGACGGTCGCACTGGACTCGCCGGGATCTCCGGACAGCGAAGAACGGGTCACGGCCGGCACCTTGACCTGCAGGTCCACGCGATCCAGCAAGGGACCCGAGAGCTTGCCCAGGTACGCACGTTTTGCCATCGGCTTGCAGAGGCACTCACTGCCCTTGCCGAAGCCCAGGCCACACGGACAGGGGTTCGCGGCCATCACGAGCTGGAAGCGGGCCGGGAACCGCACCGCCCCGCGAGCGCGGGAAACCACCACATGGCCGGACTCCAGAGGTTGCCGCAACGCCTGCAGCGCCCCCGTCTTGAACTCTGGCGCCTCGTCGAGAAACAGCACGCCGTGATGCGCCTGCGAGATCGCACCCGGGCGCACCATGCCACTGCCACCGCCGATGATGGCCGCCTGAGACGCGCTGTGATGTGGGGAGACGAACGGGGGAACGCCGCCAAGCTCAAGCTCCTCTGCCTTCACGCCGAGCAAGGAACGCACCGCGAGGACGTCGATGGACTGCTCGCGAGTCAACGGTGGCAGAACGGACACCAGTCGTTCGGCCAACATCGTCTTGCCCGAGCCCGGTGGTCCCAGCATGAACAGATGGTGACCACCCCCAGCCGCCAGCTCGATGGCCGCTCGGGCCTCATCCTGGCCGATCACGTCGACGAGGTCCGGAGACTGGCCGCCGCCCTGGGTCGGCGTCACGGGGAGCGCTGAAATCCCGGTCGTGAGCGGACCTGGGATGGCATAGCCGGACACGAGGTCGGAGATGTGCTGGACGGCATGGACGCGGATATCCGGCACGAGGGCGGCCTCGGCCGCGTTGTCGAGCGGCACCACGACGTCGGCACAGCCGGCCCGGGCGGCAGCCAGCACAGCCGGGAGCACGCCCCGCACGGCGCGCACCGTCCCATCTAGCCCGAGCTCTCCGAGATGGACCACGCCGGCAACCTTCGAGGCGGGCAGCACCCCGAGTGCGGCGAGCACCGCCACCGTGATGGGCAGGTCGAACCCGCTGCCGTTCTTCGGGATGGACGCTGGAGAGAGGTTGGCGGTGATCCGTTCCTGGGCCAAGGACCGACCGATGCTGGCCGCGGCAGCCTTGACCCGCCCGGGAGCCTGGGCACAGGCGGCATCGGGCAGTCCGCCGAGCATGAAGGCCGGAAGTCCGTTGGACAGGTGAGCCTCCACCTCGACCAGGGCCCCGACCAGCCCCTCGAGAGTCACCGAGCGGGTGCGCCCGAAGGTCATGACCCGACCCCGACGAGATGGCGCAGGATGGCCGGCCCACTGGTGGGTCGCACGATCCCGACGACGTCGATCCTGATCCGGGCAGGACGCACGTCATGCGACCCCAGCCAGGCGGCGGCAAGTCGTCGCAGCCTCGCGGCTTTGGCCGCTGTGATCGCCTCCACCGGGTCTCCGAAGCGCACACTGCGGCGCGTCTTGACCTCGCAGAAGACCAGACAGTCTCCGTCACGGGCGACCAGGTCGATCTCACCCTGGGCACAGCGCCAGTTGCGGTCGAGAATGCTGAGTCCCCGGTCCTGGAGATACCGGGAGGCGAGTCGCTCGCCGTAGTCGCCGAGAGTTCGCCGCCGATCCGTCTGGTCTGCCATGCAGCAAGCCAACCGGGGCGGAGCCCGAGACCGGAATGACGATGACGGCGCCTGTGGACGAATCCCGTCCCGGACTCGGCTTGTGGGCTGTGCAGACCTGGATCCCGGTAGATCCCGGTAGATCCCGGTGGATCCCCGTAGATCCCGGTGATCGCCTAGAAGCCGGGGCCCTTGGGCAGTTCGAGCTCGGACTTCGCGAGCTCCTCGACGTTCACGTCCTTGAACGTCACGACCCGGACCTGACGAGCAAATCGCGCCGGCCGGTAGATGTCCCAGACCCAGGCGTCCTGCATCGTGACGTCGAAGTAGACCTCGCCACCGTCCGAGCGCACCTTCACGTCCACGGAGTTGCACAGGTAGAAGCGACGCTCGGTCTCCACGACGTGCGAGAACAGGCCGACGACGTCGCGGTACTCGCGATAGAGCTGCAGCTCCATCTCGGACTCGTACTTCTCGAGGTCCTCTGAACTCATCGCGAACTCATCTCCGGTTGCCCAGCTCCCTGCGCCGACTGCGCGTCGACACCCACTCCATCATGTCCCGCCGCCCCGGGCAGCCGCCACGACCTGCGGTGCAGGTCGCACGCGCCATGCTCCTCCAAGGCGGCAAGGTGCTCCGGCGCGGCATACCCCTTGTTCTCGTGCCATCCGTATGCCGGGTGGTCCGGTGCCGCTGCCACCATGAGCGCGTCACGCTCGACCTTCGCCAGTACCGATGCCGCGGCGACCGACGAGCACTTGAGGTCGGCCTTGATCATGGTGGTCACGGGCGGGGCCGCGGGAGCCCCGTCCGTGGCGAACGCGAACAGTCCGACCTCGTCGGGCGCGGTCAGCCAGTCGTGGTTGCCGTCGAGGATGACCAGGTCCGGTCTGACGTCCACGGAAGCCAATGCCCGACACCCCGCCAGACGCAGCGCGGCGATGATGCCGATCTCGTCGATCTCCCCCGGGGACGCATGACCCACCGCGTATGCCAGCGCCCAACGCCGGATGCGCGGGACCATGGCTACGCGGGCGGCGGGGGTCAGGAGCTTGGAGTCCTTGACGCCCGTGGGGGCGCTACGGCAGGTCTCGTCGATGAGCACGACTCCCACCGTCACCGGGCCCGCGAGGGCGCCACGGCCAACCTCGTCCATCCCAGCGAGGATGCGGTGACCGTCCCGTTGCAGTGCCCGTTCGACGCGCAGGCTGGGACGTCGGCTGAGTGGGGGCACGGAGGCCTTGGGCATGACCTCAGTCTCTCCCCGAACGCGTCCTCGCCGCGGCTCCCAGGCTGACTGGTGCGCTCCCTGTGCCGCCCCCCAGCTGTGGGGAGCCGCCCGTCCCAGTCGGGTTCGTCGTCGGCGGACTCTGCCCGAGGGCGTGGGCCGGCGCGGGCACCTTGGCGAAGGTGTCCGACGGGTTGGACAGCCAGGCCAGGTGGTCCAGCGGCCAGACCAGAGCCACGGCGCGCCCGACGATGAGGCTCTCCGGAACTGAGCCGGTGCTGCCATTCTGCTTGGGGCCGTCGTGGAACCGGGAGTCGGAGGAGTCGGAGCGGTGGTCACCCATGACCCAGATCCGGCCGGCCGGCACGGTGATGTCGAAGTTCTGCTCGCTGGCCGAGTTCCCAGCCTTGAGGTACGGCTCCTTGACGGGGACGCCGTTAATGGTGATCCGACCACCCACGTCACAGCAGACCACGTGATCGCCAGGCAGGCCGATCACGCGTTTGATCAGGTGGTTCTCGGCCGTGTCCGGCAGTAGGCCAACGAAGGTGAGCGCGTCGCTGACCAGTCGGGACACCGTGCTCTGGGGCTTGGCGACGGGCGCAGGCACCCAGTCGCCCGGGTCGGCGAACACCACGATGTCTCCGCGACGCAGCGCAATCGGACCCGGGGTCAGCTTGCTGACGATGACCCGGTCATCGACGCGCAGCGTGTCCTCCATGGACCCGGAGGGGATGTAGAAGGCCTGGAGCAGCCAGGTCTTGACGATGAAGGACAGCACCAAGGCCAGCCCGACGACAATGGCGATCTCCTTGACCGCGGCGCCGAGAACGGCGAGGCCGCTCGGGCTGCCTTCGTTGCCACCCCCTGCGCGGCTGGAGCCGCCACTGCGACTGGGTCCGCCGCCCTGGCCTGCGCCGCCCTGGCCTGCGCCGCCCTGGCTCGAGCCCCCGACCCGATGCGCTCCGCCCGAGCGCTCCAGGGGAGCCGCAGTGGGACCGGAGTCGAGGGCACCCAGACCGGAGTCGAGGGCGGCGGAGCTGGGGTCGACAGCACCGGGGTCGATGTCGGTCATCTGGCTGCCGCCTTCGGGATGTCTGCCAGCGCGGACTGCCCAGCGAACCCACCCAGGCGGGTCAGTGGCCAGTACCGCAACGACGCCCGCCCGACCACGTCGCTCACCATGACGGTTCCGCCGCCCGGATCGCCGAGGTGGGAGCGGGAGTCCGCACTGTCGCTGCGATGGTCGCCCATGACCCACAGGTGGCCCGGGGGTACGACGATGTCGAAGGTGAGCTCACTGGGCTTGTCGCCCGGCATGAGGTACGGCTCGACGATCGAGGTGCCATTGACCATGATCTGCCCCTTCTGGTCGCAGCAGACGACATGGTCGCCGGGAAGGCCGATGATCCGCTTCACGAAATCCTGCTCACCCAGCTCGATGCCCAGGAATGACGCGGCATCGCCGAGGACGCGCCCGAGCAGCCCGGCCGACTCCTTGGGGGTACGGTCCGCAGCCGCGAAGGTCGTCGTGCCATTGAAGACCACGACGTCGCCCCGCACCAACGCGTCACCCGTCGCCAGCTTGTTGACCAGGATGCGGTCACCTGGCTCGATGGTGGGTTCCATCGAACCCGACGGAACGTAGAAGGACTGGACGAGGAACCCTCGCACCAGCAGCATCACGACCAGGGCGATGCCGAGCAGCACGAACCACGACGGACCGCGGCGCCGAGCCGGCCGCCCGGCGCCCGGACCCTGCGACTCGTTCGTCGGGGCACCGTCGGCGGGAACGGACACCGCCGCCGCGCCAGACTCTGCTGACGCGGCGGCCGGTTCCTGCTCGGGTGAGGCCGCTCCGGGGTTCATCGATCCGGAGCCTAACTCTCGGGTGTCTGCCGACGCCGGTCGGGACACGGGGGAAGGGAGATGAGACGGCCTCAGCGGGCCGGCGTGGTCTCGCGCTTCTCCTTGATCTTGGCGGCCTTGCCGCGCAGGTCGCGCAGGTAGTAGAGCTTGGCGCGACGCACGTCACCGCGGGTGACGACCTCGATCTTGTCGATGATCGGCGTGTGCAGCGGGAAGGTGCGCTCCACGCCGACCCCGAAGGAGACCTTGCGGACCGTGAAGGTCTCGCCCACGCCGCCACCGTGACGGCGGATCACGACGCCCTTGAAGACCTGGATGCGCGAGCGGGTGCCCTCGACGACCTTGACGTGGACGTTGACGGTGTCACCGGCGCGGAAGGCCGGGACGTCGTCGCGCAGGGAAGCCTTGTCGATCTCGTCGAAACGCTGCATGGCGGGTTCGCTTTCTTCTCGGCGCCACAGGTCGCCCAGGGTGGTTGGTCAAACGTGTCTGGTGGGGTCAAACGTGTCACGATGCTCTGCGCCGGAAACGTGACGGGCCGCGTTCCCGGATTTCGTTCCGGAAACTCCCCCTGTGGCAGGGGCGCTGGTCACGCAGGCGCGAGGAGTCATTCTGCCATGGGCGGGGCCTCCGGTCGAAATCGTCGGTGTCAGCAGGCCGCCGGGTCGAGCCGGTTCGCCCACCGGTGCTCGACCGCTGCGGCGCTGCGCAGGGTCGAGGCGAGCGAGCGACGGACCACCTGAGCGGCGGGACGGGGGTGGTAACCGTCGTCCACAACGGGCGCGTTCGGCAGTGCCGACTGGGCGTCGTTCGCCCCGGCGATGGTGCGGATGATGCTGAGGGCGATGAAGTCGTTCATGTCCTGTCCTTTCAGATGTGCTGGTGCTGGGTGTGGGTGGTGGGTGTGGGGGTTTGTCCGGGCAGTGCGGTCGGGTCAGCCGGCCGCGGGTCCGGTACTGGCCCGCACGACCAGCTCCGTGCCGAGTACGACGCGGCGCTGGGTGAAGGTGGGGTCGAGCAGCATCCGCCCGAGCAGGCGACCCTTCTCGGCGATGGGCTGGCGG
The DNA here is from genome assembly GCA_035999925.1 of Pedococcus sp. Classification (GTDB taxonomy): domain Bacteria; phylum Actinomycetota; class Actinomycetes; order Actinomycetales; family Dermatophilaceae; genus Pedococcus. The sequence continues at coordinate 6,868 of DASYGI010000117.1, forward strand.
ACGGTGGTGAGACCGGCGGCGTGCGCCTCGGCAATGTCGTCGAAGCCACTGAGCGAAATGTCGCTCCCGACGCGCAGACCCCTGCTGGTGAGGCCCTCGAGCGCCCCCAGGGCCAGGACGTCGCTCGTGCACGCGATCGCGGTGGGCCGGTCACGGCGGTCGAGCAGGTATGCCGCCGCCGCCAGCCCAGCCTCGTGGGAGTTGTGACCGGCGGACACCGCCAGCACCTGCGCGTCCGGACCCAACGCCTCGCGAAGGCCCTGCAGCCGGAGCCGGGAGTCGCGGTAGAGCTCCCCCTCCTCGGCCGGTCCTACGGGGGTGGCCGGACCGGTGGCCTGTCGGCTGTTGACGACGATGCCGACGCGCTGATGGCCCAGACCCCGCAGGTGCCGGCCGAGAGACCTGGCGGCGCCGTCCTCGTCGATGAGCACGTAGCTCTGCCGCTCGTCATCGAGGTCCACGGTCGTCGCCATCGGCAGACCACGGTCCAGGGCCACCTGTCGAGCCGGGTGGTCGGCGTCGACGCAGTACGCCACGACCCCGTCGACCACCGCCTGGCGCATGGTCTCGGCCGCAAGCTCGACGTCCTCCGCACGCCCCGCGTCCGCCGGCGGCAGCGGGATGAGCAGCAGGCCGGTGCGGTGTGCCTCGGCCACCTCCGACAGCCCGGCAAGCATCCCCACGGAGTACGGGTCCGAGAAGGCGTAGCTGAGCCGCTCGGTGAACAGCAGTCCGATGGCGCCAGCACGCTGGGAGCGCAGGCTGCGCGCCGCGGCGTTCGGCCCGGCATACCCCAGCGCCTTGGCCGCTTCAAGCACCCGCTGTCGCACCTCGGCAGACATCTGGTCCGGCTTGTTGTAGGCGTTGGAGACCGTGGAGATGGAGACTCCGGCGGCTTCGGCGACGGACTTCAGCGTCACATTCCCCATCGCAATGTCTCCTACATCGATCTACTAAATTGATTGAGTAAAACGATACAGAAGCTCATGCCCCACGTCAACCCCGCCTATCCGGCCCGCCCACTAGCGTTGGCGCCGTGACTATCAACCCGGGCTGGCCGGTCGCGACCGCGCTCGTCCTCCTGCTTGGCCTCGCGTTGGCCGCCCACCGGGTCAGCGGCTACGGCCTCGAGCGCGCGGTGCTCGTCGCCGGGCTTCGCGCCATCGTGCAGCTGGGCATCGCCGCGGTCCTCATCGCTGTCGTCGTCCGTAGCCTGCCCTGGTCGATCGTGCTGGTGGTCGCGATGTTCGCCATGGGCGTGCTGACCACGACCCGACGCGTCGAGGCGCCCGGGTCGTGGCCTGCGGCGGCGCTGGCCATGGCCTCGGGAATCATCCCGGTACTCGCCCTCGTCCTGCTGACCGGCACCATCCCCCTGACCGGCATCGCGATCATCCCGGTGGCCGGAATCATCGTCGGCAACTCCATGACCGCCCACACGCTGGTAGGTCGTCGCGCGTTCGCGGCCCTGCGGGACGAGCATGCGCAGTACGAGGCGTGCCTATCCCTCGGGCTGCTCCCCGGTCAGGCCATCGAGGAGATCATCCATCGGCGAGCCCCCGAGGCCCTGCTCCCGGGGCTGGACCAGGTCAAGACCACTGGCGTCGTGACGCTGCCCGGTGCGTTCATCGGCGTCATGCTCGGTGGCGGCAGCCCCGTCCAGGCCGCCACCGCCCAGGTGCTCGTGCTCTTCGGCATCATGGCGGCCCAGACAGTGACCGTGGCCGTCGCCGAACGGCTCATCGCCGCACGGCGCCTGGCCCCGCACGACCTCGCGCTGGCCTTGGTCGACTGAGGCCTATCGTCGAGGCTTGACCAGGTCAACGGTCCCGGGGAAGGTTCCCTCTCCCGGACGGATCCGGTACCCCGCCTTGCGATAGATGCGCTGGTTGCGATCGCTGCGGACCCCGGTGTTGAGCCAGTATGCTGCGGCGCTCGGCGGCGCGGCCGCCTCGGCGTGGCGGAGCAGAGCCCGCCCCAGTCCACGCCCTTGGAGATCCGGAGCCACCATCAGCCGCCCGATCTGCCACAGCGTCGGGTCGTCGGGTGACAGCCGGGCGCGGACCGACCCCACGAGCCGGCCTGCTGACCTGACCGTCCAGGTGGACCAGGTGGCAATACCCGTGGTCACGTCCTCAAGGCTCTCGACCAAGGGTGGGATCGACAGGGTGTCGTTCGCGCGCGCCTCGGTCACCCAGCACGCCCGGCTCAACGTCAGCAGCTCAGGCGCATCGGCCGGGGTCGCGAGCGCGACCTCGAGACCCTCGATCGCGGCGAGCCCGTCGATCGCGGCGAGTCCGTCGATCGCCTGGGACGGGTGCAGCAGGTCCGGCCGCCGGGCCGCGGTCCGGACCAGGCGCTGCTGGTGGCGCCAGCGTGCGATGGCCTGATGGTCGCCAGACAGCAGCACCGGGGGCACCTCCCGCGTCGTACTGGGCGCGCTCTGCCAGACGGCGGGCTTGGTGTAGACGGGGTACTCCAGCAGACCGTCCTCGTGTGACTCCTCGACCAGGGACTCGGCATTGCCGATCACTCCGGGCACGAGACGCGCGATGGCTTCGACCATGGCCAGGACGGCGACCTCGCCGCCGTTCAGCACGTAGTCCCCGAGCGAGACCACCGAGACCTCGAGACCGAGATCCTCCGAGGCGTGCTCGTACACGCGCTCGTCCAGGCCCTCGTAGCGCCCGCAGGCGAACACCAGCCAGGGCTCTGTGGCGAGGCTTCGGGCCATTGCCTGGGTGAACGGCATACCTCCCGGGCCGGGGACCACGACGTGTGGGCGACCGCCTTCGGGTCCGGAACCGGCCACGTGCGCCAGCGCTTCGGCCCAGGGCTGGGGCTTCATCACCATCCCCGCGCCGCCCCCGAAGGGACTGTCGTCGACGGTGCGATGCCGGTCGTGGGTGAAGTCTCGGAGGTCATGCACCCGGACGTCGAGGAGCGCATCTCGCCGCGCCTTGCCGATCAGGGACAGCTCGAGCGGCGCAAGATACTCCGGGAAGATGGTCACGACGTCGAGTCGCATCGGCGCACCTCCTCAGTCCGCGTAGAGCTCGAGCAACCCGGCGGGCGGGTCGATGACGACCCGGCGGCCCTCAAGGTCGACCACGGGGACGATCTGCTCCACGAAGGGCACCAGCGCCTCCCCACCGCGGGTGAGCCGCACCACGAGCAGGTCCTGGACCGGCCGGCTCTCGAGCCCGCCGACCTCCCCGACGACAGTCCCGTCGCGCGTCGTCACGGTCAGCCCGACCAGGTCGTCCTCGTACCAGGCGTCCTCGTCCTCGGCTGGCTCGTCGGACGTGACGTCGGCGAGCAGCCGGGTACCACGCAGGGACTCGGCGCCGGTACGGTCGGGGATTCCCTCGAACCCCAGCAGCCAGACGCCCTGATGCACCCGGGTGCTGTGCACGATGAGCACGCGAGGTACTCCCGAGCCGGCGGCCGCCTGGGTGGTCAGTACGGCGCCGACCACGAACCGGCGCTCGGGGTCGTCAGTGTGCAGCTGGACGGTGACCTCGCCGTGCAGGCCGTGAGGCTTGCCTATCCGGGCCACGAGAAGCTGGTTGTCGGCGGCCATGGGCTGATCCTCTCAGTGGTCGAAGCTGGCTGGCCTGGGCAGGGGCATCGCACGCAGGGCACTCAGACGCGACGAGGGCCGCCGGGGAGTCCCGGCGGCCCTCGTCGATGCTTGGGTCAGTGCACCTTGTCCGTGTCGACGATGTCGACTCGGACGCTCTGGCCACCGGCCAGGGCGCCCATCACGGTGCGTAGTGCGCTGGCGGTGCGACCGGAGCGGCCGATGACGCGCCCGAGGTCCTCGGGGTGAACCCGGACCTCCAGCACCTCACCGCGGCGAAGCTCCTTGCGTCGAACGGCGACGTCGTCCTTGTGGTCGACGATCCCCTTGACGAGGTGCTCGAGCGCCTCCTCCAGCACGGTCAGGCCTTGTCCGCGTCGGTTGCCTCTTCGGTGGCCGGAGCCTCAGCAGCCGGGGCCTCAGCAGCGGGGGCCTCAGCAGCGGGGGCCTCAGCAGCAGGCGCCTCGGGGGCGGCCTCGGCAGCCGGAGCCTCGTCGGCCTTCTTGGCGGCGCGCTTCTTCGGGGTGGTGGCCCCGTCGGTGCCCGCGTCAGCCTTGCCGGCCGCGGCGATGGCGGCGTCGTAGAGCTCCTTCTTGGAGGGCTTCGCGGCCTTCACCTTCAGGGTGCCCTCAGCGCCAGGCTCGCCCTTGAACTTCTGCCAGTCGCCGGTGACCTTGAGCAGGGCCGCGACGGCCTCGGTGGGCTGCGCGCCCTGGCTCAGCCAGTGCTGCGCCCGCTCAGAGTTGATGTCGATGACCGAGGGCTCCTCGGTGGGGTGGTACTTGCCGATCTCCTCGATGGCCCGGCCATCGCGCTTGGCGCGCGAGTCCATGATGACGACGCGGTAGAACGGTGCACGGATCTTGCCCATGCGC
>DASYGI010000118.1:0-4616 GCA_035999925.1 Pedococcus sp.
ATGGTCCACTCTAAAGGGAGTCGACCCAGTCGACCCACGTGCCAGGTTGCAGGTTCCCCCGCCAGGCGACCGCACGTCGGCTGCGCGGCGTCCCCGGGAGATGTCCCCCCTGCCTCCCCGGGACGCCGCGCACTCATGTCCGGCTCCGTTCAATACGCTGGCCGGGTGAAGATCCTCGTTGTCGGGTCAGGCGCCCGCGAGCATGCTCTGGTCACCTCCCTGATGGCAGACCCCCAGGTCGACGCCGTGGTCGTTGCTCCGGGAAACCCGGGGATGGACGCCATCGCCTTGTGCGAACCCCTTCCCGGGGGGCTCGACGATTCCGCGGCTGTCGTGGCCCTGGCCCAGCGGCATGCGGTCGACCTCGTCGTCGTCGGCCCGGAGGCCCCGCTCGTCGCCGGGCTGGCGGATGCCGTGCGGGCGGCTGGGATCGCGGTCTTCGGCCCGTCCGCCGCCGCAGCCCGGCTCGAGGGCAGCAAGGCGTTCGCCAAGGAGGTCATGGCGGCGGCGGATGTCCCGACCGCGATGGCACATGTGTGCACCTCGCTGGAGCAGGTGGAGGCTGCTCTGGATGCCCTCGGGGCACCGCACGTGGTCAAGGACGACGGCCTGGCTGCCGGCAAGGGGGTGGTCGTGACGAATGACCGGGCCGAGGCCATGGACCACGCTCGGTCATGTCTGGCCAAGGACGGTGGTGCCGTTGTCATCGAGGAGTTCCTCGACGGTCCGGAGATCTCGCTGTTCTGCATCTGTGACGGCACCACGCTGGTTCCGCTCGCGCCAGCGCAGGACTTCAAGCGCGTCGGGGACGGGGACCAGGGTCCGAACACCGGCGGGATGGGGGCCTACTCGCCGTTGGACTGGGCGCCCTCCTCCCTGGTCGACGAGCTGGTGGCCCGCGTGGCCCAGCCGACGCTGGACGAGATGCGCCGGCGCGGAACGCCGTTCGTCGGACTGTTGTTCATCGGGCTGGCCGTGACGGCCCGCGGCCTGCGAGTAATCGAGTTCAACGCCCGGTTCGGAGACCCCGAGACCCAGGTCGTGCTGGCTCGTCTGAGGTCGCCGCTCGGATCACTGCTGTATGCCGCCGCGACCGGGTCGCTCGACTCCGTGGCTGCCTTGCGGTGGTCGAGCCAGCACGCCGTGACGGTCGTCGTGGCGGCACGGGACTACCCGGACACGCCTCGGACGGGTGACCCGATCATGGGTCTCGAGGACGTGGCTGACGTGCCCACGGCATACGTGCTTCAGGCGGGAACCGCGCGAGATGGCGAGGGCATCCTCGTCTCGGCCGGCGGGAGGGTGCTGTCCGTCGTCGCCCTCGGCGACAGCCTCACCCAGGCGCGGGCCAGGGCCTATGAGGCGGTCGAGAAGATCGGGCTTGACGGCTCGCACTACCGGACCGACATCGCCCTGGCGGCGGAGCAGAACGAGCTCCACGTCGGTTAGCCCGCCCGCGTCGCCAGGAGGGCGGCCAGCCCGGCGGCCAGAGCGGACGCGCCCATGATCGTGGCGAACAGGCCACCGGTGGGGTGTGGCGCCTGCCAGGCGATGGCAGCTCCGGTGGCTGCGAAGGCGACCGCCTGGGAGATCGACGGGGCGAGGACCGATGCCGCGGAGTTGCGCCCCTGGTCCGCTTCGGCCGAGAGCGCGAGCACCTGGGTCGAGATGACCGGCGAGCAGATGCCGATGCCCGTGGCGGCCACGGCCCACAGGCCAAGGCCCAGCAGGGGCGGCACGAGCGACAGGGACAGCAGCGTCGGGCCCACCAGGCCGCCGGCCATCAGCGCGAAGCCCACCTGCAGCTGGCGCCCGACGCCGATCCGCTCCTGAACCACCCGACGGCTCTGCAGCTGGGACCCCGCCGCCCAGAACACCCCGGTGATGGTGAGGCTCACGCCGGCTTCGGCGGGGCCATAGCCGTGGACTTCGGCGAGCATGAGCGGCATCAGGCCACCGGCCGTTCCAAAGGCCACTCCCAGCAGGCCCCGAAGGACCGTGAGCGCCGGTATGCCGGGTGCAGCCCTCAGTGTCCCGGCCGGCAGCAGGACCCGGACCGAGGGGAGCAGTGTGGCGAGTCCGCCGACCAGCAGGACGGCACCGGCCAGGCGGGGCGGCCCAGGGCGAGTGACCAGCGACCCGCCTGCGCTGAGCGCGGCGAGGGCGGTGGCGGCTACGACGGCCCATCCGGCGCTGCGTCGCTGGTTCGAGGCGGCCCCGCCGCTCGCCGGAGCGTCCACAGTGTTCGTGGCCGTCGCGGCGGCATTGGCGGCGCTGGCCTTCATGGCTGGCCGGAGCAGGCCGACCACCGGCACGAGCAGGACGACCCCGAGCAGGAAGACGGCTCGCCAGTGCAGGCGCTCTGCGACGATCCCGGCCACCGACGGCCCGAGCAGCGAGGGCAGCACCCACGCCGCGGCGAACGCGGCGAAGATCCGGGGCCGGAGCTCGGGGGGCAGGGCTCGGGCGACCAGCACGGTGAGGCCGACGTCGAGCAGCCCCTCCGCGAGCCCACCGAGGAACCTGCCGACGACGAACACCGGCATGGCCGGGGCCAGACCCATGGTGAGCTCACCGAGGAGGAAGGTGGCCATGCCCGCCGCGAGCGCCCGCACCGGCCCACGGCGGTCGCTCCACAGCCCCGCCAGGGTCGTCGCGACCACGAACGAGATGAGCGGTGCGCCGCTCGCGACCCCGAACAGCCACAGCCCGTCGAGCTCGCGGGCCGCCGTCGGCAGCACGGTCATCACTGCCCGGTTCTCGAACGCGCCCAGGGTCACCAGAGCGACGGCACCCGCGGCGAGGGGAAGGTGTGCGCGGTGCAGCAGCGTGGGTGGCCGGTCCGCCGTGCAGTCGGTGGACGGCGTGATGGCGCTGGGGGTGGTGGCGCGGGACATGCTGGGCAGTCTGGGAGTTGAAGTGGACTTCAGGTCAAGCCGCCACCGCCTGGCGCCGCCACCGCCTGGCGCCGCCACCTGCAGCCGTCCTGCCTGGAAGGATGACGCCATGACGTCCCCCCAGCCTCCCGAGCTGCCCGGCTACGCCCACGTCTACTCCGGCAAGGTGCGCGACCTGTACGCCCCGGTCGACGCCGACGGCAGGCCGCGCGAGGACCAGGTGCTCCTGGTCGCCAGTGACCGGATGTCCGCCTACGACTTCGTACTCGACACCCCGATCCCGGACAAAGGGGCGGTGCTGACGCAGCTCTCGCTGTGGTGGTTCGAGCAGCTGACGGACCTCGTGCCCAACCACTTCGTGTCGACGCAGGTCCCGGCCGCTGTGGCCGGGCGTGCGGTCCTGGTCCGCCGTCTGGAGATGCTCCCCGTCGAGTGCGTGGCCCGCGCCTATCTCACCGGCGGTGGTCTCGCCGAGTACCGGACGGACGGCCATGTCAGTGGGGTGCGCCTACCGGCCGGGCTCGTGGACGGGTCACGACTCCCCGAGGTCGTGTTCACCCCCTCGACCAAGGCGCCGATGGGCGAACACGACCAGCCGATGCCGTATGCCGACGTGGAGCGGGCCGTGGGTCCCTCACTCGCTGCTCGGGTGCGTGACCTCACGACGGCGATCCTGGCTCGGGGCAACGACATCGCCGCCGATCGCGGGATTCTGATCGCGGACACCAAGGTCGAGTTCGGGTTGGCCGGCGAGGAGGTCGTCCTGGCGGACGAGGTGCTCACCCCGGACTCGTCGCGGTTCTGGCCCGCGGACCTCTGGGAGCCCGGCCACCCGCAGCCGTCCTACGACAAGCAGTACGTCCGGGACTGGCTGACCTCGGCGGCCAGTGGCTGGGACCGCACCTCCGGCGAGGCCCCGCCGCCGCTGCCTGAGGACGTCGTGGCCCAGACCCGGTCTAAGTACGTCGAGGCCTACGAGCGCCTGACGGGGCGCACCTTCGTGTCCTAGTCGGCGACCGGCTGACCACCGAGCGGCGTGAGCAACGCAAGGGGGATCGTGCGTTGACCCTTGACGCTGTAGCCGGCGAAGAACGGAGCGCGAGCCACCACCACGTCGCGCCAGACCTCGTCACGCTCGGCTCCGAGCAGCTCGCGGACGGCAACCCTGAACCGCTGGCGAGCGAGCTGGACCTCGGCCTCGGGGGTCTTGCGCAGGTTCTTGAACCACTGCGGTTCCTGTGGCAGCCCACCGGCGGATCCGGCGACGACGTAACCGCCCGAATGCTCGAAGCAGCTCACCGAGGTCGTGTGCGGCTTACCGGTCTTGCGGCCCGGGACCGTGAGCAGGATGATCGGTAGCCCTCTGACGCGGCCACCGATCCTGCCGCCTGACGCCTTGTACAGGGACACCGACAGCCGTGCGCCCTGCTTCATGAGGGTCTTCATCACGGGGTTCATGCGGCCCTCCCCACCATCGGCCTGGAACTCGCACGCTCCTCTGCAGCCCCGGGGGTGTCAACCGGGCGCGCGGCCGACTGCGCCGCGAGACCAGGGCGAGGCCAAGCTTCACGCACGGATAGACTTCGGACGCTTCCCTCCCGCGCGAGCGCAGGTACCAACTCAGGAGACACCCGAATGGGCCACGTCGTCATTGACGTCATGTTGAAGCCAGAGATCCTCGACCCTCAGGGGCAGGCGGTGAACGGCGCCCTTCCCCGG
>DASYGI010000119.1:0-1652 GCA_035999925.1 Pedococcus sp.
GATCTCGATGTTGACGTCAGCCGGAAGGTCGAGACGCATCAACGAGTCGACGGCCTTGGGCGTCGGGTCGATGATGTCGATGAGGCGCTTGTGGGTGCGCATCTCGAAGTGCTCGCGGCTGTCCTTGTACTTGTGGGGCGAACGGATGACCACGAAGACGTTCTTCTCCGTGGGCAGCGGCACGGGGCCAACCACCGTCGCGCCGGCACGGGTCACCGTGTCGACAATCTTGCGCGCCGAGTTGTCGATGACCTCATGGTCATACGACTTCAGTCGGATGCGGATCTTCTGTCCCGCCATCTCCGTTACGTCTCTCTCTCGCCGAACATTTAGCTTGTAGCCGGCTCTACGGCCTTCCGACCCCCGAGGTCGGGTGTGTCGCACCCGCTTCGCGGCCCGACGACATGCGCTTTCACGCTCATCGTGCGGATCGGTTGGCCCGGCAGAGCCGGGGCTTGCGCTTCCCTGGAGTGTCGCCCCGCCCCGTGGAACGGGCGGTTCGAGGTGTGGCACCGGGGTGGCGGCAACGACCATGTTTTCCAGACAGGCCATCGCCGCGCGTCAAGCAACCGCTCTAGTGTGCCAGAGGCCCGGGCGACCTACCAAATCGGGACGGGACCACCCGGCATACCGGCGCTGATGGCGCGTCGGACGGTCCCCTGCGCGCTGTCTCACCATCGCCCTGTCCGGCCTGCGCACCGGTGCGGCACACGGCAGGATCACCCCATGACGTCCGTGAGCACCGGTCCAGGCCGCACCCGACAAGGCCTCATCTATCGAGCAGGCGTGCTGGGCAGGCAACCGGCCGTGCCCACGGACTTCGCCGAGCTCGAGCGCCGGGCCAGCGCCGCGATGTCACCGCGGGCCTGGGCCTATGTCGCCGGGGGCGCGGGCGAGGGAGCCACCATGCGAGCGAACCGGGCCGCCTTCGACCGCTGGCAGATCGTGCCGCGAATGCTGCCGGGTCAGGTCGACCGGGACCTGAGCACCGCGCTGCTGGGGCGCACGATGCCCTCCCCGCTGCTCCTGGCCCCCATCGGCGCCGCCGCGCTGGTCCACCGCGACAGCGACCTGCAGATTGCGCGGGCGGCCGCCGCGGCCGGGGTCCCCTACGTGATCTCCAACCAGGGGTGCGCGCCGATGGAGGACATCGCCGCCCAGATGGGCGATGCTCCGCGGTGGTTCCAGCTGTACTGGTCCACCGACGAGGCCCTGGTCGACAGCCTGCTGGGCCGGGCGGCACGGATCGGCGCGGGCGCGGTGGTGGTCACCCTCGACACCACGATGCTCGGGTGGCGACCGGCCGACCTCAATCTCGGCAGCCTGCCGTTCACCCAGGGGATCGGGATCGCCCAGTACACCTCCGACCCTCGGTTCCAGGCGATCGTCCGGGAACGCCTCGACGCGCCCAAAGCCGATGACGACGAGAACAACGTGAAAGTCACCCTGGGTGCGTTGCGCTCGCTGCTGTCGATCAGCCGCGAGCACCCGGGCCGCCTCCGGGAGAACCTCCGCTCCCCCCAACCCCGCGCTGCGGTCGAGGCCTTCCTCGACATCTACTCCAACCCGGGCCTGACCTGGGACCAGCTGGGAACGCTGCGCCAGCGGACCGACCTGCCCATCCTGCTCAAGGGCATCCTCCATCCCGACGA
>DASYGI010000120.1:0-2483 GCA_035999925.1 Pedococcus sp.
CCCACGCTGGCTGCCCTGGCGCAGGGTTCGACGCTCGCGCTGGCCAACAAGGAGTCGCTCATCGTCGGTGGCGCGTTGGTCAAGGAAGCGGCCCGACCGGGCCAGATCGTGCCGGTCGACTCCGAACACTCAGCCATCGCCCAGAGCCTGCGCGCTGGGCGCTCCGACGAGGTCCGTCGGCTGGTGCTGACCGCCAGCGGTGGCCCGTTCCGAGGCTGGAGCCGGGAGTCCCTGCGCACCGTCAGCCCGACCCAGGCCCTGGCGCACCCGAACTTCTCCATGGGTCGCGTCATTACGACGAACTCCGCGACGCTGGTCAACAAGGGCCTTGAGGTCATCGAGGCCCACCTGCTGTTCGATGTCCCGTTCGAGCGGATCGACGTGGTCGTCCATCCCCAGCAGCTCGTGCACTCGATGGTCGAGTTCGTCGACGGGTCGACGATCGCCCAGGCCGGGCCCCCGCGGATGCTGGTGCCGATCGCGCTGGGTCTGTCCTGGCCGGATCGACTGGTCGACGTGGACGTCCCGGTCGACTGGAGCCAACGGCAGCAGTGGGAGTTCGAGCCCCTGGACGACGAGGCCTTTCCCGCTGTCCAGCTGGCCCGTCAGGTGGGCACGACGGGCGGCACGTACCCAGCGGTCTACAACGCCGCCAACGAGGTAGCCGTGGATGCTTTCCACGACGGGCACATCGGGTTCCTGGACATCGTCGGCACCATCGAACGGGTGCTCGCCGAGCACTCGGCTACGGGGCAGGGGAGCGAAACGAGCCGGCTATCCGTTGACGACGTGTTGCGGGCCGACGCCTGGGCTCGCACCAGAGCTCGAAAGGTGCTCGGCTTGCCCTCCATGGACCGACCCGCAGTCGACAGCGTCGGCAGCACCCTCGAGAGAGACCTCGCATGACAGTCCTGATGTACGTCCTCGGAGTGCTCGCCGTCGCGGTCGGCGTCGGGCTCTCCATCGCCCTGCACGAGATCGGTCACCTGGTCCCGGCCAAGAAGTTCGGCGTCAAGGTGACCCAGTACATGGTCGGATTCGGACCGACGGTGTGGTCCCGCCGTCGTGGCGAGACCGAGTACGGCGTCAAGGCGATCCCGTTGGGCGGCTACATCCGGATGATCGGCATGTTCCCGCCGCGGCCCGGCGACCGGGAGGGCACCCTGCGGGTCTCGAGCACGGGACGGCTCTCCCAGCTCGCCGACGAAGCCCGAAAGCTGAGCCTGGACGAGATCCAGCCGGGCGACGAACACCGGGTGTTCTACAAGCTGTCCGTGCCCAAGAAGGTCATCGTCATGTTGGGTGGCCCGACGATGAACCTGTTCATCGCCGTCGTGCTGCTGACGGGTCTGGTCACGCTGTACGGCGTCCAGACCCCGCAACCCGGCGCAGTCGTCGCCACCGTCAGTGAATGCGTCGTGCCAGCCAGCCAGGCCGCCACCAAGACCACCTGCACCGCCACGGACCCCAAGACCCCGGCATACCTCGCAGGCATCCGCCCCGGGGACCGGCTGGTGTCTGTGGACGGCCAGGCCATCAAGCGCACCGTGGATGTCGGCGCCCTCATCCGCCCACGCGTGGGGCAGCCGACCCAGGTCGTCGTGGAGCGCGCCGGACAGCGCCTGACGTTGACGGCCACACCGATCCGTAACCAGGTCCAGCAGGTCGGCGCGAACGGGCAGCCCCTCGTCGATGCCCAAGGCAAGCCGGTGGTGATCGAGGCTGGGTTCCTCGGCGTGAGCTCCGGTCCGCCGATCGCCGTGGAGCGCCAGCCGCTGAGCGTGGTGCCCTCCGTGATTGGGGGCGCGCTGAGCCAGACCGCCGGAGTCCTCCTGCACATTCCGCAGAAGATGGCCGGGGTCGCCCAGGCGGCATTCGGCTCGGGGCCCCGTGATCCCCAGAGCCCGATCTCCGTCGTCGGGGTGGGACGCATCGCGGGCGAGGCCAGCGCCGGACGGATCGCCGGGATCGGGGGTCAGGAGGGCATCGCCCCATGGGCGTTCCTCCTGCAGCTGATCGCCTCGCTGAACCTGGCGCTGTTCGTGTTCAACCTCATCCCCCTGCTGCCGCTGGACGGCGGTCACGTCGCCGGCGCCCTCTGGGAGGCCCTGAAGCGCGGCGCTGCCCGCGCGTTCAAGCGCCCTGACCCGGGCTATGTCGACGTCGCCAAGGCACTGCCAGTGGCGTATGCCGTGTCCTCGGTCCTCATCGTCATGTCCGTCCTGCTGATCTACGCCGACCTCGTCAACCCGGTCAAGCTCGGCGGCTGACCGTCGCCGGGGTCACCGTCCTCGCTGCACTGGGAGATACTTCAACCATGACCGTTTACGACTGGCCACGCTCGTCGTCCTTCCGGGCCTTGCTCCTTCGTCGCTCGTGTCCTCAGGAGGTCCTCGCGTGACCGTTCAACTTGGTATGCCGTCCGCGCCCGCACCCGTTCTCGCGCCCCGACGCAAGACGCGCAAGATCAAGGTGGGCAAGGT
>DASYGI010000121.1:0-3216 GCA_035999925.1 Pedococcus sp.
CCGCAGTCCCGGTTCGCGCAGACCAATGACCCGACCCAGTCGGAACACCACCCCCCGCTCGTACTGCTTGACGATCTTGACCGCCAAGGCGAGCAGCACGATCAGGACAATGACGACTGCGACGGCGAACGACGTGGTCATGACGGTCTTCGTTTCGATGTCGAAGTGAGGTGCTCGGATCTTCACGGTACGCCGGTGACGGAAAGGCGCATAGAGAAGCGAGGAGCCGCTGAGGTGCAGCAGGCGTAGCCTGGGATGCGCGTCGTCTTCTCACCATTTGCGGCCTTATGCCGCAGCCGAAGACTGGGAAGGGATCCCTCCACGTCACCAGGGCGAAGTGAGTTCACCGTCGAGGCCGACCACGGCAACGATCCGGTTACCAGGCCGCCCTCGGCCAGCGCCCGACGCACCCACGACGGCTATCGACACGAGGCCTTCCTCTGGAAGGGCGACGACCAGTTCGTCGCCGGAACAGTCCCGTTCATCAAGGACGGGCTGAATGCGGGTCAGCCGGTGATGGTCGCCGTGACGCCGCCCCGGATCGACCTGCTGCACGACGCCCTTGGGGTGGAGGCGTCCACGGTGACCTTTGTCGACATGGTTCAGCTGGGCGCCAACCCGGCGCGCATCATCCCGGCCTGGCGCGAGTTCACCGACGAGTATGCCGCGGGCGGCCGGCCGGTTCGCGGCATCGGTGAGCCGATCTGGCACGGTCGTAGGCCTGTCGAAGTGGTCGAGTGTCAGCTGCACGAGGCGCTGTTGAACATGGCCGTCGACCCCGAGACGCCGCTGTGGCTGCTCTGCCCGTACGACACCGGGACGCTGTCAGAGGAGGTGGTGGCGGAGTCTCACCGGTCGCACCCCGTCGTGGTGGAGATCGAGGCGCAGCGAGGGAGCACCGCCTACGGGGGAGCCCACCATGTCGGCGCCATGTTCGAGGGGGACCTGCCCGAGGTTGCGGTGGTGGTCTCGCACCGGAGCTTCGGCCCCGGCGACTACGAGTCGCTTCGTGCCGATGTCCGTGCTCACGCGTCCTCGGCCGGGCTCAGCGAGGAGCGCGGCGCCGACCTCGTGCTGGCAGTGCACGAGGTCGCCGTCAACAGCGTCCAGCACGGCGGCGGCGACAGCGAGCTGCGCATCTGGGAGCAGGACCGGGCCCTCATCTGCGAGGTCCGCGGGGCGGGTCGGATCGCCGACCCCATGGTCGGGCGTCGTTCGCCGCCTTTCGAGGACGAGCATGGCCGCGGACTATGGATGGCCAACCAGCTGTGCGACCTCGTTCAGGTGCGATCCGGTATCGCAGGCACCACCGTGCGCATCCACAGCTGGCTCTAGCCGAGCGAGGGAGCGGGTGGTCCGGGACCCGGCGCGGCGCAGGCGCGGGGTCGGCGCTTCGTTGTGTACTCGGTTCTAAGGCAACGCCAAGGTTGGCAGGGCAGGCTGCACTGGCCAGTACGCTCAACGACCACGTCGGACGTCTAGACGCGCCCGAACCGAACCTGGAGGACCCCCAGTGGTGAACGCACGAAAGAGCCGCGCCGAGGCCGCTGCCGCCAAGGTCGCGGCCATGCGGGCCGAACAAGCTCGGGCCGAACGCCGGCGCAAGCTGCTCGCCTGGGGAGGGGTCGCCGTGGTGCTGGTCCTCGTGGCCGCCCTCGTGGTGGCCAAGCTTGCGGGGGTGGGCACCGCGAAGGCCGCGAAGACCACCGCCGCAAGCGACGCCCTGACGTCGACGCTCGCCAGTGCATCGCCCGGCTTGGAGTCCCTCGGTGCGGGCACGGCGTCCAACCCACCCACGGCCATCAAGGCGACCACCCTCACCTCCGGCGGCAAGCCCCGGATCATGTACGTGGGTGCGGAGTACTGCCCGTTCTGCGCGGCACAGCGCTGGGCCGTGGCGGTGGCCCTGTCCAGGTTCGGTACCTGGTCGGGACTAGGGCAGACGACCTCGGCCGCCGGCGACGTCTACCCCAACACCCCCACCCTCAGCTTTCACGGCGCCAAGCTCACCAGCAGCTACGTGACCTTCACGGGAGCCGAGACCACCACCAACCAGCCGCTGGCCGGGGGCAGCGGCTACCAGGCGCTCGACACACTGAGTGCTTCGGACACCGCCTTGGTCAAGAAGTACAACGCCGCACCGTATGTGGCGGCCTCCTCCGCCGGCAGCATCCCGTTCATCGATATCGGTGGGGCCTACATCTCATCGGGCGCTTCATACACCCCGCAGCTGTTGTCCGGCATGACGCAGGCTCAGGTTGCGGCGGCGCTCAAGGTGCCCACCAACCCGATCGCGCAAGCGGTCGGAGGTGCCGCGAACGTGCTGACCGCGGCGATCTGCAAGACGACCAACAACCAGCCGGCTGCGGTGTGCACGGCCTCGGGAGTCACCGCAGCGGCGACCAAGCTCGGACATGCCAGCTAGGCCGGCCGCTGCCAAGGTCCCGGGGCCGACCACCCCGGGTTGGCTGCCGGTGACCACGCTGACCCTGTCGGTGCTGGGGCTGGCCGCCGCGGCATACCTGACGTTCGAGCACTTCACGTCCTCGACAACGCTGGCCTGCCCGGAGACCGGAGTGGTCAACTGCGCCAAGGTGACCACCAGCAGCTATGCGACAGTCCTGGGTATCCCGGTGGCGGTGCTGGGTCTGGTGTTCTTCGTCGCGATGGTGGCGTTGTGCCTTCCGGCAGCCTGGCGGGCCACCAGCCCATGGCTGCATCGTGGCCGCATCGCGGCTGTCAGTGTCGGCGCGGTATCCGTGCTGTACCTGGTCTGGGTCGAGCTTTTCGCCGTCAACGCGATCTGCCTGTGGTGCACCGCGGTCCACGTCGTGACGCTCTGTCTGTTCGCTGCGGTGACTGTCGGCCAGAGCATGGGGGCATCACCGCCGCAGGGGCCGGCCCGGAGCGCTGGGTGAGCGAGCAGTTCCTCGAGCTGCTGTACGAAGGCGCCCCGCGCGAGGCGTTCGACGCAGTCGTCGCGCACGCGACGCAGGCCGGGGTCGACGGCCAGGAGCTGGACCGGTTGCGCGACCATCACGAGGTGGCGCTGCGCGTTCGCGAGCAGATCGAGCGACAGCGTCAGCGTGAGGCGGAGCTGTCCGCGCTGTACGAGACGGCCAACGACCTCACGGCGATCCGTGACGTGGACGCCATCCTCAGCGCGATCGTGCGACGCGCACGATCCCTGCTCCACGCGGACATGACCTACCTGTC
>DASYGI010000122.1:0-3309 GCA_035999925.1 Pedococcus sp.
TTTTCCCAGTGCTGGGGTGACCATCCGGCTTCGGCCAGGGTGAGCCACATCGCCCGGGAGCCCAGTGCCCAGACTTCGTCGACGAGGGCATCGGGTGGGGTCTTGTCCAGGACCAGGCGGCAGGCGTTGGCGACCTCGTCGTGGCGGCGTTGCTCCAAGTTGGCCCGGGCCGGGGCTGCTTCGGGGGTGGTCACGACTGCGTCGTCAAGAATCCGCTGGATGGGCGCGGAGCGCTGATGAGCCTGTCGTAGCCAGTGTGCCGCGGTGGCCACCCGGTCGGGCAGTGCGCCGCTGCCCATCGCCAGATAGTCGGGGCGGTCCCGGACCGGGATGTCGGACAGCGCGGCGTCGATGCAGGCGGTGAGCAGGTCGAGCTTGGTGGCGAAGTGCAGGTACACGGTGGGGCGGGCCAGGCCTGCGGTGGTGGCGACCTGGGTCATGGTCGTCGTCATCCAGCCCTGAGTGGTGAAGAGTTCGTGGGCGGCGGCGACCAGGCGGGCACGGTTCTGTTGGGCGGTTGCGGCGCGGACCGCTGATTCGTACCGGCGGGGCATGCGGCCCAGTATATACATTTGACTGTATCGGGGGTATGTTGAATTGTATGCGCATCCCCACGAAGCTCGGCGACTTGTCCGCCCGGGTCGTCCCGGGGCCGCCCCCGGTGGCCGTCTTGTGGCACAGCATGTTCACCGATTCCCGCAGCTGGATCCCGGTGATCGAGTCCCTGCGCGGGCAACGCACCCTGGTTCTGGTCGATGGATGGTCCTTCGGGGCCAGCGCCCCCCTGGAGCAGGTGGTGCCGGACTTCAACGTCGCCTGCGTGCAGGCAGCGGTCGCGGTCATCAGCCGGGTGCAGAACGAGCTGGCCCCCGGTCCCGTCGACTGGCTGGGCAGCGCCTGGGGCGGGCACGTGGGACTGCAGTTGGCCGCCACCCGACCGGAGCTGGTCCGGAGCCTGATCACGATCAGCACCCCGGTCCAGGCCCCCAGCGGCTCGCTGCGCCGGCAGGTGCGGATGCTGCTGCCGGTGTACCGGGCCATCGGGATGCGCGGCCCGGTGCGTCGCGGGCTGCTGGACGGAATGTTGACCGACCTCACCCGTCGCACGAATCCTGCTGCGGTGGACGCCCTGGTTGGGCCCATGTCCGCAGCCCACCGGGCCGCGATAGCCCGGACCGTCCACTCCGGCGTCCTGACCCGGGTGGACCTGGCCTGGGCCGCCGCCGCCGTCACCTGCCCGACCCTGATGATTGTTACCGACGACCGGGGCGAATGGAGCCCCGCGCAGGCCGCCCAGACAACCACGGCCATGACTGACGCCCGCTCAGCCGTCGTGACCGGTTCACGCGCCCTGCCGTCCCTGGAATGCCCCACCGCATTGGCTGCCCTGGTCACCGACTTCTGGGTCAGCCACCCTGCCCTCGCCGAAGAACCGCTGCGTCCCTCGGCGTGACATGCCAGCGAAGCGTGAAAGCGCACGGCGAGACACCACGGCCCTCGACGCCGGACAGCCTGACGCTCTGAGCCCTGAGCCGTGGTCGGCGGTCCTGCGGCTGACCCAACGTCTGCTCGAGGCCGGCGAGCACGTCGTCGAGGTGCCGGCCAAGCTGCCGCCCGGGTCCGGTTGTTGACGCTGGCCACAGCCGTAAGACCGACGCTCACGACGCTCATTTCATCGCTGTCGTCGCGGTCCGCACAACGACGATACGTGTGCTGTGTCGAGACGGTGAGCTGGAGGCGCTGTGGATGCTGTGCGACCGCGGAAAGGAGCTGAGCCGGCTTCGGTGTCCAAACCGTGAACCGGTTGCAACGGCTGCTGGCGAGCTGATACCCGGCCACGCCAAGAAGGACCTGACCACGTTGCAGGCCCAAGCAATCCTGGCAGCCGTGGGCCCTTGGGACATTGCTGGCAAGACTCGAGCGTGACCCGCCGGATCGTTTGGCTCTGGTCCGTCGGCTTCGCTCGAGCCGGTGGACGACTCCTCCAGCCCTTCATTGACGTCATCGAGGCGGCTGGGCTGAGCACCCCTGAGCCGGTCGACCTAGGCACCGCGCTGTGGACCGGGCTGGCCAGCCAACAGATCAGCAAGGACCCGGTGGCCAGCGGTGGCGCCGGCTCATCGAGCGGCCCGTCGACCTGCTCGTCGACCGGCCTACGGCTGCGGAATCCAATCGAACCAGCAAAGCTCGTGCGGTAAGTCGGCTGGGGCTCGCGTCGGCCCAACTGTCCTTGCTACAACAAAGAGCATGGTCAGACGATGATTGCGATGATGGCCGCTGCGGTGCCCATGCTGGTCAGGAGGCTGCCCAGCAGCGCCTGGATGTCGGCACTGATCCGACTGTCCCAGTGGCCTGCGTCCCCGCGCACAAGGAACGCCAGTTCTGGGCGATCTGCTCGTTCTGGCCAGGGCTGCCCCAGGGGTCGTCGCGGGATCCGGACTCGAACGTGCCGGCGATGTTGCCGGTGTGGGCGAACGTGTAGGCGCGGTGGTCGGCGTCCACCACAACACAGGCCACGCTGTAGTTGTGGGCCGCGGCGCCGGAGTCGTGCCTGCCGCCCTGGAAGTGCGCACTGCCGTCCGGCGCCACCGTGACGTGGGCGCTTCCGCCGGCGGCGATCCCGGTGCCTCCATGGCACCGCTGTCGAAGACGAGCTGTGGGGGTAGCCCCCCGCGCACCTCGTGCGCCCCACTGACGGGACTCCAGTAGATGGAGCCGCCCTGGAAGTCGTTGAACCGTCCGCCACCGTTGGCGACACCGGTCTCGTCCGAGATGGGGTGGACGCTGGCCTCCATTCGCGGGCAGACTCTGAGCCTCGAGTCTGTCGGTCGGTTTCTGGTGGCTCCCGCGTGTGAGCCACGCCCGAGCCGGGAGCTCGGCTCGGGGCGTGGCTACGGCGGTGAGGGCAGTGCTGTCGGAGGGACACCCTCCACCGCACGGGTGCAGGGAGCGAACGCGAGGAGCTGATCACGTCCGCCGCGACCGACGGCGTGCGTGAAGGAGCCCCGGTGTCGGGACCTTTGGCCCGGTCGGCGTCCGCCCCCCTCGCTATACGTTCGTCGCAGGCGTCTCCGGGCGGAGACGGCCCTGGTCCAGGAGCACTTCCGGTCCAGCACCACCACATAGGAGAGTCCGATGAAGGCACTGGTTTACCACGGTCCGGGCAATAAGTCGTGGGACGAGGTCGCGAAGCCCACCATCGCCGAGCCGACCGACGCGATCGTCAAGGTCGAGACGACCACGATCTGCGGCACCGACCTGCACATCCTCAAGGGTGACGTCCCCGCAGTGGAACCTGGCCGGATCCTC
>DASYGI010000123.1:0-2531 GCA_035999925.1 Pedococcus sp.
CAGGGTGCGCATGTCGTCGATGGAGTCGATCGCCACGCCCACCTTGCCGACCTCGCCGTGCGAGATGGCCTCGTCGGAGTCGTAGCCCATCTGGGTCGGCAGGTCGA
The DNA here is from genome assembly GCA_035999925.1 of Pedococcus sp. Taxonomy (GTDB): domain Bacteria; phylum Actinomycetota; class Actinomycetes; order Actinomycetales; family Dermatophilaceae; genus Pedococcus. The sequence goes on from DASYGI010000123.1 coordinate 108, forward strand.
ACGCGACCGACAGTCCGCCGGTGCCGTTGGCGACGAGCTCGTGGTACCGCTCGTTGGACTCCTTGGCGGTGCCGAACCCGGCATACTGCCGCATCGTCCACGGCTTGCCCGTGTACATGGTCGGGTACACGCCCCGGGTGTACGGGTACTGCCCCGGAACGCCGAGCTTGGCCTGGGCGTCGAAGCCCTCGAGGGCCGTCTCGTCGTAGACGGGCTTGATCGGCAGGTCGGACTCGGAGCGTGCGTCAGGGACTTCGGCGGCCATGTGCCGGAGCCTAATGCGCGGGTATGCCGTCGCCTCGCCACCCGTGGTCAACCTCACCCACCCTGACTTCTCCGACTTCTTGCCCTCAATCCACCGTTTTGACGGCGGATTCCCTGGGAAACGGTCGACTCAGGGCAATAAGTCGAGGGTGGCGCGGCGCTTGTCCCACCGCTCGGCCAGACCCGCCATCTCCTCGGTGACGAACTCGAGGAAGGCCACGCTGAGGGCGAGCCGGTCGCCGGCCTGGGTGCCTGGGCCGCCCACCATGGCCACCCCCTCGCGCAGGGTCTGCGTCAGCGGGTCGTAAACCGCGGAGGTGTTCATCATGACGTCGTGCCAGGCGTCGTCGGCCACCACGTAGACGTCGCGCCGGGTCCCAGGCTCGCGCTCCCGGTGGATCATTCGCATCTGTTGCAGCGAGCGGACCGCGCCGGAGACCGAGGCCGGGCTGACCGACAGCGCCTCGCCGATCTCGGCCGCGGTCATCCGGCCAGTGTCCTGCGCGAGCAGACACGCGAAAACCCGCGAGGGCAGCCGCTGCATCCCCGCGGCCGTTAGCGCGGACCCGAACCGCTCGACGAAGCGTTCCCGCTCCAACCCCGCGTCGCCGTGCGCTGTCGTGACCATGCCCCACACTTTAGAGCATTCAGAAAGTTCTGAATACTGTGTATGATCATCAGTATGGCACCCGTCATCGAGGCCACTGGCCTCCGCAAGAACTTCGGCAGCACGACCGCTCTCGACGGACTGGACCTCACGGTCTACGAAGGAGAGGTCCACGGCTTCCTGGGCCCCAATGGCGCCGGGAAGTCCACGACCATCCGCATCCTGCTCGGCCTACTGCGCTCCGACGGTGGGTCGGTCACGATGCTCGGGCGTGATCCCTGGCGAGACGCGACGGAGCTGCATCGTCAGCTGGCCTACGTTCCCGGCGATGTCGTCCTGTGGCCAAACCTCACCGGTGGCGAGGTCATCGACCTGTTGTCGCGGCTGCGGGGCGGGGCTGACCGGGGCAAGCGCGACAAGCTGCTCGAGGCGTTCGAGCTCGACCCGACCAAGAGGGGCCGCTCGTACTCCAAGGGCAACCGGCAGAAGGTCGCCCTGGTGGCTGCCCTCGCGTCCGACGTCCCGCTCCTGCTTCTCGATGAGCCGACCTCGGGTCTGGACCCCCTCATGGAGAAGGTCTTCGAGGAGCAGGTCTCCCAAGCCCGCTCCGAGGGCCGCACCATTCTGCTGTCGAGCCACATTCTGTCCGAGGTGGAGGCCACCGCCGACCGGGTGAGCATCGTCCGCGCAGGCCGCGTGGTCGATACGGGCACGCTCACCGACCTGCGGCACCTGACCCGGACCAGCATCGTCGCCACCCTGGCCAGCCCGCTGGCCGTCACCGAGGCTGCGCGGTGGCCCGGGGTCGACGCAGCGCGCCTCGACCGCGACCGGCTGGTCATGTCCGTCGAGACCAGCGCGGTGGGAGACGTGGTCCAACGACTCGGGACGCACGGCATCCAGGCCCTGACCTGCCAGCCGCCCACCCTCGAGGAGCTGTTCCTGTCGCAGTACCGCGACGACCTGGCGACCGAGTCAGCGAGCGACTCGTCTTCGACCGACTCGTCAGCGACCGACTCGTCAGCCTCCCGGGAGGGGGCGTCCGCGTGAACACCTTCGCCGGCACCGGCCCACTGCTGCGACTCGCCTGGCGACGGGACCGCTGGATCGTCGTGACCTGCGTGCTCGTGCTGGCCGCCACGGCATACGGGTCGATGGCCGCCACCATCCGCCTCTACGCCAACCCGGCCGAGGCCGCAGCAGGCGCGAAGGTGATCGCCGACAACCCCTCCCTCGTCGCGCTTTACGGCCCACTCCCCTCGCTCACCTCCCAAGGCATCGGCGTACTCAAGACGGTCATGCTGGGCAGCCTGTTCACCGCGTTCCTGGCCTTCGCCATCGTGCGCCGGCATACCCGGACCGAGGAGGAAGAAGGACGCTTCGAGCTCGTCGCCGGCGGGGTGGTCGGCCGACGCGCCCCCCTTGCCGCCGCTGTCCTGCTCGCCGTCGCCGCGGTGCTCGCGACCGGCGTCGCCTCGACGCTGAGCCTGCTGCCCACCGGGGCCGACCTCACCGGGTCGGTAGCGCTGGGCGTCGTCGAGGTGGTGGCCGGT
>DASYGI010000124.1:0-9695 GCA_035999925.1 Pedococcus sp.
TGACGGCCATCGCCGTCGAGCCACCACCATCGAGGTTCATCGCGTCGACGAGGCCGAGCGAGCGCGCGACATCGGCCGTCTCCGGGATCGAGAGTCCGAGGTCCGCAGTGGTCCGGCCATCGACGGTGACGAGCACGGTCCGGCCCTGGGCGTCGACGCCGGCAAAGGTGCGTGGGTTGCGTTTGACGACGAAGCCGTAAGCGAAGCTCGGATCCCCGGGGTGGACGAAGCCGTCACGAGCCTGGGTGATCTCGTCGCGGCCGTCTCGAACCAGCTGGGGACCGCCGTTGACGATCGTCTCCGCCTTTGCCGTGTGGACCGGCCTACCCGAGCCGTCGCGCAAGCCGGCGGCGACGACCACGCGGTCACCGACACGGACACTGCCCAGCTCGCCGACCCGGTCACCAGTCGCTTGGAGCGACATCTGGCCGGTGCCGAGGGTCGTGCCGCGGGTCCCGAGCACCGCGGCGACGCGGTGGTCGGCGCCGATGACGACCTCCCGGCCCGGCCCGGTCGGGGTCATGGCTCCGAACGCCGGCGTCAACTCGACGACCTCCGCCGCATCGGTGCAGGTGATGTCGTGCAATGGCTTCGCCGTGGGGAGGTCGGTGGGATCCCCACCGCAGTTGCGGATCAGACCGGGGACGCGGTCGATGCCGTCGAGCTGGACAGTCTGGTGGCCGAGGTCCGCGGTGCCCTGCCACCACAGTCGCTCGATCTCGGTATGCCGTGCGTCGTCCCGCATGACCAGAGCGGGGCGTCCCGCGATGGGTTCCGAGACGAGCTGGCCGTGATAGACGCCGATGCCGGCCGGGTCACCCGGCGCGCCGGACGCTGGGTCGAGGACGAAGTAGCCGGCGTTGACGCCGACGGTCGCCCCAACGGCGGCGCTCAGCGCCGACGTGGTCTCGCGGTTGAACAGATCTGGCCCGTACGTGGCGCGGAGGCCGCCGCGGAAGGTCTTTGGATCGATGGTCACGACGTTGACGTTCCACGGGCCGCGGGCGGACCGGTCGCCGTCCCAGCCGGTGTAGACCGAGTTCGCGGACTCACCCGCCGCGATCAGGGCGGCACGGGCCAGGTCGGCTGCCGCGTTGTCCGAGAAGCTTCCGACCCGTACTCGGTACCCCAGGGTGCCGGGAACCACGTCGACGGCCCTCGGCTGGGCCACTGCCTCCACTCGGGGGCTGAAACCCTTGCTGCGCAGTCGATCTGCGGTCGCGTTGGCACTCCCCCCGTCCGAGATCACGCTGGGTGGGGCGTCCGGATCGGGGCTCCCGGCCGTCGGTGCGATGAGGATCTCGAGCGTCCACACCAGCGCTGGGTCACTCGCCCCCCGGGTGATCTTGGTGAGCGACACACCCGTGGCCAACGTCGACGTCACCCTGGTCTCCGTGAGGTTGGCCGGCCCCAGGTTGAGGGGCCCGCCCCTCGGCGACCCGCCATGAGCCTCGGCGGCGGCCGGCCCCAGAAGACCCGCGGTCAGGGCCAAAGCCGCTGCGGCGCCGATACCGGATACTCGGCCGTGCCGACCGAGACTGGTACCCACTGAGGACCTCGTCGCCTGGGTCACAGATCTCGACGCTACATCTGCCCGGCGTCGGCGGCGACTCCGAGATCCGACTCCTTTCCGAGGCGCGCCGCACGAACGCGGTGTCATAGCGACGCCCCGCATCACGGGCTCGGTATGCACGGGCGAGCAGTGTCTGAACGATGTCCCCGGTGCCGCGCGCCCCCGGGGCGATCCGGCACAGGAGTTGCCGCGGTGCCACCCAGGTGCGGCGTGGATCCTGGTGGACATGGAACGCAGTCTGGATAGGCGTGCACTGCTGCTGCTGACTGGTGTTGCGGTGTTGGCCGGGTGCACTAGCAGCGGCTCCGGACCGGAGGCGGATGGTCAGTCCTCGACGGGACGCCAGTCGCCGGACTCGGGAGCCGGGGGCTCTGGGTCGGCCGAGGCGGCCCCGACGGACACCACGACAACGCCGACCACGCAGGGCCAAAGCGGCGTCGCGACCTCCACCGCGGGTTCCTTACCAACGTCCCCTGCAGCGTCCCCCCACTCCTCTGCTGCGGCGCCGACATGGGCGCCGGACGCCAACGACGTCCATCCCGAGGTCAAACAGACGGCTGCGCGGTACATCGAGACCACGACGTCCCCTCCGGTGCAGATTGTCTTCAGCCAGTACGGGGGCATCCTGTCCTCCACCGCCAGCGTGCTCGTCGTCACCCACCCGTGGCCACCCGCGGCCGACCCGGCTACCGGGGCGACCTATGACGTGCGCCTCGTGCGTTCCGGGTCAACCTGGCAGGTCACCGAGAACCACCCGTCCACCCCGGCCGGCCCGGCAGCGTCGTTGTCGGCGTCCGCCCGCCAAGTACTGGCCAACCCGCGCATCGAGCTACCCCCAGCTGCCCGCGCCGACATCGCCTCCGGGCAGGTCCACGACACGGTCCTGAGGGCCATGCTCGCCCTGTCGAACAGCTACCGGCTGGGTATCAGCGTGGTCCGCAGCGGTCACCCCATCAACGTCTTCGGCACCACCAGGGCGAGTGACCATCCCGTCGGCCGCGCCTTTGACACCTGGCGCATCGACGACCAGCCGGTCGTCGCGGCGTCCACCCCGAAGGCGCTGGTGACCGCCTACATGCGGGCCGTCGCCGCCCTCGGGTCGTACAACGTCGGTGGCCCATACCAGCTGGCCGGCGCGACCTACTTCACCGACGACACTCACCACGACCACGTCCACGCTGGTTTCACGAGCTGACCTGCGGCGAGAGCAAGCACCCCAAACGTCGGCGGCTGACCGGGTGGTGGATGTCCATCCGTGGGGATCCGGCGTTGCGAGCTCCTTCGTGAGGCGCCCCGTCGCGGTCGGTGGTGATGCGGTTGCCGCGTAGGGACGGTGTAAGTCGAGCCGGCGGCCCTGCTGTACCTCTTCCGGGTAGGGGCGTGGGCTGCCGCCTGGAAGGCTCCACGACTATGGGCCGTCAGTCCGGTGTGCTGTGGACCTGGCCGCGACTGAGCAAGCGCGACGCTGACAGTCACGATGGCCAGACAGGCCAGACAGGCCAAACAGGCCAGACAGGCCAGGCAGGCCAGGCAGCCAACGAGTCCACCGAGGGTGGTCTGTAGCTGTTCGTCGAACACCACGATGCCGAGGACGACCGAGGTGAGTGGGTCCGTCGCGGCGGTCGCAGGGGCGCTCGCGGAGAGGGGTCCGAGTGCGAAACCACACCCAGACGACACGGCGTCGACCAGCACGCGCCGACACCTCGCCCTACGGACTCTGCGACGTCTACCGCCTCCCGCTTAGGACGCCCGTCCAAGCCCACACGTGCTGCGACTGCGCGCCGGCGAATTCAGCTTGCGCCCGACCCCGTGGCCATCTTCGGGTGGAAGTCGGATCTCCGTACCCGGAACAGGGGCGCGCGCAGGGTCGGGACCAGTGGATGCCGCCTCGTGCCGGCCAGTTCGGTAGAAATTTCGGTAGAACAACGGATACTTCAGCGCCCCCTGGCGCGGGGGAGTGGGCGACTACGCAAACAGGCTTGGCCGTGCCCGGTCAGCTACGTCGGGTTCATTCCACGGATCCCGCGGGGCGCCCGGGCGGGGTGCTCGAACAGATCGAGCGCCCTGCGGCGTCTTAAGTGTTGCTGCGTTGGTGCCGAAGGGAGCAGCCCTGACTCGAGCGCATCGCGGCAAAGTCGGGCGTCGCCCTCACCGCGGTAAAGTCGGGCGTCGCCCTCACCGCGGCAGAGGCGTGCGTTGTTGTTCCGCCGTTTCCGCCCGGCAGCCGATCCGCCGTCCAATCCGATGGTCAGCGAGCCCGCTAGCACGAGGAAGACCGCGTCGATCTCCGGGTGCTGTGCCGGGTGAACTCGCCCTTCGTCTCTTAAGCAGTCGATCGCGGTCTGATCGACTCGATCTCCGTCGCGATTCGCTCGACCACCTTGCCAATCGGCATCGCGGCCGTGTCCAAGGCCAGGTGTGCCCTGTCCCATGGCTCGTACACGCGCGCCAGCACGTCTGGCCAGGCCGGCTTGGTCAGGCCCTCAACGTCCGATATCCGGGTTTCGACCCGATGTTGGTGCTCGACGGTATTGGAGCAGATCAACTCCACCTCGACGACGGCGGCGCCGGCCGCCCTGCCTGCTTCCGCCCAGCCATCCCGGGTGAGCGCGATGGGGTTCACGCACTCGACGATGACGTCCAGGCCGAGTGCCAATTGCTCCGCAGCCAACTCGTGAGCCACTGCGTAGCCGACCGGGCCAACAGGATGCGCAAGCGGGGACCACATGACGATTGCCTGCTCGATCCGGTCAACGCGCAGATACGGTGCCTTCATCTCCTTGGCCAAAGCGCTGGCAACGGTGGACTTTCCAGTAGCCGGTAACCCACCAACCACCACCAGCACTGGGCGCACTCGCTGATCCTCCCAGATGGCCTGACCAGCGCACCCCTCCCGTCCCAGAAAGCGATCCCTGACTGGGAACGCGCCCTAACGCGGGTATGTCGGGGGGAGTGTGATTTGTCAGCGCACTCCGAGAAGGTGCTCGATCGCGAGGCGCTGCACACGAGCGAAGCCGTAGCCCTGGTTACGGGCGCGGTCAATGTCGTAGTCCTCGAACGCCGACCGGTCCGCAAGCAGGTCGCTGTGGCTCTCGCCGTCACCGAGGGTGGGCTGCGCGAGTTCGGCGACCATGGCTGCCTCGAGGGCCTGCTTCACCTCGGGATCGGCGCGGAACGCCCGCGCCTTCTCCCTCAGGCTCACATAAAGCTCCATGTTGGCCAGGGCCGACTCCCACACGCCGTCGATGTTCTCCGTGCGCAGCGGCTTGAAGTCGAAGTGCCGGGGACCGTCGTAGCTCGGGCCGCCGCCCGGAGCTCCGTTCTCCAACAGGTCGACGGTGGAGAAGGCCTGGAGCAGGTCGCCGTACCCGAACACCAGGTCCTGGTCGTAGCGGGGGCCTTTCTGTCCGTTGAGGTCGATGTGGAACAGCTTGCCTACCCACAGGGCCTGGGCGATCCCGTGGGTGTAGTTGAGACTGGCCATCTGCTCGTGACCGGTCTCGGGGTTGATCCCGACCATGTCGGCGTGCTCGAGTTCGTTGATAAAGGCGAGGGCGTGCCCTATGGAGGGGAGCAGGATGTCTCCTCTCGGCTCGTTGGGCTTCGGTTCGATGGCGAATCGCATTGCATAGCCGCGCTCGATCACGTAGGCGGCGAGGGTGTCCATGGCCTCGCGGTAACGGTCGAGTGCGGAGCGGATGTCCTTGGCGAAGTCGACCTCGGATCCTTCGCGTCCTCCCCAAAAGACGTAGGTCTGGGCGCCGAGTTCCGCGGCGAGATCGATGTTGCGCATCACCTTGCGGATGGCGTAGCGCCGCACGGTCCGGTCGTTGCTGGTGAACCCGCCGTCCTTGAACACAGGGTCGTGGAACAGGTTGGTGGTGACCATCGGCACGACCATCCCTGTCTCGGCGAGCGCGGCCCGGAACTCGCCGAGGATGCGCTCCCGCTCGTCGGGGCTGCTGCCCGGCGGGATCAGGTCGTCGTCGTGGAAGGTGATGCCGAACGCCCCCAGCTCCGAGAGCTTGTGCACCGCCTCGACGGCTGCCAGGACGGGCCGCGTGGCCTCACCGAACAGGTCCCTGGCCTGCCAACCGACGGTCCATAGACCGAAGCTGAACTTGTCGTCACGGGTGGGCTGGGGTGACATCGATGTCCTCCTGATTTCGGTGATCGTCTTGAACTCGGTGATCGTTGTGATCTCGGTGGTCGTTGTGGTCGTTGTGGTGGTTGTGCTGCTCTGTCCGCCGTAGCCGGGCAGTTGAGCCGCGTACCACAAGTTCCGTCGCGAGCTCGACGTGGTGTGACTCGAGCTTCTCTCCCGCCGCCAGGCGCATGGCAGTCTTGAGGGCGACGCCGCCCATCTCCCGCAGGGGCTGGCGCACGGTCGTCAGCGTCGGCGAGGTCAGGCGGGCGACCTGGGTGTCGTCGAAGCCGACGACACTCAGGTCCTGCGGGATGCGCAGGCCTCTGGCGCGCGCCGCCTCGAGGACCCCGGCAGCGGTCGGGTCGCTCCCGGCGAACACTGCGGTCGGCCGAACTGCCAGATCGAGAAGCTCGGCGCCGATCGCCAGGCCGTCGGCGTACCGGAAGTGGCCGTTGCGCACGTACTCGGCCGGCACCGACGCGCCCTCGGCCTCCATCGCAGCACGGTAGCCGTGCAGCCGGGCCTGGTTGCACGCAGCCCGCGCCGGCCCGCCCAGATAGGCGATGTCGCGGTGCCCGAGCTCGAGGAGATGCCTTGTGGCGACGAAACCGCCGGTGAAGTTCGTCGAGCCGACGCTTGTCACCTCGGCGGTCGGCACGTCGAGCGGGTCGATGACGACGAGCGGCAGGTCTGCGCGGGCCAAGGCGGTGAGGTCCCCGGCCGTGATGTCGTTGACCACGGCGATGACGGCGCAGCGTCCGGCTGCCGCAAGCCCACGGGCCCACGCCGTCAGCCGGTCCACGGGATCGTGGTGTTGGGCCGGTGTACGCAGACTCAAGGCCACCGCGACCGAGCTCGTCGACGCAGTCTGCAGCACCCCCTCAATGATTTCCGTGCAGTAGGCGTTCAGTGTGCCGTCGAACACGAGCTCGACCGTGGGGGGACCCGGCGGGTGGCCGGCGCCGTTTCCGCGGCGAGCCACGTAGTGGTGCTTCTCCAGCAGCGCCTCGATGCGTGCTCGGGTCGCGGGGCCCACATCGGGCCGGCCGTTGACGACCTTCGACACCGTCGCTGCGGACACGCCGGCCGATGCCGCGACGATTGCAAGGGTGGGGCGTCGCCCGTCCGACGGCACGGCCTAGTCCTCACTCATGGGACGTCCCAGCGCCGGAAGGCGCCACGATGCGGTAGCGCAACGACGTGCTGCCCGGCAGCGAGCTTGCGTCAGGAGACTGGGCCGCTGCCTGCGTAGCTGGATCCGCATCGAAGCCGCGCGGGCCAGTTGCGTAACGCCGATCCGCCGGGCTCCCGAGCTTTCCGGGGCTCTCCTGGGCGTCTCCTGGGCGTCATCATCGCCAGCAGGATCTTGACGTGCTGTGAACGGATGCGTACAGCGTCCCATCGAGGGGGAGTTTCTGCGTCGCCGCAGCGGCCCACTCACCTACGCCTCCTTCGAAAGTTTCGAGTCATCTACGCAACACTACTGTGACCGAAAGGAGACCTTCACCTCGCACCACCAACAGGATCGGGCAGCTTTCGAGCCTCGAGTCGCCCGTGTGTGGTTGGCTCGGCGAGAACTGTTGACAGGCTGTCTCCGAAATTCTAACGTTACATGTGGCGGCCATAATCGACAAGATGCCACGCATTTCAGGCGTTGATGACGGCCGGGCCAGGCAAGCCCCTGCGCAGGCCCCGTTGGCCACTCGGCGCACTTCACCCGCCGCGCTCGGCCGCGGCCCTCGAGTTCGGAGATCAGCGTGGATCACAAGACGACGTCTCGCCGCACCTTCCTCGCCCTTGTCGCCGCGGCCCCGCTCGCGGGCGCGTTGGCGTCGTGTAGCAGTTCGGGGCCGACACAACCGGGCGCCGGTGGCGGTGCTAGCGGCGGCGGAGGTGGCGGCGGAGGCGACGGCACTACATTCTGGTTCCTCAGCGGGCAGCCTGACCAAAGCGTCCGCGAGGACACCGTCAAGCGTTTCAACTCCGCGAACTCCGGGAGCCAGATCGCCTTCACCGAGTTCCAGAACGACGCCTTCAAGACAAAGATCAAGGCAGCGCTAGGCGCCGGCCAGGGGCCCACCATCATCTGGGGTTGGGGCGGCGGGGGCCTGGCGGAGGACGTCAAGGCGGGTCAGGTCGAAGACCTCACGTCATGGTTTACGCAGAACCCGGAGCAGAAGTCGCGCCGGTTCCCCGCGTCCTTCGCCGCGGCCACCATCGACGGCAAGATCTACGCCGCCCCGGCCGAGACGGTCACCCCAATCGTCTTCTACTACAACAAGAAGGTCTTCGAGCAGGCCGGGGTGTCCGAACCCCCCAAGTCCTGGGCCGACATCATGAGCCTGGTCAACACGTTCAACTCCAAGGGGATCGCACCCTTCTCGCTCGGCGGCCAGTCCCGCTGGACCAACATGATGTGGCTGGAGTTTCTCCTCGACCGGATCGGCGGCCCCGAGGTCTTCCAGAACGTGTTCCAGGGCAAGTCCGGCGCCTGGTCGGACCCCGCCGTCAAGGACATGTTGACCAAGGTCCAGGACCTGGTGAAGGCGAACGGCTTCATCAAGGGCTTCTCGTCGATCACCGCGGACTCCAACGCCGACCTTGCCGTGCTCTACACCGGCAAGGCCGCGATGATGGTCCACGGCGCGTGGACCTACGGGACGATGAAGCAGAGCGGTGGCGACCTCGTCACGGGCGGTCACCTGGGCTTCATGAACTTCCCGCCGGTGGAGCCGGGCAAGGACAAGGGCGACCCGAGCAACACCGTCGGCAATCCTGGTCAGTACTACTCCATCTCCTCGAAGGCGACGGACGCCCAGAAAGAGGTGGCCAAGAAGTTCTTCAGCACCACGGTGCTCGACGACGCCGAGCAGACCAAGTGGATCGATGCCGGCCACGTCCCGCTGATCAAGGGGTCGGACGCGAAGTTCGCCTCCAGCCCCGACGCAGCCTTCCTCAAATACATCTACGACACGTCGGCCAACGCGAAGAGCTTCGCGCAGTCCTGGGACCAGGCGCTGTCCCCGACCCAGTCGGAGACGCTGCTGGACAACATCGCCAAGCTGTTCCAGCTGTCGATCACACCGGACCAGTGGATCGACAACATGAACAAGGCAATCGGGTCATGACCGCGCTGGCGCCGCCCGTCGTCAGGGGCCCCACGACGACGAGCGGCGGGGGCGGCGTCAAGAGCGCCACGGTCACCTGGATGGCGCTGCCCGCACTGCTCATGTTCACCATCTTCGGCATCATCCCGCTGCTGGGAGTACTGCTGCTGTCCTTCACCAGCTGGAACGGCATCGGCGCGATCACTTACGCCGGGTTCGACAGCTGGCGTAGCGTCCTGGGCGACTCGGAGCTACCGCACGCGCTGTGGATCACCTTCAAGATCATGATCTTCACGTGGCTCATCCAGACGCCCGCAAGCATCCTCATCGGGGTGTTCATGGCAGGGCACCAGCGTTACCGAGAGTTCCTCGCCACGCTGTTCTTCATCCCGCTGCTCCTCAGCTCGGCGGCGATCGCCGTCGCGTACAAGGCCCTGCTCGACCCAAACTTCGGCCTCGGCCCGGGACTGCACCTGGACTTCCTCACGCAGGACTGGCTGGGTGACAGCACGCTGGCGTTCTGGGTCGTGATGTTCATTGTCTCCTGGCAGTTCATCCCGTTTCACTCATTGATCTACCAGGGCGCGGTGCGTCAGATCCCGGAGTCGATGTACGAGGCGGCCATGCTGGACGGCGCCGGCCGGGTGCGGCAGTTCTGGAGCATCACGCTGCCGCAACTTCGTTACGTGATGGTCACGTCGTCCACACTGATGATCGTCGGAGCACTGACGTTCTTCGACCTCATCTTCGTGCTGACCGCAGGCGGGCCCGCCGACGCCACCCGCAACCTCGCCCTCGACATGTACATCCGAGGATTCCAGGGAAACCAGATGGGCCTAGCCAGTGCCATCGCCACCATCCTCGTGGT
>DASYGI010000125.1:0-8977 GCA_035999925.1 Pedococcus sp.
CGGCGTGTCGCGCGCGACACGCCGACGGTCGGTCAGCCCGCTGCGCTGGGTGCCGGGACCACCACGACGCCTCGCGCGGTGGTCGCCACCAGCGCCGGGTCGAGGACCTCGGCCGACGACTCACCGTGCTCAGGGGTGCCCCGGCCGACCACGCGCACCTCGAACTCCAGCTCGCGGCTTCGGGTGCCGACCCGCACCAGGCGAGCCTCGATCTCGATGACGTCGCCTGCGCGGACCGCGGACCGGAACTGGACGTCGGAGTACGACGCGAACAGGCCCTCGTCCCCATCGGTGCGAATGCACAGCTCGGTCGCTACGTCCCCAAAGGCGGCCAACGAGTAGGCCCCGTCCACGAGGTTTCCGGCGTAGTGCGCGTGCGAGTACGGGACGTAGCGACGGTGGGTGACGGTGAGGCCAACGGTGGGGGTGGGTCGGGTGTTCATCGCTACTCCTTCGAGAGGGTTCGTGGGCTGGCGAGCTGGTGGACCAGGTAGCTGGCCACCTCGCCCGGGGTGCAGCCACGGCCGAAGATCCGATCCACGCCAAGGCGCGGCGCAGATCCCTCCTCGAACCGAGGGCCCCCGACGACCAGCAGCGGGACCTGGCCGGCCGGGTAGGCCTCTCGGAACGCGGCGCTCATCATCATGGTGTTCTGGACGTGCGCGTCGCGCTGGGTCACGACCTGGCTGACGAGCACGGCGTCGGCGCGCTCAGCGCGAGCGCGAGCCACCAGCTCGGGGACGAGGACCTGCGCGCCCAGGTTGACCACTCGGATCTCCCGGTAGTACTCCAGCCCCTTCTCCCCCGCGAACCCCTTGATGTTGAGGATGGCGTCGATCCCCACCGTGTGGGCGTCCGTGCCGATACAGGCACCGACGACGACGAGCTTGCGCCGCAGGCGGGACTTGATGGCCTTGTTCACCTCACCAGAGGTCAGCAGCGGGAACTCGCGCTCGACCACGTGGACCTCACGCAGGTCGACGAGGTGCCTGGCGCTGCCGTAGACCACGAAGAAGGTGAAGTCCGGGCCCATCGGCTTGGCGTGCACGAGCAGCGCCGGTTCCAGGCCCATCTTGGAGGCCAGCTGGAGCGCGGCCCCTTCGGCGCGCTTGTCGTGCGGGATCGGCAGGGTGAACGAGACCTGCACCATGCCGTCGCCAGTGGTGTCCCCGTACGGCCTGATGAGGTCGGGCTGACGGTCGCTCGCACTGCTCATCGGCTTGCTCCGGTCTCCAGCAGGGTGATCGCGGGGTTGTCGTAGCCCGGTGCTCGGGTGACGACCCCGTCCAGCCCCTTCCCGGCGTTGGCGGGGCGCTTCATCAGGCCGAACGTCCCGTCCGCGATCGCCTCCAGCAGAGGTGCGCGCCCTGGCTCCTCGGTGATCCGCTCAAGCAGCGCCACCGCCTCGCCGAGCACCTGGCGGGCCCGGTTCTGGATGAATCCGTCCCGGGGTGGGTGGAAGTCCTCGGTGAGTCCCCCGGCGGCGTTGAGCACGTAGCGGACGTTCTGCAGCGCGAGGTCACGGTCGGACAGGAATGGCGTGACCACGGCCTCGGTCATCATGCCCACAAGCAGGATCCCCTGGCCGGTCATGGCACCGACGAGGTTGAAGAACCCATCGAGCAGGTAGCCGCGGAAGACGTCGCCGGTCATGTGCTTGGTGGGCGGCATCCACTTCAACGGGGCGTCCGGGAACAGCTGGCGGGCCAGCAGGGCGTGCGCCAGCTCCATCCGGAACGAGTCCGGCAGGTCGGGGTTGATCTCGAAGGCGTGTCCGAGGCCGAGCTGCCAGTCCTCGAGCCCGGCCTCCTTGGCGAAGTACTCGTTCAGCAGCTGGCTCACCGTCACGGTGTGCGCCGCCTCGACGGCGTCGGCAGTGGTCAGGTAGTTGTCCTCGCCCGTGTTGATGATGATGCCGGCGCGGGCATGGACCTGCCGGCTGAAACGCTGGTCGACGAACGTGCGGATCGGGTTGATGTCGCGGAACAGGATCCCGTACATGGAGTCGTTGAGCATCATGTCGAGACGCTCGAGCCCGGCTAGTGCGGCGATCTCCGGCATGCACAGCCCGCTCGCGTAGTTCGTGAGCCGGATGTACCGCCCGAGCTCCTTGGACGTCTCGTCCAGGGCGGCACGCATGAGCCGGAAGTTCTCCTGGGTGGCGTAGGTCCCGGCATACCCCTCGCGGGTCGCGCCCTCGGGCACGTAGTCGAGCAGCGACTGCCCGGTCGAGCGGATCACGGCGATGACGTCGGCGCCCTCCCGGGCCGCGTTCTGAGCCTGCGGGATGTCCTCGTAGATGTCGCCGGTGGCGACGATGAGATAGATCCAGGGTCGTTGCTTGGGGTCCCCGTGTCGGCGGACCAGACGGTCCCGCGTGGCCCGCTGCCGGTCGATCGTCCGTATGCCGCGAGCCACCTCACGGCGCGCAGCGGCGTGGGCGCGGGTCGCGTCCTTGCCCTCCGGGAGCCGGAACGAGACCGACCCGCTCGCTGCCTTCTGGGCCAGCGTGAGGAGGTCGTCGGCCTCCCCGCGACGCAATGCGTCGAAGACCGGGGCGCAGACTCCATGCTCGAGGCCGACCTCGCTGCGCACCTGGTCGACCAGGTGGTTGACCCAAGGAACACGGTCGTGGTCAGCCCCGGCCAGGCCCGCCAGGCGCAACGTGGCGCGCTCGACGGACACGGTGGTGTGGCTCTGGGCCAGTGCCACGACCGGGCGTCCAGCCTTGCGGGCCAGCCGGCGGGCTCGGTTGACGTCGCTGGAGTCGAGGTCCAGCAGGGGTTTCACGCGCGAAGACACGCGGCAAATCTAGCAGTTGGACTGAGGATCTCCTGCCAACATGACGGCTGGCCGCAAATCCTTGATGGGACAGTCGCCCTGCTGGTTTCAGCCTCCGAGAGCGCCCGCATCGAAGACGGTCCGACCGCGAACGGACGTTCGCAGGCAGAGCGGCGTCGGGGTCCCTGGCGAAAGGTCCGGCAGCCCCGGGGTCCCCGATCGTGGGTCGGTGCTCCAGGTCTGGATGCGGTCGTCGGGCGCTTGGACGACCAGGTCGCCGACCTGCCAGACGGCGAACGTCGCGGGAAGGCCGAGGTCGAGATAGCCGCGGTAGTCGAAGCCCGCCGCACGCCAGCCGCCCCGGGTGTGGGCCAGGAACGCGGAGCGCGCCGACACGCGCTGCCGCTCGTCGTGATGGTTGACGCAGGCGCGGACGGCCTCCCACGGGGCGAAGGGCGTGACCGGTGAGTCCGAGCCCAGCGCGACGATCATCCCGGCAGACATCATCGACGCGATGGGGTTCATGGGCGCGAAGCCGTGGACGCGTTCGACACCGAGCCGCGCGGCATACATGCCCTGCCGTCCGCCCCAGGTCGCGTCGAAGGCGGGTTGCACGCTCGCCGCAACGCCCAGCCGGACCAGCCGCTCGACTCCCTCCGGCGAGACCATCTCGAGGTGTTCGAGGCGGTGGCGGCCCCGGGTGACCAGGGCGGCCCCGACCAGCTCGGCGGCGGCCTCGAACCCGGCGATGGCGGTGTCCACGCCGGCGTCGCCGATGACATGGAAGCCCGCTTGGACGCCGGCGAGCGAACAGGCAGCGACGTGGTCGCGCACCTGGGCGACGGATAGATAGGCGTTTCCGCGCTCTGCGGCATCCGAGTAGGGCTCGCGGAGGCTCGCCGTACGCGAACCGATGGACCCGTCGATGTTGAGGTCACCGGCCAGCCCGTGGGCGCCCCGGAGCGTGGCGACATCCCGCGCCTCCGCCTCGTCCCCGACCAGCTGGGCCCAGTAGCCGATGGTCTGAGGGCCGTCGCCCCGCTCCCCCGCCGCCAGCACCTCGGCGAAGTCATCGGTTCCGGACAGCGCCCGACCACCGTTCTCATGGACCAGGCCGATGCCTGCGGCCGCTGCGCTAGCCAGGGCGAGGTCGATGTCACCCTGGCGTTGCCTCGCGGTGGTTGCGGCGGCGAAGGCCTCCCGAGCGGCGTGGTGGGCGTCTCGGGTGACCAGGCCGTTGCCTTCCCAGCCAAGAAGCCCCTGAGCGCCGCTGGCCGCCGCTAGGGCGGACGAGATCACGGCCGAGTGGCCGTCGATGCGGGGCGAGTACACCACCCCGCCATAGGACGCCCGGTCGAGCTCGGCAGCGGTGTGCGGTCGCGCCTCGGCCCAGCGCTCCTGGTCCCAACCGTGCGCGAGAACGGGTCGACCCTGCTGCCTGCGGGCCGCGTCCTCGACGCGGCTGAGGGCCTCGGCCACGCTGTGGGTGGTGCCCAGGTCGACGCCTCGCAGCGAAGCGCCGGTCTGGGAGGTGTGCGCGTGGGCATCGACGAAAGCCGGTGTGACGAGGGCTCCGTCCAGCTCGACGACGGCATCCACAGCGTCCACGTGGACCGCAGCGGCGTCGTCGCCACCGATCCACGCGATCGTCCCGGTGGCGTCGTCGACAACCATCGCGTTGGCGAACGGGTCAACCGGGGAGTAGACGAAGCCGCCGCGATACAGAGTGCTCACGGCGGACAGTCTGCTACTGCTCCAGGCGTGCCTCGAACAGGCCCCTGACGGCCGCGTTGCCCCGGACCAGCTCCAGCGCGTATGCCGCGTGGCCCGGCACGTAGCCGTTGCCCACCAGCATGCGAACGTCGGCAGCGACACCCTCAGCACCCAGCGCCGCCGCGGCGAAGTTGGTGGCCATGGAGAAGAAGATGATCGTCCCGCCTTGCGCAGTGGACAGGATCGCCGGCTGCTCACACCCAGGAACGTCAACGCAGACGACCGTTACGTCGGCCGGGCCACCGGCGGCCGCGACGGCCTCTGACAGACCTAGCGGGCTCCGGGCGTCCGCGACCACGATCTCGTCCGCCAGCCCGGTGCCCTCGAGCAGCTGGGCCTCCCGCTCTACCGGGACGACCGCGATGCGCCGACCCGCACCCGCGTCGGCAGCGGCCGCCAGGGACAGGGAGCCCGACTTGCCCGCCCCCCCGAGCACGGCGACGGTCGGCGCGGGCCCGCGCGCGGCATACTCCCCCACCACCCGGGCGACGAGAGACGGTGCGCCGCACACGTCCATCACCATCAGCGCGAGGTCGGGTGCCAGGTCCTCCGGGAGCTGCGCGGCGATGGAGCGACCGAAGAGGATCGCGTAGCCGGCGGTCGGGACACGCTCGGACTGTCCGTCCCAGCGGGACAGGCCGTCGGTGAGCACCAGGGGTGTGAGCGACAGCGAGACAAGGGTGGCAATGCGGTCGCCTGGGGCCAGCCCGAGGGTCGAGTCCGGCCCGACCTCCTCGACGGTGCCCATGAGCATGCCGCCAGAACCCGTCACGGGATTCTGCATCTTTCCCCGGGTAGCGACGATGTCGAGCACCTCGGCGCGGATGGCATCCCCGTCACCCCCGTGCTTCTCGGCCAGCTGACGGTACGACGCTGCGTCGAGGTTGAGGGTGTCCACGCTGACCCGGACCTCGTCCGGCCAGAGCGTCGCAGTGGTGTCGAGTCGACGTGCCGCCTGGGGCAGACAGGCCTGCGCCGGATCGAGCACCCGGTGCAGACCCACGGGTGAGGAGGGGGTGTTGGACACAGAATCTCCCATCGATTGCTACGCGGCACGCAAATATTGCGGTTTCTTGTCGATTTCGTCGGAACCTGTCCCGTATCCTGCCATGTATGAGCACCGTGATCGAGCAGCCCTACGTCTACCGGCACCGCGAGCTGGTCGAGCCCGACTGGACCCGTTTCCCGGGGTTCAGGGACGTCACCGCCCGGGACTGGGCCAGCGCGCAGTGGCAACGCGCACACTGCGTCAAGAACCTGCGCCAGCTCCGCGAGCTCATGGGTGACCTGCTGACCGACGCCTTCTACAGCGACCTCGAGCGCGACCAGGCCGAGCGCGCCACGATGTCGATGCTCGTACCGCCGCAGATGATGAACACGATGGTCTCCGAGATGACTTGGGCCGACGGGACGATGCCGGCGGCCGGCGAGGAGTTCACCCGGGCCTTCTACGCGGACCCAGTGCGGCGCTACATGCTCCCGGTGTTCAGCGACCGGCGCACGGACTGGCCTTCGCACCCGCACTCGACGCGCGACAGCCTTCATGAGCACGACATGTGGGTGGCGGAGGGGCTCACCCACAGGTACCCGACGAAGGTCCTCGCGGAGCTGCTCCCGACCTGCCCGCAGTACTGCGGCCACTGCACTCGCATGGACCTGGTCGGCAACTCCACCCCCGTCATCGACAAGCTCAAGCTCACCGGCAAGCCCGTCGACCGGTATGCCGCGATGCTCGCCTACCTACAACAGACACCCCAGGTCCGCGACGTGGTCGTGTCCGGTGGCGACGTGGCCAACATGCCGTGGCGCAACCTGGAGGGGTTCCTCGACAAGCTCCTGGAGATCGAGAACATCCGGGATATCAGGCTCGCCACCAAGGCGCTGATGGGCCTTCCCCAGCACTGGCTGCAGGAGGATGTCGTTGCCGGTGTCGCTCGGGTGTCGGCCAAGGCGCGCGCGCGGGGCGTCTCCCTGGCGATCCACACCCACGTCAACAGCGCGCAGTCGGTCACCCCGCTGGTGGCTCAGGCAGCCAAGGCCATGTTGGAGGCCGGGGTGCGAGACGTGCGCAACCAGGGCGTGCTGATGCGCGGCATCAACGACAGCACGGAGCAGCTGCTCGACCTCTGCTTCGCCTTGCAGGACGACGCGATGATCACGCCCTACTACTTCTACATGTGCGACATGATCCCGTTCGCCGAGCACTGGCGGCTGTCGCTGGCCGAGGCGCAGCACCTGCAGCACGCGATGATGGGCTACCTCCCGGGCTTCGCCACGCCGCGCATCGTCTGTGACGTACCCTTCGTCGGCAAGCGCTGGGTCCACCAGGTCGACAGCTATGACACCGAGCGCGGAATGTCGTTCTGGCGCAAGAACTACCGCACCAGCCTGGAGGCCGCCGATCCTGCCTCGTTGGACCAGGCCCTGTCTCGGGACTTCGTCTACTACGACCCGATCTACACGCTGCCGGAGGCCGGTCAGCAGTGGTGGCGCGACCAGGGCGGCCACGAGGAGGCTCACGAGACGGCCCTGGCCGTCGCCGCAGCCTCGCGCCAGGCCTCGCTGGTGTGAAGCAGCCGGCCGCGGGCACACCCGCCAGCGCTGCCCTGACCCGCCTCGGTCTGGCCTTCGATGTCCACGCATATGACCACGATCCGACCGCGGCCTCCTATGGTCTGGAGGCCGCGGAAGCGCTGGCTGTGCCACCCGCGGTGGTCTTCAAGACTTTGCTGGTCAGCGGCGACGATGGCGGCCTCGCGGTCGGCGTCGTCCCTGTCGACCGTCAGCTGGATCTCAAAGCCATGGCTGCTGCGCTGGGTCGTAAGCGCGTCGCCATGGCAGAGCCGGCCGTCGCGGAGCGGGTCACCGGGTATGTCGTCGGCGGGATCTCACCGATCGGTCAGAAGAAGGCTCTGCCGACCGTGGTGGACAGCTCGGCCAGCGGCTTGGCACGGATCTATGTCTCGGGTGGGCGACGAGGTCTGGACATCTCGCTCGCGCCAGCCGACCTCGTGGCTGCCACGCGGGCCACGCTCGCACCGATCGCCCGCTGAGGGCCGAACGTCACTCCCAGGGTGTCGACAGCACCACGGTGGTGCGGGTGGCAACGTTCGCGATCGCCCGGATCCTGGCCAGCAGCGACTCGAGGTCGGCGGGAGTGCGCACCCGCGCCTTGAGTATGTAGTTCTCCTCGCCCGCCACCGAGTGGCACGCCTCGAGCTCCGTGATCGACCGCAGGCGGTCCGGGATGTCATCCGGCGCGGCGGGATCAAGCGGGGTGATCGACACGAATGCGGTCAACGGGAGGTCGAGGGCCGTCGGGTCCACGATCGCGGCATACCGCTTGATGACACCGCGCTCCTCGAGGCGGCGTACCCGCTGGTGAACGGCCGAGGTCGACAGGCTCATGGCCTTGCCGAGGTCGGTGTAGCTCATCCGCCCGTCCGCACGCAACAAGTCGACGATGCGACGATCGAGGTCTTCCACGTCAGCCACCCTACTGAGGTCTGGGGGCGCAGTGGCAGCATGTCCGCATGTCTGCCACCCCTTCGGGCCGCCTGATGCTCCTGGACTCCGCGTCGCTGTACTTCCGGGCCTTCTTCGGGGTGCCCGACCAGCGCACGGATCCCTCCCAGCCTCCGACCAACGCGATCCGCGGGTTCCTGGACATGATCGCCTCGCTGGTGACGACTCATCAGCCGACTCATCTGGTGGCGTGTTGGGACAACGACTGGCGTCCGCAGTTCCGCGTGGACGCCATCCCCACCTACAAGGCCCATCGGCTGCTCGACGGTTCGGTGGAAGCCGAAGAGACCCCCGACGACCTCGCTCCCCAGGTGCCGGTGATCCGCGACGCCCTCGCCGCGGTGGGCATCCCCCGACTGGGGGCCGACGGCTTCGAGGCCGATGACGTGATCGGCACCCTCACCGCGCGGCACAAGGGGACGATGGCGGTCGACGTGGTCACGGGCGACCGGGACCTGTTCCAGCTGGTCGACGACGCGGCGGCAGTGCGGGTGATCTACACCGCGCGAGGTGGAGTGCGCGACCCTGACCTGGTCGACGAAGCCTTCCTGCGCACGAAGTATGCCGTCGCCAACGGCCCGGCCTACGCAGACATGGCGGTGCTCCGCGGAGATGCCAGTGACGGGTTGCCAGGCGTCGCCGGGATCGGCGAGAAGACTGCCGCGACCTTGATCGAGAAGTACGGCTCGCTCGTCGCCCTGCGGGCGGCCCTCGAGGCAGGCGATCCCGCGATCAAGGGGGCACAGCGCGCCCGGCTCGAGGCGGGCGCCGCCTATCTCGAGGTGGCTCCCATGGTCGTCCGCGTGGCGCCCGACGCACCGGTCGCGGCGGTCGAGATGGCGCTGCCGACACAGGTAGCGGACGCAGCCCTGATGAGCCGGGTGGCCAGCGAGTACGG
>DASYGI010000126.1:0-2598 GCA_035999925.1 Pedococcus sp.
CGACGCCTGACCCATCTCCCTGTGGGCTTCACGGGGCCGGATGCCGCCCGTACCACGGCGTCCGGCCTCGTAGGCTCAGAGCGTGCCAGCGCAGAACCTCACCGAAACGGCGATCACTTCCGCCTGGCGTTCGGAGTCAGCCCGGCTCGTCGGCGCCCTCACCCGGATGACGCGGGATATCGACCTCGCTGAGGATCTCGCGCAGGACGCGCTCGTGGCAGCACTCGAACAGTGGCCCACGACCGGCGTGCCAGCCAATCCCGCCGCCTGGCTGATGACCATCGCCAAGCGCCGCGGCATCGACCACTTCCGCCGGGCCGACAACCTCCGACGCAAGACCGAGGAGCTCGGTCATGCCCACACCAGGGGAGAGGAGGAGCAGGTGCCCGATCTCGACGCCCAGGTCGACTACATCGAGGACGACGTCCTGCGCCTCATCTTCCTGTCCTGCCATCCGAGCCTGACGCCCGAGTCCAGGGCCGCGCTCACCCTCCGCCTGGTCGGCGGCCTGACCACCGGCGAGATCGCCCGGGGGTTCCTGACCTCCGAGTCCACCATGGGCCAGCGGATCTCCCGAGCGAAGAGGACGCTGGCCCAGGCCCATGCCAACTTCGACCTGCCGACTGGGGCGGCCCGCGCCAACCGGCTCGACGATGTGATGGCCGTGATCTACCTGGTCTTCAACGAGGGGTACTCGGCCGCTGCGGGCGAGCAGTGGATGCGTCCCGACCTGGTGCACGAGGGAATGCGGCTGGCCCGGATGCTGGCCACTCTCGCCCCCCAGGAGCCCGAGGTGCTCGGCCTCCAGGCGCTGCTGGAGATCCAGGGCTCGCGCATCGACGCGCGGATCGACGAGCACGGTGCGCCGGTGCTCCTGGAGGCCCAGGACCGGACCCGGTGGGACCAGCTGCTGATCCGCCGGGGGCTGACGGCGCTCCAGCGGGCACAGGGGCTTGCCGCACGCGGCAAGCCGGTCGGGAAGTACTTCCTCCAGGCGTCGATCGCTGCGCAGCACGCTCTGGCGCCCCGGTCCGAGGACACCGACTGGCGCCAGATTGCGAGGCTGTACGACGTCCTCGCCGAGGCGGCGCCGGGACCGATCGTCGAGGTCAACCGTGCGGTCGCGCACGGCCGGGCGTTCGACCCCGGCGCCGGGCTCGCCGTCCTCGAGGAACTGGACGAGGCGCAGCTGGGCGACTCGCCACTGGTCCCAAGCGTGCGGGGCGATCTGCTCGAGCGGGCCGGTCGGCATACCGAGGCAGCGGTGGCCTTCACCGAAGCGACCGAACGTACCCGGAACGACGCGGAGCGCGCCGTGCTGCGGCGCCGCGCCGAGGAGAACCTGGCGCGCGGGCCGAAACCCGCCTGAGCTGGTTCGACGGGGACCGGATGTCACACCGCAGCCGCGAGCGGTGTCTTCATGTCGACGCAACCCCGGACTCCCCAAGGAGAAGAGATGACCACAAGGATCCCGCCGAAGGAGATCACCGGTCTGTACGGCGCGATGGTGAAGAAGGTCAGTGCCAGGATGTTCGGGCGGGTGCCGGAGTCGCTCGGCGTGATGTGGCACCACGTCCCCGCCCTGAACGCAGGGATGCGCTTCGGCCAGAAGCTGCAGAAGTGGGACCGCTGCGACGAGGGCCTCAAGTCCTTCGCCCACATGGCCGTGGCCTCCCTCATCGGCTGCTCGTGGTGTCTGGACTTCAACTACTTCATGGCCAGGAACCAGGGGCTCGACGTCGACAAGGCGCGCGAGATCCCGCGGTGGCGGGAGTCGGTGGCGTTCACGCCGCTGGAGCGGGAGGTCCTGGGGTATGCCGAGGCGATGAGCCAGACGCCGCCCACCGTCACCGACGAGCTGGTCGCGACCCTGCTGGCGCAGCTCGGTGCGCCCGGCCTCCTGGAGCTGACGAGCGTGATCGGCTACGCCAACCTCACCACGCGCTCGAACGTCGCCCTGGGCATCGAGTCCGAGGGCTTCGCGACGGCCTGTGGACTGAAGCCGATGGCCGAGCGTGCGGTCGTACCCTCGACCGCATGAGCCGGGACCCGTTTCTCACTCACCGCAGCCTGCTGTTCACCGTGGCCTACGAGATGCTCGGTTCCGCGGCAGACGCTGAGGACGTCGTGCAGGAGGCGTGGCTGCGATGGGCCGCCCTCGGTGACGTGGGTCAGGCCGATGTGCACACCCCGCGGGCCTACCTGGTGCGCATCGTCACCCGGCAGGCGCTCAACCGGCTGCGCACGGTGGCTCGGCGTCGGGAGGAGTACGTGGGTGAGTGGCTGCCCGAGCCGCTGCTCACGAGCCGGGACGTGGCCGAGGACGTCGAGTTCGCCGAGAGCGTCTCGATCGCGATGCTGACCGTGCTGGAGACCCTGACCCCGACCGAGCGGGCGGTGTTCGTGCTTCGTGAGGTTTTCGAGGTGCCGTACGACGAGATCGCGGAGGCGGTCGGCAAGGCGTCGGCGACCGTGCGTCAGGTGGCGCATCGCGCGCGTGAGCACGTGGCCGCCCGACGGCCTCGGATGCGGGTCGACCGGACCGAGCAGGAGGAGGTGGTCGAGCGGTTCATGACCGCTGTGACGACCGGAGACGTC
>DASYGI010000127.1:0-2039 GCA_035999925.1 Pedococcus sp.
GTGCCGCCGGCGAGAGCCGCCACCACCGTCATGGCACCCGGCACGGACACCGTGTGAGCCATGATGCGCGGCATGACGACGTAGTTCTCGACCTGCTGGTACACGATGTAGTACACGGCGGCGATGATCGCCTTCTTGGGCTCGTCGAAGACGGCGACGAGACACACCAGGGTGGCGCCGCTGGTGGCGCCCACCATGGGGATGAGGCCGAGGAAGCCGACCGCGACCGCGAGCACCGCCGCGTACTGGATACCGACGATGGACATCATGATCCACGAGCAGAACGCGTTGACGGTGGCCACGGCGACCTGACCGATCGCGTACGAACCGGTGCGTCGCATGATCTCCTCGGACAACGAGACGACCCGAGGACGCCGTGAGGCCGGCACCATCTCGAACGTGGCTTCCTTGACGCGTGGGAAGGAAGCCAGCAGAAAGAGCGTGAGAACCAGGACGGTGAAGGCCTGGAAGATGCCGCCGATCACCGCGGCCCCGACGCCGAGCACCCCGCCGAAGACCTGCGAGATGAAGCTGCTGTCGGTCAGCTTCTTGTTGAACTCCGACTGGATCTTGCTGACCACGCCGTAGTGCGTGTCGAGGTTCCGGATGAACGAGCTGTTGAGCACCGTGTTGACCCAGTCCGGCGCTTGCTTGATCAGGGCGGACCCCTGGGTCACCACCGGTGGCACCACGACCAGGCCCAGCAACGTGAACACTCCGACGAGCCCGAAGAAGACGACGGTGACCGCCCACGGCCTGCTGAGCCGGCGCCGGGTGAAGAACTCGACGAGCGGGTTCAGGGCCAGGGTGAGGAAGAACGACACGACGACCAGGGTCAGGACCGTGGTGAGGCGGCCGATTGTCTCCCAAAGCAGGATCGCGGTCAGGACCCCGATCGCACCGACGAAGCCGAGGTAGAACGGCGACTGCCGGTTCAGCGGCCGACCGGCCCGGCCGTAGGGCAGCTCGCCACTGGCAGCCAGCTCGGCGTCGCGGTCATGCCGGTCGCGTTCGGTGGGGATCGGCCCCGCAGAGGAGGTCTCACTGGCCACGCCGTCGGGCAACAGGTCCCGAAGGAGGTCGGGTCCGGACAGAACCCGCGTGGCGCCCGGGCCGTCCGTGCCGTCGCTGCCCTCCGACCCGTTCGGGTGGAGCAGGTTGCTCTCGCGAAGGGCTTCGCGTTGGCTGCGCTGGAACTCGCGCCATCGGGTCAGCACGGACATGCCCCGACCTTATGGCACGCGACCAGCCGCGAACGCGAACGGTGCAGGTCAGGCGTTGCGGAACCGGTTGATGGCCTGCTCGTGCTGGGCGCGTTTGGCCGGGTTGGACACCCCGAGGCCGCTCTCGGGAGCCAGCGTGAGGACGCCGACCTTGCCCTGGTGCAGGTTGCGGTGCACGTCGTAGGTCGCCTGGCCCACCTCGTCCATGGCATACGTCTTCGACAGCGTGGGGTGGATCAGCCCGCGGTTGATCAGGTCGTTGGCCTCCCACGCCTCGCGGTAGTTGGCGAAGTGCGAACCGATGATCCGCTTGAGGCTCATCCACAGGTACCGGTTGTCGTACTCGTGCATGTACCCGCTGGTCGACGCGCAGGTGACGATTGTGCCGCCCTTGCGTGCCACGTAGGTGCTGGCGCCGAACGTCTCCCGACCGGGGTGCTCGAACACGATGTCGACGTCCTTGCCGCCGGTGAGCTCGCGGATGCGGGCACCGAGGCGCTTCCACTCCTTCGGGTCCTGGGTGTTCTCGTCCTTCCAGAACCGGTAGTCCTCGGCGTTGCGGTCGATCACGAGCTCGGCACCCATCGCACGGCAGATGTCGGCCTTGTCGGGGGACGACACGACGCAGACCGGTGTCGCGCCGCCGGCGAGCGCCATCTGGGTGGCATACGAGCCGAGGCCGCCGGAGGCGCCCCAGATCAGGACGGTGTCGCCGAGCTTCATGCCCGCACCGTTGCGCGAGATGAGCTGGCGGTATGCCGTGGAGTTCACCAGGCCGGGGGCTGCGGCCTCCTCCCAGGTGAGGTGGTCGGGCTT
>DASYGI010000128.1:0-6177 GCA_035999925.1 Pedococcus sp.
GTCGTCGAGGAGATGCTCCAGCGGGAGGGGCGCCCCGAAGGCAAGCCGCTGCTCGACGTCCGCGTCAACGTGTTCGTCGAGCGGTCCTCGCAGAAGGCCATCATCATCGGGCGCGGTGGCTCGCGGCTGCGTGAGGTGGGCACGAACGCTCGCGTGGGCATCGAGGAGCTGCTGGGCCAGCGCGTCCACCTCGACCTGCACGTCAAGATTGCCAAGGACTGGCAACGCGACCCCAAGCAGCTGCAAAGGCTCGGCTTCTGACCAGCTGCAGCTCCGACCACCGAAGGGGGACTGCCAACCGGCGCGGAGATTCCGCCACATCGTGAGCCGTGCCTCGGGTGGCTGAAGCGGCCCACGTATCGTTGACCCATGCGAGTTGGAGTCTTCGGAGCCACCGGTCAGGTGGGCTCGGTCATGCGGACGCTGTTGGCGGAGCGAGGTTTCCCTGTCGACGAGATGCGGTACTTCGCCTCGGCGCGCTCCGCCGGGTCGACCCTGCCGTGGGCTGGCAGCGAGGTCACGGTCGAGGACACGGCGACGGCGGACTTCTCCGGCCTCGATGTCGCCCTGTTCTCCAACGGTGGCTCGACCTCCAAGGAGTGGGCGCCGCGAGTCGCCGCCGCTGGGGCCGTCGTCGTGGACAACTCCTCGGCCTGGCGTCGCGACCCCGAGGTCCCCCTCGTCGTCAGCGAGGTCAACGCCGACGACCTCGACGACATCCCCAAGGGCATCGTGGCCAACCCCAACTGCACGACCATGGCGGCCATGCCGGTCCTAGCGCCGCTGCACGCGGCCGCTGGACTCGTGCGGCTCACGGTGGCCTCGTACCAGGCCGTGTCAGGATCAGGCGGCAAGGGTGTCCAGGAGCTGGATGGCCAGCTGCGTGGTGCGTATGCCGCGGGCGACGTGCGCGGCCTGGCTCTCGACGGTCGCTCGGTGGCCCTGCCCGCCCCGAACGTCTACGCCGTGCCGGTGGGGTTCAACGTGATTCCGCTCGCAGGATCGATCGTCGACGACGGCTGGCTGGAGACCGACGAGGAGCAGAAGCTCCGCCACGAGTCCCGCAAGATCCTGCACATCCCCGACCTGCTGGTCTCGGGGACCTGCGTCCGAGTGCCCGTGTTTACCGGGCACTCCCTGGCGATCCACGCCGAGTTCTCCGACGAGCTGACCCCCGACGCCGCGCTCGAGCTGCTCGGGCGTGCGCCCGGCGTCGTGGTCGCGGACGTGCCGAACCCGTTGCAGGCGGCTGGCCGCGACGAGGTCTTCGTCGGCCGGGTCCGCGCCGACCAGTCCGCCCCGAAGGGCAGGGGACTGGTGCTGTTCGTCGTCGGCGACAACCTGCGCAAGGGTGCCGCTCTCAACGCCGTGCAGATTGCCGAGGAGCTGCTCAAGCGCCGCTGACCCAGCGGATCTCGCGTCAGCTGGCCTCGAGTCAGCGGACGGCGCGCCAGACCGACTCGCCGTCGCTCGGCCCCGGTGACCAGGGTGCGATCCACGGGCCGGTGCCTTCCGAGGGGTCGAGCACTCCCTCCTCCAGCCACGTGTAGTGACCGGCGAGCACGCCCCGAGCCAGCCTCCCGTCGTCGTCGTCCGTGTTGGTCCACAACGCCGTGAAGAGCGCGTCGACCCGCACCCGGCTCTGTCGGCAGAACGTGTCGGCCAGCTGCTCAGCCGACCGGCCCCGCTCGGGATCGTCCGCCAGAAGCATCGCCGCGCGCGAGCACGCCGCGGACATCGCGAACAGCTCGGCGCCGATGTCGACGACCCGGCCGAGGAACGCCTGGCGGTACTCCAGCTTCGCCTGCCACCGTGACATCGCGTAGAAGGTCTGCCGGGCGAGCTTGCGCGAGGCGCGCTCCACGTAACGCACGTGCTCTGCGAGCGGGCCGAACTCGGCATACGCCGACGGGTTGGTGCCCTTGCCGGCCACGAGCTGGGGAAGCCACCGCGCATAGAAGCCGCTGGCGCCCATGGCCGCCCGCGCCTTGTCGCCTAGGCCGGCGTCCGGCGAGGCGAGGTCGCCGGCCGCCTTCAGGTGGGCGTCGACCGCCTCACGGGCGATGAGCAGGTGCATGATCTCCGTCGAGCCCTCGAAGATCCGGTTGATCCGCAGGTCGCGCAGCATCTGCTCGGCCGGCACGGCCCGCTCACCGCGCGCGGCCAGCGACGCGGCCGTCTCGTAGCCCCGGCCGCCGCGGATCTGCACGAGCTCGTCGGCGATCTTCCAGGCCATCTCGCTGGCCCAGAGCTTGGCCAGTGCGGCCTCGATCCGGATGTCCTTGCTGCCGCCATCGGCCAGCTGCGCCGACAGCTCGAGCACGGACTCGAGCCCGTAGGTCGTGGCGGCGATGAACGCGAGCTTCTCCGCGACTGCACCGTGCTCGCCGACCGGGCGACCCCACTGGACCCGGGCCGCCGACCATTCACGGGCGATCTTGAGTGACCACTTGCCCGCCGCCGTGCACATCGCGGGAATGGACAGGCGCCCAGCGTTGAGGGTGGTGAGAGCGATCTTGAGGCCGTCCCCTTCGCGGCCCAGCAGGTTCTCCACGGGGACACGCACCTGGTGGAACCGGGTCAGCCCGTTCTCGAGCCCTCGCAGCCCCATGAAGGAGTTGCGTCGCTCGACGGTCACCCCGTCGGAGCTGCTTTCCACCACGAAGGCCGTGATGCCGCCGCGGTGTCCGTCCGACTTCGGCACTCGTGCCATCACGACGAGCAGCTCGGCGACGACACCGTTGGTGGTCCACAGCTTCACGCCGTCGAGCAGGTAGGCCGTGCCGTCAGCGGTGGGCGTGGCGGTGCTCGCCATGCGGGCCGGGTCGGACCCCACGTCGGGCTCGGTGAGCAGGAACGCGGAGATGGCCCCGGCCGCGCACCGGGGGAGGAAGGCCTGCTTCTGCTCAGGGGTGCCGACCAGCTTGACGGGTTCGGGGACGCCGATCGACTGGTGCGCCGAGAGCAGCGCGCCGAGGCTCGGGTGAGCCGAGCCGACGAGCACCAGCGCCTTGCCGTAGGCGGACATCGTCAGGCCCAGTCCGCCGTACTCGCGCGGGATCTTCATGCCGAAGGCGCCGATCTTGGTCAGCGCGGCGATGTACTCGTCGGGGATCCGGTCCTCACGCTCGATGCGCGACCCGTCGATGCCCGCGCAGACCTCGCGCAGCCGCCCGAGGAACTCCTGGCCCCGCGCCTCGTCGTCAGGCGTGGCACGGGGGTGCGGGTGGATCAGGTCGAGCTCGAACCGCCCGAGATAGAGCCCCCGGGCGAAGCTCGGCCGGTCCCAGTCGGACTCGCGAGCAGCCTCGGCGACCGCCCGCGACTCACGTTCGGTGGTGCGCACCGGGGTGCCCTGCTCGGCCTGGCTGTCGGTGACATGGGTCATGGTGCCCTCCTCGCGGCTACCTCAGTGGTACCCCCGGGCAGTACGAGTGGCAACCCGTCCGGATAGTGGGCTCCATGGACGTATGCCGTGGGCGCGGCATACCCTCGACGCGTGCGTTCTCTGCGCCTCCTCCTTCGCCGCCGCGGCGGGGCCTGACCGATCAGCCGCCCCTCGTCGCGGGATTTGCACTGTCCGGCTGACTCCCACGGCAGCGAATCGATAGGCGAGAGACCATGATCCACCCCCAGCAGGCGTCGGGAATGCCGGTCGCGAAGTACGTCCCCTTCCAGGACCAGATCAGCATCGATCTCCCGGACCGCACCTGGCCCACCAAGGTCATCACCCAGGCCCCGCGCTGGTGTGCGGTCGACCTGCGCGACGGCAACCAGGCCCTGATCGACCCGATGAGCCCGGACCGCAAGAAGCGGATGTTCGAGCTGCTCGTGCGGATGGGCTACAAGGAGATCGAGGTCGGCTTCCCCAGCGCGAGCCAGACGGACTTCGACTTCGTGCGGATGCTCATCGAGGACGACCTGATCCCGCCGGACGTGACCATCCAGGTCCTCACCCAGTGTCGTGACCACCTGGTCGAGCGCACCTTCGACGCGATCCGGGGTGCGAAACAGGCGATCGTGCACTTCTACAACTCCACGTCGATCCTGCAGCGTCGCGTCGTCTTCGGGCTCGACCAGGACGGGATCGTCGACATCGCCGTCCAGGCGGCCCGGTTGTGTCGCAAGCTCGAGGAGACGGTGTCCGACACGGTCGTCTACTACGAGTACAGCCCCGAGTCCTACACCGGCACCGAGCTCGAGTTCGCCGTCCGGATCTGCAACGAGGTCGCCGACGTCATCGACCCGACGCCCGACCACAAGATGATCATCAACCTGCCCGCGACCGTGGAGATGGCCACTCCCAACGTCTATGCCGACTCCATCGAGTGGATGGTCCGTCACCTCGAGCGCCGTGAGTCGATCGTGGTCAGCCTGCACCCGCACAACGACCGCGGGACCGGGGTGGCTGCCGCC
The DNA here is from genome assembly GCA_035999925.1 of Pedococcus sp. Taxonomy (GTDB): domain Bacteria; phylum Actinomycetota; class Actinomycetes; order Actinomycetales; family Dermatophilaceae; genus Pedococcus. The sequence goes on from DASYGI010000128.1 coordinate 4,417, forward strand.
GAGCTCGGCTATCTCGCCGGGGCCGACCGCATCGAGGGCTGCCTGTTCGGTAATGGTGAGCGCACCGGGAACGTCGACCTGGTGACCTTGGGGATGAACCTGTTCAGCCAGGGCATCGACCCGCAGATCGACTTCTCCCACCTCGACGAGATCCGCCGGACCGTGGAGCACTGCAACCAGCTGCCCGTGGGTGAGCGTCACCCGTGGGGCGGCGACCTGGTCTTCACGGCGTTCTCCGGCTCGCACCAGGACGCCATCAAGAAGGGCTTCGACGACATGGAGCGTCGGGCCAAGGCGTCGGGCACCTCGACCGACGAGCTGGTCTGGGGCGTGCCGTACCTGCCGATCGACCCACACGACATCGGCCGCACCTACGAGGCCGTCGTCCGCGTCAACAGCCAGTCGGGCAAGGGTGGGGTGGCGTACCTGCTCAAGACCGAGCACCAGCTGGACCTGCCGCGCCGGCTGCAGATCGAGTTCAGTGCAGTCGTCCAGGCCAAGACCGACAATGAAGGCGGCGAAGTGAGCGCCGACGAGCTGTGGCGGGTGTTCCAGGATGAGTACCTGCCGGCCGTGGACGGCGGCGTCAACAGCTGGGGCCGGTTCACCCCGGTGAGCCACTCGTTGATCAGCGAGGAGGACGGCGTCGACCGGATCGCCGCCACCTTGCTGGACCAAGGTGTCGAGCTCACCCTCGAGGGCACCGGCAACGGCCCGATCGCCGCCTTCGTGGATGCGCTGGCCGCGGTCGGCGTCGACGTGCGCGTCCTGGACTACCACGAGCACGCGCTGTCTGCCGGTGGCGACGCCAGAGCCGCGGCGTATGTCGAGTGCGCCGTCGGCGACCGCGTCTTCTGGGGCGTCGGCCTGCACAGCTCCATCGTCAAGGCGTCCCTCACCGCGGTGTTGTCCGCCGTCAACCGCGCCGAGCGCGCGACGCCTGTCGGGTAGCCCCGCCTAGCGAACTCCGCGCGGACGGAACTGGATCGAGATCCGGGGTCCGACGGTGGCCACGGTCTTCGGGATGCAGTGGTCCCAGGTCCGTTGGCACGAACCGCCCATCACGACGAGGTCGCCGTGCCCCAGCGAGAAGCCCATCGACTCGCCGCCGCCACGCGGGCGGAGCATCAGGGAGCGGGCCGAGCCCACCGAGACGATGGCGACCATGGTGTCCAGGTCCTTGGACCGGCCGATGCGATCGCCGTGCCAGGCAACGGAGTCTCGCCCATCGCGGTACAGGCACATCCCGGCCGTCACGAGGGGCTCGCCGAGCTCCGCGGCATACCACCTGGTCAGCTGCGCGCGGGCTTGGACGAGCACGGGATGGGGCAGCGGCTCGCCGTCGTCGTAGAACTTCAGCAGGCGCGGCACGTCGACGATCCGCTCGTACATCTCGCGGCGCTCGGCCTGCCAGGGCACGGTCTGGTGGAGCACGTCGAAGAGCTCGTCGGCCCCGGCCAGCCAGCCGGGGCGGTAGTCGACCCAGGCGCCATGACTCAGCTCGGTGCGCCGCAAGCCGGCTCCGAGCTCCCGCAGCCCGATCTCGTCGCCGAGGTCCAACAGGGAGCCCTGAAGTGCCATCACCATGCGAGCATCCTAGCCGCTGTTCGAACAGATGTTCTAGTGGTGACGCGGTCTGAGGCCGTGCGGCATACGAGGATTTGAGCCGCGCCGGGGGACAATGGCCCCATGCCCCTGTACCGCGACGAAGGCATCGTCCTGCGCACCCAGAAGCTGGGCGAGGCCGACCGCATCGTCACC
>DASYGI010000129.1:0-3043 GCA_035999925.1 Pedococcus sp.
GGGCAGCAGTCGGCTCCCCAGGGTGGCGGTTGGGGCGGCGGCGCTCCGTCGTACGACGAGCCTCCGTTCTGAGCCGGTCCGGCTCCGATCATCACGGGGTCCGGCGAGCCAGCTCGTCGGTCTCCATCTGAAAACACGCAAAAACACCATCCCTGGGAGACCAGGGCTCATCCGCTGAGGTACTCAGCAGAAGGAGAGCACCACGATGGCCAAGCCCGTTGTGCGCAAGCCCAAGAAGAAGGCCAACCCGCTGAAGGCGGCGAAGGTCGAGAACATCGACTACAAGGACACTGCGCTGCTGCGCAAGTTCATCTCCGACCGCGGCAAGATCCGCGCTCGTCGGGTGACCGGTGTGTCCGTCCAGGAGCAGCGGCTCATCGCGACCGCCGTCAAGAACGCTCGCGAGATGGCGCTGCTGCCCTACTCCAGCAGCTCCCGCTGAGCCGGGGATAGGAAGGAACTGCCAGATGAAGGTCATTCTGACCCACGAGGTCTCTAGCCTCGGCAACCCCGGTGACGTCGTCGATGTCAAGGACGGCTACGCCCGTAACTTCCTGTTCCGTCGTGGCCTGGCCACCGCCTGGACCAAGGGCGGCCAGAAGCAGGTCGAGGCGATCAGCAAGGGCCGCGAGGTCCGCGCCGTGAAGACCCTCGAGGAGGCCAAGTCCATCAAGGGCAACCTCGAGAACAAGGCCGTCAAGGTCGTCGCGCACGCCGGCACGGGTGGTCGACTGTTCGGCGCCGTGTCCACGGGCGATGTCGCCGCTGCCGTCAAGGCCGCCGGTGGTCCCGAGCTCGACCGCCGCAAGATCGAGATCACGCACCCGATCAAGTCCGTCGGGACGCACCAGGCGCTGGTTCGCCTGCACCCCGAGGTGCAGGCCACGGTGTCGCTGGACGTCGTCGCAGGCTGATCACGCTGCCCTTCGGGGCATGATGACAAGGTCCGGTCCTCCCCAGGGAGGGCCGGACCTTTCTCATCGCCGCGAGCGCGGCGCGCCCCGCCTCACGTGACTGGTTCGGAATTCCCGAGTTCGGCGGTCGCCGCCGCCCGTGGTTCCTATACTCGCCGCAGCGGTGGGCCATCGGCCGTCGAGGCCACTCGCTCTCTGGGGGGAGCCCGATCATGAGTGTTGTTGCGCCGTCAGACCATTTCGGTGAGCCGTTCCTCGAGGCACCCGAGCCGAAGACCTCGACGGGCCGCAAGCTCGGACTTGTCGGTGGCCTCGTGGTCCTGGTCGGCCTGGTTGCCGGAGGTGGTGCTTATGCCTTCAGCCTGCTCGGCGGGGGAGGGCCCCAGCCTGAGTCGGTGATGCCCCAGGCCACCGTCGCGTTTACCAAGGTCGACCTGGACCCCTCGGCGGGACAGAAGCTCGACGCTCTGCGTTTTGCCCTCAAGTTCCCGTCCGCGAAGGGCCAGGTCAGCGAGAACTCCGACCTCGGCGAGCTGGTCTTCAAGAGTCTGCAGAAGGACGGTCCGCTCCAAGGCATCGACTTCGCCAAGGACGTGAAGCCCTGGCTGGGCAAGCGAGTCGGCGTCGGGATCATGCCGGGTGCGACTAAGACCGATCCGCCGGTGGTGATGGTGGCCCTGGCCGTGACCGACCAGGCAGCAGCGCAGAAAACCCTGGACACGGTGGCCGGCAGGGTGGGGGGAGCACGGTGCCAGATGGTGCAGGACTACGCGTTGTGCACCCAGTCCGCGCAGTTGGCTCGGGTGGTCAAGGCCGTCGCCGCGGGAACCCTGGCCGACAACCCGAACTTCCGGGCCGACATGAACCGGCTGGGTGAGACCGGAGTCGCCTCCGCGTGGGTGGATGCCGGTGCGGCGAATGCGCTCAGTGCCGGCTTGACCGGTGCGCAGAGTCCGTTCAGGTCGTTCCTTGCCAAGAATGGGATGCCACTGGGATCCATGAACGGCATGGCGGCCAGTCCCGTGGACGCCAAGGCCACCGGTCGCTCGGCCGTGGCCCTGCGGTTCGACGGGGCCAACCTCGAGCTGGTCGGCCACGCCACGGGGATGTCGCAGGGGTGGGCCGGCACCGTGGCCGCGAGCACTGGTCTTAGTGACCTTCCCAAGGGGACCCTGGCCGCGGTAGGCGTGGCCAACCCCGACGCCCAGCTCAAGGCCGCCTGGCCCCAGCTCGAGCGCGGGTTCCCGCAGGCACGCCCCGGCGTCAGCCTCCAACAGACCCTGGCACCGTTCGAGCGGGCCACCGGTTTGAAGCTTCCCGACGACCTGTATGCCGCGCTAGGCGACCAGTTCACCGTGGCCTTCGGTGGTCAGGGCACCAAGAATGACGTGAAGATCGCCGCCGTGACCACTGGGGATCCCAGGGTGTGGCGCAAGCTCTCGGCCCTGGGTGGCCCCCCTGCCGCGGGAGGTGGCCTCGTGGTGAAGCAGGCGGGGGCCCACACGGTGCTGGCCTCGTCGCAGGACTATGCGGACGAGGTCGCCTCGGGCTCCGGGCTGGGCAGCAGCGCGCCGTTCCAGGCTGCGCTGCCTGCTGCCGCACAGGCGCGGTTCGCGGCATACCTGGACATCGCTGGTGTCGTCGCAGCCTTCAAGGACCAGATTCCGGCTGAGACGGCAAGCCAGCTGGCGGGGCTCTCGTCGTTCGGGGTCACGGTGAGCGGCCAGGGAACGGACAGCGACTTCGACCTCCGGCTGATCACGAAGTAGCCCTGGAGGCGGCCCTGCGCAGCAGGCGGGCACTCACGGCGCCTTCGCCGCGCAAACCAGCGCGGTCAGCGCGAAGCCGGCCTCATGCGCCAGAATCGGCGCATGACCAGGCGCGTGGCGATCGCGGCAACGGGACCGGCCTCGGCAGATGCGGGGGCCGCCGTGGCTCAGGCCGGCGGTAACGCCGTCGACGCTGCCATTGCCGCGATGGTGGCTGCGATGACGACCGAGCCCGGCATCGTCTCTGTGCTGGGCGGCGCGTTCGTCAGCATCTGGCCAGCCCAAGGCGAGCCGGAGCTGGTCGATGGCAACGTCGAGATGCCCGGCCGCGGGCTGCCGAAGGATCGGTTCGGCGGCGGC
>DASYGI010000130.1:0-1874 GCA_035999925.1 Pedococcus sp.
GCTGACCCCAGCGGGGCAAGCGGGCCGAACGGCTCCTGGTGTGGCACCCTGTCGAGCCGACCGCGGGCGCCCGTAGCTCAGCGGATAGAGCAGGTGCCTTCTAAGCACTTGGTCGCAGGTTCGAGTCCTGCCGGGCGCACCAAATGCCGTTTGACCTGGGCAAACGCCTCCCGCAAGTCGCCTGATCTCATGGGCGTTCGTTGCGTTCAAGGGGCCGAATCGGCCACCCGAAAGACGCCCGGTGACTGGGGTCGCTGGCCGAGCACACCGTTCAGCGACCAGATAACTTTTCGCATCTGCAAGTCCGGGTTTCCCCCCGCTCCTGGGCACTCGACCTCGGCCAGAGGCTGAGTCCCTTGGAGTGGTGTAACTCGGGCCCTTGATCGTGACCTTGGTTCGTGTCGGTCACGGGTGCTGGGGGGCCACCGCGTGAAGCTCTGTGAGAACCGACCAAGGAACTCACAGAAGAGGATCAACGCGATGGCCCTAGACGATTCTGCCTTGCTCGAGATGGTTGAGATGCTGCGCACCGCCGATGGTGGTGAGCTGATGCGGCGGCTGCTGGGCGGGATGCTGCAGGCCGTGGTCGACGCGGAGGCGGCCGCGCACATCGGCGCCGGGTTGCACGAACGCAGCGACGCCCGGACGACCCAGCGCAACGGCACCCGCGACAAGCTCGTCACGACCGCTACCGGTGACCTGACGGTGAAGATCCCGAAGGTCCGTACCGGGTCGTTCTTCCCGGCCCTGCTCTGCCCCAGGCGGCGGATAGACGTCGCGTTGCATGCGGTCGTGATGCAGGCCTATGTCGAAGGGGTGAGCACCCGCCGGGTCGATGACCTGGTCATCGCCATGGGCGGCACCGGGATCAGCAAGAGCGAGGTAAGCCGGGTCTGCGCGCAGCTCGACTCCGAGGTAGCGATCTGGCGGACCCGATCGCTGGACCACCTCGCGTTCCCCTACGTGTTCGGCGACGCGACCTACTGCAAGGTCCGCCTGAGCGGCCGGGTCGTCTCGCAGGCAGTCGTCATCGCGACCGGCGTGAGTGCCGACGGCAGAAGGGAAGTCCTCGGTTGCGCGAGCGGAGACAGCGAGACCGAGGACTTCTGGACCGAGTTCCTGCGCGACCTACGAGACCGCGGCCTGACCGGCGTCCAACTGGTCATCAGCGACGCCCACCGCGGCCTGGTCAACGCCATCGCGGCCGTCCTGCAGGGCGTGAGCTGGCAACGGTGTCGGGTGCACTTCATGCGCAACGTACTGGCCAAGGTCAGCAAGGGCCACGCCGAGATGGTCGCCGCCACCATCCGCACGATCTTCGCCCAGCCCGGCCAAAAGGAAGTCCGGGCCCAGGTCGACCTCGTGGCCACCATGCTCGCCGGGCAGTTCCCCGTCGTCGCCGACATGCTGATCGACGCGAAGGCGGACCTGACCGCATTCGCGGACTTCCCACTCCCGCACTGGCGCAAGATCTGGAGCACCAACCCCCTCGAGCGACTCAACCGCGAGGTCAAGCGTCGCACCGACGTCGTCGGGATCTTCCCCAACCCCGCAGCCCTACTGCGCCTGTCCAGCTGCGTGCTGATCGAGGCCCACGACGAATGGCAAGACAGCGACCGCCGCTACCTGTCCGAGGAATCCATGGCGCTGCTGAACCCGCCGCCGCCGACCGTCCTGGAAGCCACGAAAACCCCACCAGCCAAGACCACCCGGAAGGAGATCGCCGCTACGGCATAGTTGCACTCACTCGCAGAGCAACACGCGACGAGTTACACCACCCCAGGGGACGCGATCGTCGCCACCTGCCCGCGCAGTTCACGCAATCGGCTGCAAGCCAGACATAGACAGGCCATAGTTTCATTTAGCTTTCTTCT
>DASYGI010000131.1:0-10370 GCA_035999925.1 Pedococcus sp.
CGGCGTCGCTCATGAGCGTGCCCTGGGGCGTGTGGGTGTCGCTGGACGGCTCGAAGACTGCCGACGGTTCTGTGGTCATCGTGTTCCCCAGTTGTAGTGCTGTTTGTTGAGTTTCAGATAGACGAACGTCTCGGTGGTCAGGACGCCCGGGAGCACCCGGATCTGCTTGGTGAGCAGCTGGAGCAGCTGGTCGTCGTCCTCGCACACCACCTCGACGAGCAGGTCGAAGCTGCCGGCCGTGGTGACCACGTAGTCGACCTCCGGCATCCGCGTGAGTGCCTCACCGACGGGGGTGAGGTCACCGTCCACTCGGATGCCGATCATGGCCTGACGGCGGAAGCCCACCTGGAGCGGGTCGGTGACGGCAACGATCTGCATGACACCGGAGTCGAGCAGCCGCTGCACCCGCTGCCGAACGGCGGCCTCCGAGAGGCCCACGTGTTTCGCGATGGTGGCGTACGACTGACGACCGTCCTCCTGCAGCTGCTCGATGATCGCCTTCGACACGTCGTCGAGGCGAACCTCTGCAGAGTTGTTGGGAGCGCGGGTCACGCCGCCATGGTGGCCCTCGCGGTCGCTCCACGCAAGTCCTAGGGCCACGGAATCAGTGGCACTTTGGCGAAATGGGCGTTGTTTTCGCCAGATCAGTGGGAAGAACCTATTGAAATCCGCCGTCAGAGCGTTACAGTTCCTGACACCGGAATCCGTAGCCGCAAGATCGAAATCCTGGAGTACCCGTGACCTCGTCCCCCCGCCAGCTGCGCAACTTCGTCAACGGTGAGTACGTCGAGGCGCGGACCGACGCCACCTCCGACATCGTCAGCCCCGTGACCGCCCAGGTCGTCGCCAAGGCTCCGGTCTCCACGGCGGCCGACGTCGACGCGGCATACGCCTCGGCGAGCCGGGCCTTCGAGGAGTGGGGCCAGACCACGCCGAGCGAGCGCCAGCAGGCGCTGCTCAAGTTCGCCGACGCCGTCGAGAGGCGCGCCGACGAGCTCGTCAAGCTCGAGGCGGAGAACACCGGGAAGCCCTATGCGCTCACTGCGAGTGAAGAGCTCCCGCCGATGGTGGACCAGCTCCGCTTCTTCGCCGGCGCGGCCCGGGTCCTCGAGGGCCGCGCGGCGGGGGAGTATCTCAAGGGCCACACCAGCTGGGTCCGCCGCGAGCCCATCGGCGTCGTCGGCCAGGTGACGCCCTGGAACTACCCGATGATGATGGCCGTCTGGAAGATCGGTCCCGCTCTGGCAGCGGGCAACACCATTGTCCTCAAGCCTTCCGACACCACGCCCGAGACGACGCTGCTGCTGGCCGAGATCGCCTCGGAGTTCCTCCCCGCAGGCACGTTCAACGTCGTGACCGGCGACCGTGAGACGGGGCGGGCGGTCGTCGAGCACAGGACGCCGGCCCTGGTCGCGATCACCGGCTCCGTGCGGGCCGGCATCCAGGTGGCCGAAAGCGCCAGCCGCAACGTCAAGCGGGTGCACCTCGAGCTCGGTGGCAAGGCCCCGGTCGTGGTGTTCGACGACGCCGACATCGAGGCCGCTGTCGAGGGCATCGCCGTCGCCGGGTACTTCAACGCCGGTCAGGACTGCACGGCTGCCACCAGAGTGCTCGCGGCTCCCCGGATCCACGACGACTTCGTCGCTGCACTGGGGGAGTACGCCAAGAGCTCCGCCAGGGTCGGGCTCCCGGACGACGAGGACGCGCTGTTCGGGCCGGTGAACAACCGCAACCAGCTCGAGCGCGTCGAGGGCTTCCTGTCGCGGCTGCCCGACCACGCCAACGTGGCTGCGGGTGGCCACCGGCTGACGGGCCTCGGCGACGGGTTCTACCTCGAGCCGACGGTGCTGTCCGGCCTCCACCAGGACGACGAGGTGATCCAGGACGAGATCTTCGGACCCGTGATCACCGTGCAGCGCTTCACCGATGAGCAGGAGGCCATCCGCTGGGCCAACGGCGTCGACTACGGGCTGGCCTCGAGTGTGTGGACCAAGGACTTCGGCCGGGCCATGCGGGTGTCCAAGGCGCTGGACTTCGGCTGTGTCTGGATCAACACCCACATCCCGATCGTCGCCGAGATGCCGCATGGCGGGTTCAAGAAGTCCGGCTACGGCAAGGACCTGTCGATGTACGGCTTCGAGGACTACACCCGCATCAAGCACGTGATGGCCAACATCGACAGCTAGGCGCTCTCCACCCGATCGACCAGTCTCACCTATCGGTACCGCCCACTCATCAGTGTCAAGGAAGGACCATCGCATGAGCGTTCACGAGGCCGCCCCGCGCGCGGGCGTCATCGAGCCGCCAGAGAGCAAGGGCCTCAAGGCCGGCGCCCTGGGCCTCGTCGGAAGCGTCGTGGTGGGGATGGCGTCGACCGCGCCGGCATACTCGCTGGCCGCGACGCTGGGCTTCATCGTCGCGGGTGGGGCTGGGCTCAAGGCGCCGGCCATCATGCTCTTGGCCTTCGTGCCGATGTACTTCATCGCCGTGGCCTACAAGGAGCTGAACGAGGCGGAGCCGGACTGCGGCACGACCTTCACGTGGGCCACCCGGGCGTTCGGACCCATCGTGGGGTGGATGGGCGGCTGGGGCATCATCATCGCCGACATCATCGTGATGGCGAACCTGGCCCAGATCGCCGGGTCGTACTCCTTCACTCTGGCCAACGAGCTGGGCATCCACAACACCCTCGACCAGAGCACGTTCTGGTCGACCGTGGCCGGTCTGCTGTGGATAGCGATCATGACCTACATCTGTTACCGCGGGATCGAGGTGTCGGCCCGGCTGCAGTACGCCCTGCTGTCCATCGAGGTGGTCACCCTGGTGATCTTCGCGGCGGTCGCCCTCTACAAGGTGTATGCCGGGATCTCGCCGACCGGCTCGGTCCACCCGTCCCTGTCGTGGCTGTGGCCCAGCGGCATGTCCATGTCCGTCATCGCCTCCACGGTGCTGCTCGGCGTGTTCATCTACTGGGGCTGGGACACCGCCGTCGCCACCAACGAGGAAGCTGACGACCCCGGTCGGACCCCCGGTCGCGCGGCAGTCATCTCTACCGTCCTGCTCCTGGTCACCTACGTCCTGGTCAGCGTCGCCACCGTCGCCTTCGCCGGCACGGGTGACAAGGGAATCGGCCTGGGCAACGCCAACAACGCCGCCGACGTGTTCACCGCGATCGGCCCGACGCTCTATGGCACCAGCACGCTCGGGCACATCGGCCTGGCCCTGCTGGCGGTCTCGATCCTCACCTCGGCGTCCGCCTCGACCCAGACCACGATCCTGCCCACCGCCCGCACGTCCCTGTCCATGGCGGCATACAAGGCGATCCCCACGCGCTTCGCGCGCATCCACCCGCGGTACCTGACCCCCACCTGGTCGACCATCGGCATGGGGCTGGTGTCGGCCGCGTTCTACCTGATGATGACCTGGGTCAGCCCCAGCATCCTGTCGGCGCTCATCGGCGCCATCGGTCTGCAGATCGCCTTCTACTACGGGCTCACGGGGATCGCCTGCGCCTGGTTCTACCGGCACAGCCTGACCGACTCGGCACGCCACCTGGTGATGCGTGGGCTCATCCCCGTCGTGGGCGGGGTGTTCCTGTTCGTGATGTTCGTGTACGCCCTCAAGACCTACTGGGACCCGGCCTACCTCACCGACGCCAACGGCAAGAACGTCACGATCGCGGGTATCGGTGCGGTGGCCGTGGTCGGAGTCGTCTCGCTGCTGGCCGGGTTCATCTTCCTGGCGTGGCAGCGGGCCGTGGCCCCGGCGTACTTCCGTGGCGAGACCCTGCCCGTGCGCAGCCACGCCGACCTCGTGCTCGCCGGGCAGGTTGCGCCAGCCGCAGGCCAGGTCAGGCTGCCCGACACTCGGGAGGCCACGGTGATCGCGCCTGACCTGTCCAACCTGCCTCCGGGCGCCTCGGCCATCGACCCGGCCACCGGCACCGTCCTGCGGCGCGACGACCGTCCCGGCCATCCCGACCATACCCAGGAGCCGTGATCGTGCGGATTCTGATGATCGGCGCTGGCGGCGTCGGTGACGCCGCCGCGCGGATCGCCGTGGAGCGTGACTTCTTCGAGCAGCTCGTCGTCGCGGACTACGACCTGGCTCGGGCCGAGGCCACCGTCGCTGCCGCGTCGGCGCGCCGCGAGGGCGAGTCCCGCTTGCTGGCAGCGCAGGTGGACGCCTCGGACGAGGCGGCCGTCGCGGCACTGGCCCGCGCCCACGGCTCGACCCACGTGCTGAACGCCGTGGACCCGCGCTTCGTCATGCCGATCTTCCGGGGTGCGCTCGCGGCCGGGGCCGGTTACCTCGACATGGCGATGAGCCTGTCGCGGCCGCACCCGCAGGAGCCGTACGCGCAGGCGCACGTCAAGCTGGGTGACGAGCAGCTCGCCATGGCTGGGGACTGGGAGCGGGCGGGTCAGCTGGCCTTGTTGGGCATCGGGGTCGAGCCCGGACTGTCGGACGTCTTCGCGCGGTACGCCGCGGACCACCTGTTCTCGCACATCGACGAGCTGGGCACCCGCGACGGCGCCAACCTCGCGGTCTACGACGAAGAGGGCAACGAGACGTTCGCGCCGAGCTTCTCGATGTGGACGATCATCGAGGAATGCCTGAACCCGCCGGTCGTGTGGGAGCGGGCCCGGGCGGAGGCCGCAGGTGGTGACATCGAAGCCGGGTTCTTCACCCTTCCGCCGTTCAGCGAGCCGGAGGTCTTCGAGTTCCCCGAGGGCATAGGTCCGGTCGAGTGCGTGCACGTGGAGCACGAAGAGGTGCTCCTCATGCCGCGCTGGCTCGAGGCCGACCGGGTGACGTTCAAGTACGGGCTCGGCGACGAGCTGATCACCATCCTGCGTACCTTGCACACCCTCGGGCTGGACCGCACCGACCCTGTGAACGTCAAGGGCGTCCGGGTCTCACCGCGGGACGTGGTCGCCGCAGTCCTCCCGGACCCGGCCACCATCGGGCCCCGGATGCACGGCAAGACCTGTGCGGGGGTGCTGGTCAGGGGCACCGGCAAGGACGGGCAGCCCCGGACCACGTACCTCTACCACGTGGTGGACAACGAGGAGACGATGCGTGAGTACGGCGCCCAGTGCGTCGTCTGGCAGACGGCGGTGAACCCTGTGGTGGCCCTCGAGCTCCTCGCGACCGGCGCCTGGAAGGGCACGGGGGTCATGGGACCGGAGGCCTTCGACGCGGTGCCGTTCCTGGAGCTGCTCGCGGCGCCCAAGCCTGCGGGGTTCGGCTCGGCGTGGGGCGCTGAGGAACGGTGACCTCGTGCGCCAGGCGCACTGCTGGTCAGGACTCTGTATGACCGCCCCAGCGGTCGTCGTGCAGCGCCTCCTCGAGTGGACGGCGCCGCCGCCAGCCGTGGCGCTCGAGGTCGGGGACCTGCTCCAGGTGGCTCACCGGTCCCAGACACAGCCAGGCGACGGGTCGGATGCCGCTGGGGATCCCGAGGAGCTCGGCGAGGTACTCCTCGCGATAGAACGACACCCAGCCGACGCCCCAGCCCTCGGCGGTCGCAGCCAGCCAGAGGTTCTGGATGGACAGGCAGGTCGAGAAGAGGCCGGCATCGGCGATGGCGTGTCGACCGAGCACCGCGGGGCCGCCCCGGGACTGGTCGTGCGTGACGACCACGGACAGCGACGACTCCAGGATGCCGTCGATCTTGATTCGGGAGAAGGTCTCCGCGCGCTCTCCGGAGAGGGTGGCGGCGAAGGTGTCCCGCTCGGTGCGCACATGCTCGTGGAACTCGCGCCTGGTGGCTTGCGACCGGACCACGACGAAGTCCCACGGCTGGCTCATGCCCACGCTCGGCGCCGCATGGGCGGCGGCCAGGATGCGACCCAGGGCCTCCGGGTCCGCCTCGCCGCCGGTGAACTGGCCGCGCACGTCCCGACGGCGATGGATCACGTCGTACAACGAGTCGGTCGGCACGGCCGGGCGGACACTGGGGGAGGCGGTCGTCATCGGGCGAGCGTACCCAGGCAGGATGTGATGCCATGACGCGATACGGGCAGCAGTTCGGCCCCGACTTCACCTTCCTCGGCGTGGACCGATGCGACCTCGACGAGGAAAGCACGTATGCCGATGCCGACATCGTGATCCTCGGCGCACCCTTCGACGGGGGCACCTCGCACCGGCCGGGCACCCGGTTCGGGCCGCAGGCCATCCGGATGACGGACTACCTGCCGCACGACGGGTCGCGTCCCTCGTTGGCCCTGAGGACAGACGGGCTCGCTGACCTCCGGGTGGTGGACGCCGGCGATGTGGAGATGTACTCGGGAGACATCGAGGTCGCCCTTCCGGCTCTTGAAGCCGCAGTCGAGATGGTAGCCCGCTCCGGCGCCATCCCGGTGGTTCTCGGGGGCGACCACTCGATCGCCTTCCCCGACGCCAAGGGGGTGGCCAACGTCCTCGGCCACGGGCGGGTCTCGATGATCCACTTCGACGCGCACGCCGACACCGGTGACATCGAGTTCGGCTCGCTGTGGGGACACGGCCAGCCCATGCGACGGCTCATCGAGTCAGGCGCGCTGCGAGGCGACCGGTTCCTGCAGGTCGGACTGCGCGGCTACTGGCCTCCGCCGGAGACGCTGGACTGGATGGCCGGCCAGCAGATGCGCTCCTACGAGATGACCGAGATCGTCCACCGCGGGCTCAACGAGTGCCTCACCGAGGCCTTCACGATCGCCATGGACGAGTGCGACGGGGTGTTCCTGTCGGTGGACATCGACGTGTGCGACCCGGGACATGCGCCCGGCACGGGCACACCGGAGCCCGGGGGGCTGTCGGCCCGGCAGCTGCTGGACGCCGTGCGTCGGATCTGTCTGGAGCTGCCGGTGGTGGGGATGGACATCGTCGAGGTCAGCCCGCCTTACGACCACGCCGACATCACTGCGGCGCTGGCCAACCGCGTTGTGCTTGAGGCTCTTTCGGCGATCGCCCGGCGGCGGCAAGATGAGCGGGACGGCACTCGGTGGGACCCGGCTCAGCCGCTCTTGGCAGGTCGCGCAGGGGTGATCCCGCAGGGGCACATCCGGCATCACCACACCCACGAGACACATACCCACGAGACGCATACCAACGACGCAGACCACACCCACACCAGCGGAGGCAAGTCCTGATGGCCATCAACCAGAAGTCCCTCGTCGACTCGGTCCCGAAGGGGCTCTTCATCGCTGGGCAGTGGCGTGACGCGGGCGACGGAGCCACCCTCGCGGTGGAGGACCCGTCCAGCGGCAGCACCCTGGCCCACGTTGCGGACGCGACTGTCGCTGACGGCAAGGCGGCCCTGGATGCTGCGGTGGCCGCGCAGGCGGGCTGGGCGGCTACGGCCCCCCGGGACCGCGGCGAAATCCTTCGGGCAGCCTTCGAGCGCATCACCGAGCGGGCCGACGAGTTCGCCATGCTGATGACCCTGGAGATGGGTAAGACCCTGCAAGAGTCACGCGGCGAGGTCACCTACGGCGCGGAGTTCTTCCGGTGGTTCTCCGAGGAAGCCGTCCGCATCCACGGACGCTGGTCGACCGCCCCCAACGGTGCTACCCGGCTGTTGACGATGAAGAAGCCCGTGGGGCCGACGCTCATGATCACCCCCTGGAACTTCCCGCTGGCGATGGGTACGCGCAAGATCGGTCCGGCCATCGCGGCGGGTTGCACCATGGTGGTCAAACCGGCGAGCCAGACGCCGCTCACCATGCTGGCGCTCGCCGAGCTCCTGCGTGAGTGCGGCCTGCCCGCGGGGGTGTTGAACGTGGTGACCACCTCCCACACCGGCGAGGTCATGGAGCCACTGATCCGCGACGAGCGTCTGCGCAAGCTCACGTTCACCGGGTCCACCGGGGTCGGCAGACGCCTGGTCGAGCAGAGTGCCCAGCAGCTGCTCCGGGTTTCCATGGAGCTCGGTGGAAACGCTCCGTTCATCGTGTTCGACGACGCTGACCTCGACCGCGCCGTGGAGGGCGCGATGCTGGCGAAGATGCGCAACATCGGCGAGGCGTGCACAGCGGCCAACCGGTTCTTCGTCCAAGAGAGCGTCGCCGACGAGTTTGCCGAGCGGTTCGCGAAGAGAATGGGTGCCCTGACCCTCGGCAAGGGCACCACCAAGGGCGTCGACGTGGGACCTCTGATCGACGCGAAGGCGCGCAACGGCGTCGCGGAGCTCGTGGAGGACGCGCGCGCGCAGGGCGCCACTGTCCTGACCGGCGGGTCCTCGGTCAAGGGGCGCGGCTACTTCTTCGAGCCAACCGTGATCAGTGGCGTGCCGATGTCGGCTCGGGTCATGAGCGAGGAGATCTTCGGCCCGGTCGCGCCGATCTCGACTTTCCGCACCGAGCAGGAGGCCGTGGAGCGGGCCAACCGCACCGAGTACGGGCTGGCCTCCTATGTGTTCACCAACGACCTCGCCAGGGTGATCCGAGTCAGTGAGGCCCTCGAGTTCGGCATGATCGGCATCAACCAGGGCGTCATCTCCAACCCCGCTGCGCCCTTCGGCGGGGTGAAGGCGTCCGGGTTCGGTCGAGAAGGTGGTTTCGAAGGAATCGAGGAGTACCTCGAGACGACGTATGTCGGAATCGCCCCATAGCGTCCCGAACCCAGCTGGCCGCAGCGTGGGCCAAACGGATGACTCTGCGCCGAATCCCTTCCCAGTCAGGGAGGTTCGGGCTTCAATCGGGCCATGACCAGCACCGCCGAGCAGGTCCCCGCAGAGCTGAACCAACACGGACCCAACGGCTCCAGCAGCCCGGGCGGTTCGACCGGCCCGAGTGGCGTGAGCGACCATTCGACCGACCGCAATGGCCCACGGCTTCGCTCGCTGACCGACGTCATCGTGGAGACGGACGCCAAGATGAGGCTCGGGCTCTCGGCCGGCGCCCGGGTCTGGCCGACCGGCTTCCTCGCGCTCGACCAGGCGCTGTCCGGGGGGTTCCGCTCCGGTGAGCTCGTCCTCCTCGGCGGCCCTCAGGGCCTGGGCAAGACGGCCATGGCGCTGCAGATGTTGCGCAACACGGTCGCGGCCAACCGTTCAGCCGTCTTCTTCTCCTACGAACATGACGCGCACAGCATTCTGGAGCGGCTCATCGCCATCGAGGCGGCCGTGGTCGCTGGCACCGATGCGGCCACGCTGAGCAAGATCCGGCAAGGCTTCGAGGCGCGCCACAGCGTGGCCCACAGCATGGGGGAGCGTTTCGCTGGCCTGCGCGGCGGGGCGGAGGCACTTCAGGCGCTCGAGGGCTACGGTGACCGGCTCCACGTCCACACCTCGAGCGGCATACACACCACGCTCGAGGACATCCGCGCGGCCGTCGCCGAGGTCACCGACAGCGACGGGCGTCCGCCGATGGTCCTGGTCGACTATCTGCAGAAGGTTCCGGTCACGGGGTCTTCGGGATCGGAGGATGAGCGCGTCGCCATCGTCGTGGAGCGGCTCAAGGACATGGCACTCGAGCTCGGGGTGCCGATCATCGCCGTCGTCGCCGCCGAGAAGGACAGCCTGGTAGGAGGTCGGCGGATGCGGGTCAACGACTTGCGCGGCTCGTCGGCGCTGGCCTACGAACCCGACATCGTGCTCATCCTCAACGAGAAGTACGACATCGTCGCCAAGCACCACCTCGTGTACCACCTGGGCAATGCTGAGCGCTTCCGCCACTGGGTGGTCATGTCGATCGAGAAGAACCGCAACGGTGCGGACCACCTGGAGCTGGAGTTCCAGAAGCGCTTCGAGCAAGGCCGCTTCGAGCCCGAAGGGCGGGTCGTCGAGGAGCAGCTCATCGAGTCCCGCGTCTTCCGCGAGTAGCTCGCCGAGCAGTCGCCAACGCTCCAGGGATGCGTGGCAGGTGACCTCGCAGGTCGCGTGGGAGAATGAAGCAGTGACATCTCCGCGTAGCGTCGCCGTCTTGGGTTCGACCGGCTCCATCGGCACCCAGGCGTTGGACGTCATCGCCGCTCATCAAGGCCGGTTCACCGTGGCTGCGCTCTCCGCTGGAGCCAACGTCGACCTCGTCGCCGAACAGGCCGTCAGGTTCGACGTCGGCCTGGTGGCCGTGGCCCGCGGGAGTCACGAGGGGGTCGCCGAGGCCATCGCCGCGTATGCCGCTCGGGCCGGCAAGCCGGCATACCGGCCGCAGGTGGTCGTTGGTCCGCAAGCCGCGGTCGAAGCCGCGCGGGTCGGCGCGGATGTGGTGCTGAACGGGATCACGGGGTCGATCGGTCTGGGCCCCACGCTGGCTGCCCTGGCGCAGGGTTCGACGCTCGCGCTGGCCAACAAGGAGTCGCTCATCGTCGGTGGCGCGTTGGTCAAGGAAGCGGCCCGACCGGGCCAGATCGTGCCGGTCGACTCCGAACACTCAGCCATCGCC
>DASYGI010000132.1:0-3290 GCA_035999925.1 Pedococcus sp.
CCCGACTCCGCTGGCGCCCCATCCGCGGGCGTGGCTGAGAATGGGCAGTCCAGCGTTGACGGCTCCGCCGAACCCCAGTTCGGTCAAGGTCGCCATGATCAACAACGGCCGCAGGACCGGGTGACCGATCGTGTAGACAAGCCCGCCACGAACCGCGCGCACGATCGGCTCGCGAGACAGCGGCACACCGCGACGCACGCGGGTCAAGGCGAGCGCGCCAACGCTCACGACGGTGCCGCCGGCCGCCACGGCAAAGGCACCCCCAACGCCCGCGGCTGCAACCGTCAAGCCCCCCACCGGGGCGCCGACAGTGGTCGCCAGGCGCTGGGCCGTTGCGCGCAGACCTTGGACGCGGGTCAGCTCCGTTCCCGCCGCGAGCTGCTGCGGCATGGCAGCTGCGGCAGGCAAGAAGAGCGCGTCGACGACTCCAAACGCAGCGGACAGGGCGACGAGCCACCCCACGCCCGGCCGAAGGGTCAGGGCAACGGCGGCCGCCCCGATCAGAAGCACCGTTCTGGTCAGGTCGCTGGCGATCGCGACCCGGCGGATGCCCCAGCGGTCGGCCAGGGCGCCGCCGAACAACAGCAGCGCGGAGCGGGGCACGGCTCCTGCGGCCAAGACGAGTCCCACCTGTGCCGGCCCACCCGCTTGCACGGCCGCCCAGGACAGCGCGACGAACCAGATCTGGTCGCCGACCAGGGAGGAGAGATAGCCCAGGACCCAGCGCAGCACGTTGGGGTCCCGATAGGCCCGCGTCACCGCGGTCTTCACCTCGGGTTCGGCGGTCATGGGCGAAACGGGAACGCGTGCAGGATCACCATGACCTGTTCACGATCGGAGTCGTCGACCGCACTCCCAAGTCGCTCGTGCCAGTGACGCACAAGGGCCGCATACTGAACGCCGAACTCCTCCAGCTCAGCTGGCGTCATGCGCAATAGCGGGGTGTCCGTGGAGATGGCGGCAGCTTGCCAGCCGCGGCTCCACTCGTGCTGCGAGTCGAGCCACTCCTGGAGGTACGCGGCTCGATGGGCGTCCAGCTGTCGCTGGGCATCCGTTGTCGCGGCAGCCTCAGCCGGCCCGTCCGGAAAGTCGGAAGGCGACCACACGACACCAGTCGTCGCTGGCCGCCACCACCGCTCCCGCCCGTCCTCTCCCCGCGGCTGCGGGTCAAGCTCGACATACCCATGCTTGGCCAGTGCCCGCAGGTGATAGCTGACCAGGGCTGTCGACTCCCCGACCTGCTCGGCCAACCGCGTCGCCGTGGCCGACCCCCGAATCGCCAGGGCGTAGTACAGCCGCAACCTCAGCGGGTGCGCCAGGGCCTTCAAGGCGCCCACATCAGAGATCCGTCGCGGGTCGGACACGCTCACGACGGTAGATACAAAGCAATATTTGTGCAATAACCCTTGGCATTACGACATCGGGCTCATCAGGGACCCTGGGTGGTCCAAGAGGGTTTGCGCCGGAACGTCCGATAGCGCCTCGTCGGGCTCTGGTGAGCCGGGTCACCATTGGCGCTCCCGCGGTCCGAAGCAGTGCTGACGCGTGCTCATACTTGCTAGGTCGCCTGCAGCCGCGGGGGTACTGAAGAGGGGCATCTCCGGTGGCGGACCGTGATTCCGACCAGGTCGACTATGAGGCCTCGGTCGGTCAGCTGATTCTGGGTGCTCGGGCTGGGGACGTGGATGCCTTCGCGGCGCTGTATGCCGGTCACGTGCATCGGGTTCGGGGCTATGCGCGGCGCCTGGCGGCGCATGAGCAGGCAGCTGACGATCTGGTCGCCGAGGCGTTCGCGCGCACCTGGGAGCAGCTGCGGGCCGGCCGCGGCCCGACGACGGCGTTCATGGGCTACGTCCGTGCCGCAGTCCTGAACCTGCATCTGGGCCACCTGCGCCGAGAACAGCGGCTGGACTGGGTCGAGGACGTCGAAGACGCCGCAATGGCCAACCCGGAACTGGCTGCCCGGATCGCCGAGCAGTCCCCCGAACAGCTGGTCCTCGAGCAGCTGTTCAACGACCGGATGAAGGAAGCGCTGGCCACCCTCCCTCAGCGATGGCAGCAGGTCATCGTGCTGGTCTACATCGAGAACCGGCCCTACCCGGAGATCGCCGACCAGCTCAACCTCTCCGTTGCCGCGACCCGGCAGCTAGCCCGTCGCGCGCGGATTGGCATGCGCAACGCCCTTGCAGCCAGGTCGGGTGACGAGTGGGCTGTCGCCTGACTGGAGCCTGAGTGTTGGTCCGCTTGACGGTTAGGGGTGCCGCCGTCAAGCGAACCAAGGCCCAGCCTGCGCCCGTCGCAGCCGGAGGCTAGCCCCCAGCAGGCTTGGCGGACCCGGACCCCCGCCCGCCCTGCACAGCGCTGGCTTGATGGGGGTCCCCACTCCCATTGAGAGGCGATCCGCGCGGAATCATGACGTCAGCTCGGGCAAGGCGTCATGCGTCGGCGCTGGAGCGAGGGAAGGTCGTCGGGGTGAACTGGACAGCACCGGCTGGCACCATCCACGGCAGCGCGACCAGGTCGAAGACCCCCGCTCGGACGGCCGGGTCCTCGCCCTTGAGCCGCAATGCCTCGTCGGGTTCGCAGCGCAGGATCGACAGCCCGCGGTAGTGACGCCCTGGGCTCGGGTCACCCAGCGGACCCGCCGCCAGGAGTACGCCGCGCTCGTGCAGGTCAGCGAGATGGCTCAGATGCGCGTCCTGGAGCCGGTCGGCCTCATCCTCGGACAACCGAGGCGGGTTGGCCGGAGTCACCAGCAGCACGATGGTGAAGCGGTCGAAGTCCACATCGCAGATCGTATGCCGCGGGGAAACACGAATCCCCCGACCAGACGGTCGGGGGATTCAACGGCGACCTAGGTCACCGCAATGCGTGTGGTTGGGTCAGATGCCCTTGACCTTCTCCGCCTGGGGACCCTTCGGGCCCTGAGTCACGTCGAACTCGACCTTCTGGCCCTCCTGGAGCTCGCGGTAGCCGCCGCCGCTCTCGATGGCCGAGTAGTGAACGAAGACATCGGCGCCGCCGCCGTCCTGCTCAATGAAACCAAAGCCCTTTTCGCTGTTGAACCACTTCACGGTGCCTGTTGCCACTGGTGTTGCCTCTTCTTGTTTGCGAGATCTCCCGTGTGGAGACCTCAGGCCGCCGATGGTCACGACTGGCGCGATACGCGAACCTTCGCGCGGCGGCACAGTCGCGCAGAGCCCGTTGTGCGGGACTGGGTCGGCAACGGGAATGACGGTAGCAGCCATAGGGCCAGATGACGCAGTTTCGGCACGGCTGAAGTTTCAGCA
>DASYGI010000133.1:0-3637 GCA_035999925.1 Pedococcus sp.
GGCCGGCACCGGGGTCATCGTGGTCCACGGTCTCGACCCCGCGACCCTGTCCAAGCAGGCGCAGGGCGAGAAGAGCGACCTGGTTCCGTCGCTGCCGCTGGCCGCCACCTCGCCGGCCGCCTGTGGCACGTTGGTCGCGTCGCAGATGTCCGCCATGCCTGGCGGCGCAGCTGGCACCGGTGGTGGCAGCACCTCCGGCGTCCAGGACGAGGGCATGCTCGCCCTCGGTGGCGTCCTCGTGGCGGCCGCTGCAGTCGCCGGTGGGTTCGGCCTGCGTCGTCGCACCGCCGCGAACAGCTGATCGCGGAAACCTCACCCTGATGAGTACTGAGCAGCACGGCCGACGTCGCCGCCACCCCGCGACGGTGTTGGCCGTGCTGTTCCTCGTCGTCGGGGCGGTTCTGCTGGCAGTAGGCCTCCATGCCCAGCAACACGCTCCGCAGCCGCCGGCCTCGGCAGCCGTTCCCCTTCCGAGCGCGACAGCCACCGGCCAGACGACCGGGCCCGGAACGGTCCCGGGCCGGCCCCGAAGCGCAGTCAGGGGACCGGTGCTGCCTGCAGCCGTCCCGACGCGCTTGGAGATTCCGGCCATCGGGGTGAGCTCCGACCTCCTGCAGCTCGGACTCAACCCGGACCGCACCGTCCAGGTGCCGCCACTGGGACGCGACTCCCGGGCGGGGTGGTACCAGTACTCTCCGACGCCTGGCCAGCTTGGACCAGCGGTCCTGCTCGGCCACGTCGACTCCGCCCAGTACGGACCGGGAGTCTTCTTCAAGCTCGGCGCTCTGCGCCCCGGCGACACGGTCGACGTGACGCGGGCCGACCACACGGTCGCGGTCTTCCAGGTCGACCGAGTGGTCTCCTACGCCAAGGACCACTTCCCCACCCTCGAGGTGTACGGGAACACCGACCACGCCGCGCTGCGCCTCATCACCTGCGGTGGGCACTTCAACGTCAGCAGTCATGGCTACGAGAGCAACATCGTCGCGTACGCCTCCCTCGTCTCCAGCCACCCAGCATGATCCAGCCGCACCACGGAAGGACCGCAACCATGCGAACACCGATGTGGACCCTGAGCCTTGCAGCCGCCGGCATACTCCTGGCGGGGTGCGCCACCTCCCAGGCCGCCACCACGACTACCTCGACCAACTCGATGCCGGGCATGTCCATGGCACCCGGACAGACCATGGCACCCTCGGCCACCACCGGACCGTCGGCGGCCGCCCAGATGGTCTGCAGCGAGGACATCAAGGACAAGGTGAAGCAGGTGCTCAACCTGCCCGCGACGCCCGCAGCGCACAGCACGTTCGTCGACCACCGATTCACGTGCACGTACGACCTGCCGATGGGACCTTTGACGCTTGCGGTCCAGGACTCGCCGAGCAAGACCGCCGCGGGGATGTACTTCACGAGCCTGCGACCCACCCTCGGCACCACCGACACCCTCATCGGGCTCGGCGAGCGCTCTTACGGCACCCCGTCCGGGACCGTGGTCGTCCTCAAGGACAGTCAGACGCTCGTCGTCGACGCCACTGGGCTTCCCACGGTCTTCGGCGCGCAGCATGAGAAGCGCACCGACCTCGCCTACGAGATCGCCTCGGACGTACTCGGCTGTTGGACCAACGGCTGACCGGCGTGGTGACGGGCTAGCCCACCGCAGGCGCTCGCCGGCTGACCTCCGCGTATGCCGCGACGTACATGGCCGCGGCGGCTAGGAACCCGGCGGCCATGACGAAGGAGAGCCATGCGCTGCCGGTCATCAGCGTGCCCAGGCCGGCGACGAAGGTGACGGCCACGCTGATGCCGCCGATGGTCGTCGGCCGCACGGCCACCTGCTCCTCGCTCGCCGAGCGGCTCACGAGGAAGGCGACGACCACGATGCCGATTGCCAACAGCGCGTGCACCCCGATCAACGTCAGCGTGACGGCGTGGGCAGCACCTTTCACCTCCGACGGCAAGCCAACGAGATTCGCACCCATGCCCAGCAGGAACTCGGCACCAAGCATGGCCAGGACCTGCCGCAGCCTCCCGCCCAGACGCGACGTCTCCGCCACCTTCTCGTGCTCAGTCATGGTCTTCCGTTCCCTCGATGTGTGTGGACAGGCCGCAAGCCTGTCAGGGCGGACTGTGCCACGCCTCCTCCCGAGGGCGACACCCGGCATACGCCGCGTCGCGTAGGACGCGCCGGCCATCCGCCGCGAGCGTCCGCGACCATCCCGGGAGCCACCCTCCGCGCCATCCCGAGGTCGAGCGTCGGAAACCGCGACAGCCCCGCCTCACAGGTCGGCGACGGCGGGGATCACCCGCTCGGCCATCAGCTCCAACGTCTCCGGCTTGCTCACGTTGACGAGCGCCCCATGAGCGACCTCGATGCCCAGACCCGCGAGCTCGCGCAGATGCTCGACCACCTCGTCGACCCTCTCTCCTCGTGGACCGAGGTCGAAGCGGACCTGTGCCGTCTTTTCGATCTCGTCGTAGTCACGGCCCAGCCGGTCACAGTGGTCACGCAGGACCTGGAGCTTGTGGGGCAGCTCCGGGGTGTCGAAGATGTTGCACGCGTCGGCGTACTGAGCGACCAGGCGCAGGGTCTTACGCTCCCCCGCACCCCCGATCAGGATGGGTGGATGAGGACGGCTGAGGGACTGCGGCGAGTTCAGGGTCCGCTCGAGCTGGTAGTGCGTGCCCTTGTACGGACCGTCGTCCGCGCCCCACATCTGCAGGCAGATCTGCAGCGCCTCCTCCAGCCGCTCGAACCGCTCGGAGGTGGAGGGGAAGAACAACCCCAGGCCCCGGGACTCCTCCTCGTTCCAGGCAGCGCCGATGCCCAGCATCGCCCGACCGCCCGAGAGCACGTCGAGGGTGGTCACGGCCTTGGCCAGGAGCCCTGGCTCGCGGTACACGACTGCCGTCACAACCGTGAGGAGCTTGACGCGCTCGGTCTTCGCGGCGAGGTAGCCGAGCGTGGTGTAGGCCTCGAGCATCTCGTGCTCGGGTGGCCCCAGGTGCTGGATCTGCCAGAGGTGGTCCATGACGCTGACCCGGTCGTAGCCAGCCTGTTCGGCACGGGCTGCGATGTCCGAGAGTCGTTGCGGCAGAACGGACGGCCCACCATCCCAGGTGAAGTCCGCGATATGCAGTCCGAGCTTCATGCCATCATCCTGCCTCGGATCACCTCACGTGGCATCTCTGGATGGCGCGCCCGTCCGCTACCTTCAGTCGCACCCGGCCCGCAGTGGGAGCAGACAACGTGAACGTGCCCGACGACGACGTCACCCAGCGCACGAGCTGGCATCGGCTCGCGAGCCTGGCGTGGCCCGGTCGCCCTGCCCACTGGAGCGAGGTGCCGGGCCGACTCCAGCCAACTCTGGTGACCGTCGTGCGTCTGACGGCGGCCGCCGTGGTGGCCTATCTGCTCACGCTGGTGGCGACCGGCGGGGTGGTCGACCTGACCGGACCGCTGACCGCCCTGCTCGTGGTGCAGGCCTCGGCCTTCTCAACCCTCAAGGCGGGCGCGGTCCGGGTCGGCGCCGTCCTGTCCGGGGTGCTGGTCGCCAGCCTGCTCTCCACCTGGATCGGCCTGACCTGGTGGAGCCTGGGCGCGGCCATCGCTGCTTCCTTGCTGCTGGGCAAGGTGCTG
>DASYGI010000134.1:0-6157 GCA_035999925.1 Pedococcus sp.
AGGTCCTGCACCAACGACTGGACGATCTGCGTCCCCAGACCGGAACGGCCAGGCGTGAAGCCCTCGGGCAGCCCCGCACCGTCGTCCGTGATCGTCACCGTGAGCAGCTCCTCACCCTCGACAGCACTCCGCTCGGCGTGAACCGCGATATGCCCACCGCCGTTCTCGCCGAGCCCGTGCTCGACCGCGTTCTGGACCAGTTCCGACAGGATCATCGCCATCGCGGTGGCGTCCTCCGCGCGCAACAGGCCGAACGACCCGGCAACGCTCGTCTCGATCGGGTGCTCGATCTTGGCCACCTCGGTCACCGCCGCCAGGCCACGAACCGCGATGTCGTCGAAGTTCACGGTCTCGTCGAATCCCTGGCTCAGGGTCTCGTGAACCAGGGCGATGATGCCGACCCGACGCACGGCCTCCTCCAGCGCCACGCGGCCAGCCTCGCCGGCAGGCAGCCGACGGGCCTGGAGGCGTAGCAACGCTGCCACCGTCTGGAGGTTGTTCTTCACCCGGTGGTGGATCTCGCGGATGGTCGCGTCCTTGGTGATCAGGTCCTGCTCACGTCGACGAAGCTCGGACACGTCGCGCACCAGCAGCAGGGCACCGACGCGCTGACCACCTTCGGTGATGGGAATGGCGCGCATGGACACGCTGGCCCCTCGGCTGCTCACCTCGGTGCGCCAGGGCGCCCGTCCAGTGACCACGACGGCCAGAGACTCGTCGACCGGTGACTCGTCGCGGAGCAGGTCCGCGACGACCTTGGCCAGCAGCTCGTCGACCACATCACCGACGTGCCCCAACCGATGGATCGCCGAGAGTGCGTTGGGGCTGGCATACGAGACGACTCCGTTGACGTCCAGGCGGATGACCCCGTCGCCCACTCGCGGCGCGCCGCGACGCTGGCCGGTCGGCGCCGAGACGTTGGGAAACTCGCCAGCGGCGATCATCCTCGCCAACGCGTCCGCCAGGGACTGGTACGTCAGCTCGAGTCGACTGGGCGTGCGCATCGCAGCAAGGTTGGTATGCCGCGTCAGGACGGCAAGGGCGCGACCAGCGCGCACGACAGGGATCGCCTCCTCGCGCACCGGCATGTCGTCGCGGAAGATCGGGTCCTTCTGCCGGACGATCCGCCGGTCGAGGTAGGCCTGGTCGAGAAGCGACTGCCTTCCGCGATGCGTCCGCCGGCCCACGACGTCCTCGAAGAACACCATCTGCCCAGTCGTCGGGCGGACGTGCGCGACCGCGAGCCACCCCTCGAGTCCGGCTGGCACCCAGAGGACAAGATCGGCAAACGACAAGTCGGAGATGAGCTGCCAGTCCCCAACGAGCAGGTGCAGCCACTCGGCCTCGGCGGGTTCGAGGTCCGTGGCGGCGTGGAGCACCTCCTGCAGCGTGGGCACGAGGGAAGACTATGCGGAGCCGAGGGGCCCGCTCCTCGTCGGGGCGATCACGAGGACGTGGTCGCCGACGGTGGCGACGCCTGAGGTCACCACCGAGCCGTAGACACCCGTACACAGGTCGTGGTGGTCACTGATGGCGCGCAGCAGCCCAGGTCGGCCAGCCAGCCCCACCTGCGTCACCCCGACCATGCGGCAGCGCTGGATGGGCTCGGTGACGGCCATGACTACCGTACCGAGCCTGACGTGGCGTCCAACCCACGTCTCCTCGACAAATGGGGTATCGGTCTCGACGACGACATTGACCCGCAGGTGGCGTGGGTCGATGGGCCGCCCATCGCCTTCATGACGGCCGAGCTCGCGCAAGGTGGCCGTCCCGACGATCGATACCGGCGCGGCATCCTGGTGAGGGACGGTCGACTCGCGGCGCACGGAGACCGCCTCGCCGAAATGCTCGGACAAGAGACCACCAGGGTCGCCTTCGGCGTGATTGTCGAGCTCACAGCCGGTCAGCCCCAGCGCGAGCTCCTGACCGTCCGGAAACATCACGACAAGATCATTGGAGCCGTCGCAAGGCCGCCGCGCGACCAGCTCGAACACCGGGTCCATTCGCCGGAACCGGCGGGTGTGCTTGGCGCTCGCGAGCTTGCCGTCCGCGCCGTAGACGGCCCACTCCCGATCCCCAACGATGCCAGCCGGACCGACCTCGGTCGTCTCGAGCGACTCGCCACCCATCGACTTAACCGGGAAGCGGTGCAGCGCAACCACCCTCGGATGTCCGAGGCCGTCGCTCACTTGCTCACCACCTGCTCACGACCGGCTCACGACGTCGCGGCACCGGCCCGGATGACCGAGCGAAGGGTGCGCAGAGCCACCGACAGCGCCGCGATGTTGGGCTTGTCGAGGCGCTCGATGCCGGACAGAGCGGTGCGCGCGCGGGTTAGCGACTCGGCGTTGGCCGACGCCCACTCCTCATAGCGATGCACGGGCTGACCCCCAGGTGTCGACGCGTCCATGACCGAACGCACCAGGCTTTCGAGCACGGCATACAGGTCGTCGCGCAGCGCCCCTCGGGCCAGGGCGTCCCATCGGTCGTCGCGCGGCAGGTTGGTGACCCGGGTGAGCATGCCGTCGATGCCGAAGCGCTCCGACAGCAGGAAGTACAGCGGTGCCACGTCCGCCGGCGGCTCGCCGGTGTCAGTCGCGATGTCGACGATGTCGAGCAGGGAGAACTGGTCGAGCAGGCTCGCGGAACGCATCGCCAAGGCGTCGGGTACACCACGCTTCTCGTAGCCAGCAGCGTTGCGCTGCAAGCGCTTGAGCTCGCCACCCTTGAGCAGCGACGGGATCTGGGGGGCGAAGTCGCGGACCACCTCGCCGAACCGGGTCACCTCACTGGCGACGTCGAGGCGGGACGGCCGGGAGGTGAGGAACCACCGGATCGAGCGGTCGATAAGGCGTCGGAACTCAAGGTAGAGCTGGCTCTGGACCTCGGTGGGCACCATCGTGTCGAGGGCCTCGACCTCACGCACGAAGCTGGGTAGGTCGAAGATCTCGCGGGCCACGACGAAGGCCCGGGCGATCTGTTCCGGCGTCGCGCCGGTCTCCTCCATCGCCCGGAACGCGAACGTGATCCCGCCACGGTTGACCATCGAGTTCACCACCGAGTTCGTGATGATCTCGCGGCGCAGCGGGTGCGCGGCGAGCTCCTGGGCGAAGCGCTCTCTGAGGGCCTGGGGGAAGTAGTCCGCCAACGTCTGCTGGAACCACGGGTCGTCAGGCAGCTCGGAGGGGAGGAGGTCCTCCTTCAACGCGAGCTTGGCGTACGCGACGAGCACGGAGAACTCGGGCGACTTCAGCCCTAGGCCGTTCTCGGCACGGCGCTCGATCTCCGCGTCGGAGGGAAGGAACTCCAACGCCCGGTCGAGGTCACCGCGCTCCTCGAGCCAGTGGATGAGGCGCTGGTGCACCGGCAGCATCGGGTGCTCCTGGGCGCGCGCGTTGCCGAGCAGGACGTTCTGCTCGTAGTTGTCGCGCAGCACCTGCCGCGCGACGTCGTCGGTCATCGAGGCCAGCAACGAGTTGCGCTGCTTGAGCGTCATATCGCCCGAACGGACCAGTGAGGTCAACAGGATCTTGATGTTGACCTCGTGGTCGGAGGTGTCGACCCCCGCGGAGTTGTCGATGGCGTCGGTGTTGACGCGAACCCCGTGCAACGACGCCTCGATGCGGCCCAGCTGCGACAGCCCAAGGTTGCCTCCTTCGCCGACCACCTTGCAGCGCAGCTGCATGCCGTTGACCCGGATCGAGTCGTTGGCCCGGTCACCGATGTCGGAGCTGGTCTCGGGCTCCGCCTTGACGTAGGTGCCGATGCCGCCGTTCCAGAGCAGGTCGACGGGCGCCTGCAGGATCGCCTTCATCAGCTCGGCGGGGGTCATCGAGGTCGTGGTGCCAGCAATCCCGAGCGCGCTGCGCATCTGGTCGCTGATCGCGATGGACTTCAACGAGCGGTCGAAGACCCCTCCCCCGGCGCTGACCAGCGACGTGTCGTAGTCGGCCCAGGAGGAGCGGGGCAGCTCGAACAGCCGCTTGCGCTCAGCGAAGCTCGTCTGCGCGACCGGGTCGGGGTCGATGAAGATGTGACGGTGGTCGAAGGCGGCAACGAGCCGGATGTGCTCCGAGAGCAGCATGCCGTTGCCGAACACGTCACCTGACATGTCCCCGATACCCACTGCCGTGAAGTCCTCGGTCTGGGTGTCCACACCCATCTCACGGAAGTGCCGCTTGACCGACTCCCAGGCCCCCCGCGCGGTGATTCCCATGGCCTTGTGGTCGTAGCCGGCGGAGCCGCCCGAGGCAAAGGCGTCGTCCAGCCAGAAGCCATAGGACTGCGCGACACCGTTGGCGATGTCGGAGAACGTGGCCGTGCCCTTGTCGGCCGCCACGACCAGGTACGAGTCATCGACGTCGTGACGGACGACCGCCGCGGGCGGCACGATGGTCGAGCCCTCGCGGTTGTCGGTGACATCCAGCAGTCCAGAGATGAAAACCTTGTAGGAGCCGATCCCTTCAGCCAGCCAGGCATCGCGGTCGACCGCGGGGTCGGGAAGCTGCTTGGCGTAGAACCCACCCTTGGATCCGGTCGGCACGATGACGGCGTTCTTGACCATCTGCGCCTTGACCAGTCCGAGCACCTCGGTCCGGAAGTCCTCCCGACGGTCCGACCAGCGCAGGCCGCCTCGGGCCACGGGCCCGAACCGCAGGTGAACGCCCTCGACCCTGGGTGAGTAGACGAAGATCTCGAACTGCGGCCGAGGCGCCGGCAGGTCGGGCACCTTGTTGGGGTTCAGCTTGATGGAGACGTACGACTTCGGAGAACCCGAAGCATCCACCTGGTAGAAGTTCGTCCGCAGCGTCGCCGTGATGACACCCAGGAACGCCCGGATGATCCGGTCGTGGTCGAGGCTGCGCACCTCGTCGAGCCCCTTGGTGATCTCCTCGCACATCAACGCCTGAGCCGCCTCGCGCGCGGCACCCGGCTCGCCGGCATACCGGCTGGGGTCGAAACGCGTCTCGAACAGGGCCACCAACGAGCCCGCGAGCTGTCGGTTCGAGGCGAGCGCGGACTCGACGTACTCCTGGCTGAACGTCGACCCGGTCTGGCGGAGGTACTTTGCCACCGTCCGCAGGATGACGACCTGACGCCAGGTGAGCCCGGCCCCCAGGACGAGCGAGTTGAACCCGTCGCTCTCGGACCGGCCGTCCCACACTGCGCCGACGGCATCCTGGAAGAGCTCCCGGAGCCGGTCGCGGCTGCCGTCGCCGCTCCACACCTTCTCGCCATGGACGCGCAGGCCGAAGTCGTAGACCCAGAGCCGGACGCCGTCGCTGCGCTCGATCTCGTACGGCCGCTCGTCGACCACCTCGACGCCCATATGGGTGAACATCGGCAGCACCGCGGTCAGCGACAGTGGGCTGCGGCGGTAGAGCTTGAAGCGCCGCTCGTTCATCGGCGCTCCCGGCTCCTGGTACATGTTCAGGCCGGTGGCGTCCTCCTCCTCGAGCGCGTCCATGTGACGGATGTCCGCGACCGCGACCCGGGGGCTGAAGTCCTCCTTGTACGCCTCGGGGAACGCACGCGAGTACAGCCCGGAGAGCCGCGCCGCCGCCTCCTCGCCGCGCTCGGCTCGGGCCGCTTCGCTGAGGTCCTCGTCCCAGGTGCGGGTCGCGTCCACGAGCTGCCGCTCGAGGGCGACCTGGTCGACCTCGGGGATCGACTGCCCCGCCGGCACGCGAACCACGAAGTGCAGCCTGGCCAGCACCGACTCGGAGACGCGGGTGGTGAAGTCGACGGAGGCGCCAGGGAAGGTCTGCCGCAGGGTGGACTCCATCTTCAGCCGGACCGCGGTGTTGTAGCGGTCCCGTGGGATGTAGACCAGGCACGAGACGAACCGACCGAACCTGTCCCGACGCAGGAACAGCTTGGTCTTGCGCCGCTCCTGCAGGTAGAGCACGGCCGTCGCGTTGTCGTACAACGACTCCTCGTCCGCCTGGAAGAGCTCGTCGCGCGGGTAGTTCTCGAGCACCTCGAGGAGGTCCTTGCCCGAGTGCGAGTCGGGCAGGAAGCCGCTGCGCTCGAAGATCGCCGCGACCTTGTCGCGCACGACCGGAACCCGGGTCACGGACTCGGTGTAGGCGTTGGAGGTGAACAGCCCCAGGAAGCGCTTCTCGCCGACCACCTCGCCAGCCGGGTCGAACTGCTT
>DASYGI010000135.1:0-7186 GCA_035999925.1 Pedococcus sp.
TGCTCCGAATGGTCAGGGGCGCCACTCGGCAGCACCCCAATAATGCAGGCTGGTGGTCAGGCATTCGTAAAATCTGGACAGTTCTTGACCAAATCTTGAAGGTTGGGGTCGTATTGGACCTGAATCACAGGTATTCATGAACATCCACAGCACCAACGACGACCAGCCGCAACCGCACGATTTTGGTGTCACCCCCCATGATTCCAGCACAAATGGCGGCTTTCTGCAGCACAAGCTGCCACGTCCTGAGCACAAGCCCGCCTGTGCGAGAATGGCTGCGGACCCGAGCGCCTTGTGCGCCACACCCAACCGACGGAGTGACACCCATGAGCAAGCGCGCCCGCAAGCGTCGCTCGCGCAAGGGCAACGCGGCCAACCACGGCCGCAAGCCCAACGCCTGAGCCCACAGTCGACGCACGACGAAGGGGCGCGGACCGGTCAGCCGACCTGGTCCGCGCCCCTTCGTCATGGGCCGTCCGTTATGCAGAGCCGAGGCTCTCAGTCCCCCAGCTCGACCCGCAGCGTGGTGATCCGAGCCATGACCTGCAGACGCAGCTCTACTGGAGCCTCCTCGCACGCGCATGAGCGCTTCACCAGCGCCTTGAGCGCCTGGTCGAGGTCGTACTCCGTCTGGCAGGGGTCGCACGCATCCAGATGATGGCGGATCTTCTCCGTGTCGTCAGCCGTCATCTCGCCATCGAGGTACTCGTAGACGCGGTGAAGAACCTCTGAACAGTCCGACGGGTCGCTAGCCGTGCTCATGAGTCCGCCCCTTGGGTTGCGAAGCCGCGCTCGGCGGCATACTCGGTCAGAAGCTCGCGCAGCTGGCGCCGCCCCCGGTGCAACCGCGACATCACGGTGCCGATCGGGGTGTCCATGATCTCCGCGATCTCCTTGTAGGCAAAGCCCTCGACATCCGCGAGGTAGACCGCCATCCGGAAGTCGGCAGGCAGCTCCTGAAGGGCCCGCTTCACCTCGGTGTCGGGCAGGTGGTCCAGGGCCTCGGTCTCGGCCGAGCGCAGCCCGGACGAGGAGTGGGACTCGGCGCGCGCCAGCTGGTAGTCCTCGATCTCCGAGGCGTCCGACTTCTGGGGCTCGCGCTGCCGCTTGCGGTAGGTGTTGATGTACGTGTTGGTGAGGATGCGGTACATCCACGCCTTGAAGTTGGTGCCGGGCCGGTACTGGTGGAACGCGGCAAACGCCTTCGCGTACGTCTCCTGGACCAGGTCCTCGGCATCGGCCGGGTTGCGGGTGGTGCGCAACGCAGCCGAGTAGAGCTGGTCCAGCAGGGGCATGGCCTCGCGCTCGAACCGGGCTTGGCGGTCCTCGCGAGACTCGGTCGCCACATCGACAGTCACGTCGTCGGCTCCGGAGGTGGGGGTGTCAGTCATTACCCTCCAGCCTAGCCCGCTGAGCTGAGGGGAGCCGTCGGTCCCGGTGGGTCGCGGTGCGGTCAGCACAGGCACGCGCTCCTCCTCTTGGTCGTCAACGGGGTCCGTGGGTGTCAACCGTCAGCGCCTGTGGCTCATTCCCGCGCCGCTCATAGCCGGACGGGCGCCGCTTTCACAGGCCGGGCACAGCATCAGGTCACCAATCGTCCAGCAACGGGGGCCACTCTGAGCGCGACGATTCGACAGGAGTGGGAATGCGACGGGTGATGGCGGGCAAGAAGAAGTGGATGGCGGTGGTTGCCATCACGGTGGTCGCCGCGGCAGCCATCGGAGGTTGGGCGTTGGCTCGCCCGGGACAGAGCGCCGCGACGACCACAGCGATCACCAGCGCCGCGGCGGTGGGCACGATCCGCCAGACGGTGGCCACGACCGGGACCTTGGCCCCGGCCCAGCGAGCCGACCTGACCTTCCAGGTATCCGGCACCGTCACGGCAGTACCCGCGACCGTGGGCGAGCATGTCGCCGCCGGCGCCACCCTCGCCACCGTCGGCAACACCGACCTGCTCACCAGCGTCAACCTCGCGGCGGCCAGCGTGACCGCCGCCGAGGACCAGGTCACCAGCGCGGCCAGCGGCACGGCGGCCCAGCTCGCCTCGGCCAACGCCCAGCTCGCCGCCGCGCGCAGCACCCTCGCGCGGGCGCAGGCCAGCCTCGCCGAGGCCACCCTGACCTCCCCGATCGCTGGCACCGTGGCGGCCGTGACGATCGCCCCCGGTGACGTGGTCAGCGGGTCGAGCGCCTCGACCAGCTCGAGCGGGTCCGGTGGGTCCGGCTCCTCGGCGGGCGGGTCCGGCGGTGGCTCCGCTGCAGGCAGTGCGGGCTCGGGCGCGGGCTCCTCGAGCAGCTCCAGCACCGCGCAGATCACCGTCATCTCGACCAATGCCTGGGTCGTCAATGCCTCGGTCGGCGCCTCGGACCTGGCCTCGATCCGCCCGGGTCTCCAGGTCGACATCACCCCCGAAGGCACCAACCAGCAAGTGTTCGGGACCGTCAGCTCCGTCGGGATCATGGCCTCGTCGAGCAGTAGCGGCACCGCGGCCTTCCCGGTGGTCATCAAGGTGACCGGCACCCCGCCCGGTCTCTACGCCGGCGCCACCGTCAGCGCCGCGATCGTGGTCAAGCAGCTGAGCAACGTCCTGACCGTGCCCACCGCGGCCGTCAGCTCTGACGCCAACGGCACCTACGTCACGCTGGTCAAGAACGGCCAGAACCTCAAGACCAAGATCGTCATCGGGTCGGTGTTCGGCCCCTCCACTCAGGTGATGTCCGGAGTCAGCGCCGGGGACCAGGTGCTCGTGCGGTCGTTCCGGCTGACCGGTGGCACCGGCGGGACGACCCGGCTGCGCAACGGCACCGGCGGCGGTGGCTTCGGCGGCGGTGGCGGCGGGTTCGGTGGTGGCGGCGGCTTCGGCGGCGGCGGCACTGGCGCTGGCACCGGCAGCGGAACCGTCATCGGGGGCAACGGCTGATGGACACCTCCACCAACCCCGTCATCCTCAGCCTGCAGGACGTCCGCAAGACGTATGCCACCGGCGCGGCCCAGGTCGACGCCTTGCGCGGCGTCTCGCTGGAGGCCGCCGCGGGCGACTACGTCGCCATCATGGGCCCCTCGGGCTCGGGCAAGTCGACGCTCATGCACATCATCGGCTGCCTCGACGTGCCGACCAGCGGCCGGTACGAGCTGGCCGGGCAGGACGTCAGTGACATGACCGAGGCGGAGCTCGCCGAGGTCCGGAACGCGCGAATCGGGTTCGTGTTCCAGCAGTTCAACCTGCTCCCCGCGCTCAACGCGTGGCGCAACGTCGCGCTGCCCTTGTCGTATGCCGGCGTGCACTCGGCGCAGCGACGGGACCGCGCCATCGCCGCCCTGGAACGGGTTGGCCTTGGCGACCGCATCGACCACCGGCCGGGTGAGCTCTCCGGAGGGCAGCAGCAACGCGTCGCCATCGCCCGGGCGCTGGTCACCGACCCCGCCGTGCTGCTGGCCGACGAGCCCACCGGCAACCTCGACTCGACCTCCACCGACGATGTGCTGCAGCTGCTCGACGAGCTCCACGAGACCGGCCGGACCATCCTGCTGATCACCCACGAGTCCGACGTCGCCGCCCGCGCCCAACGCGTGGTGCGGATCCGCGACGGACAGCTGGATCCCCTACTGCCCGCAGGAGTTTCGGCATGAGCTGGCCAGAGACCCTGCGCGCGGCGCTCGAGGCGATCGCATCCCGCCGGCTCCGCTCGATCCTGACCACGCTCGGCATCCTGATCGGCATCGCCGCCGTGATGCTCACGGTCGGCCTGGGTCAGGGCGCCCAGAACACCGTCCGCGACCAGATCGGCAAGCTCGGCTCGAACCTGCTGATCGTCTCCCCCGGCAGCGTCACCTCCGGCACGGGTCTGCGTGGAGGCCGCGGCTCCGCCTCGACTCTGACGACCCGCGACGCGGCGATGCTCGCGGACCCCTCCGTCGCCCCCGACATCGCCGGCCTCGCGCCGGTGAGCAGCGGGTCCTACTCCGTCGACGCCGGCACGAACAACTGGACGACCCAGGTGGCCGGCACCACGCCGGACTGGGCCTCGGTGCGGTCCCGGTCCGCGGCGCAGGGCCGGTTCTTCAGCGCGAACGAGATGGCCAGCGCCGCGCAGGTCGCCGTCATCGGCACGACCACCGCCACCCAGCTCTTCGGCAACCGGACCCCCGTGGGACAGAGCCTCAGCATCAACGGCTCGACCTTCACCGTCATCGGAGTCCTGAACTCGGTCGGGTCCACGACCAGCGTCGACGAGGACGACATGGTGGTCATCCCCGGCACGACCTATGCGACCCGGATCAGCACCTCGGGCAACTCGGAGTCGATCAGCACGCTGTATCTCAAGGCGAGCTCACAGCAGTCGCTGTCTGCGGCATACCAAGAGGCGCATGCCGCGCTCCTGGTCTCACACCGGGTGACCGCCGCCGCGCCCGACTTCACCATCAGCAGCCAGGAGTCGCTCGTCCAGACGGCCACCTCCACCGACCGGACGCTGACCATCCTGCTGGCCGGTATCGCCGCCATCTCGTTGCTCGTCGGAGGGATCGGGGTCATGAACATCATGCTGGTCTCAGTCACCGAGCGGATCCGTGAGATCGGCCTGCGCAAGGCGCTCGGTGCCACCCCGGCCGCGGTGCGGCGCCAGTTCCTCGCTGAGGCCAGCACGCTCGGGCTCGCCGGCGGCATCCTCGGGTTGGGCCTGGGGTATGCCGGGTCGCTCATGCTTCCCCGCTGGCTCAACCAACCTGTCGCCATCGAGCCCTGGGTCGCCGTCGGCGCCCTCGTCGTCTCCCTCGCCATCGGCATCGGCGCCGGTGTCTATCCCGCAACCCGAGCAGCCCGCCTTGCACCCATCGACGCCCTACGCAGCGAATGACGTTGTCTACCAACCGAACTCAGGAGCAGCACATCATGTCTCAACTCATCCGGCCGCTCTCCGCCCTCGGCATCGTCGCGGTGCTCGCGCTGGCTGCCTGCGGTGGTGGAACGGGTAACGCAGCGACCACGACCACCAGCTCCAGCACGGGCACCGGCGCCACGTCGGGCGCCAACGGCGGGGCCGGTCAGGCTCGGTTCCCAGGTGTCAACGGCCTCGTGGCCGCGGTCGAGGGCCAGACCCTGCAGGTGCAGGGCAACGGCGTCCAGACGGCGGTGAACTTCACGACCGCCACCAGGTTCACGGCGCAGGTCGTCGCGCACGCCACGGACATCACCGTCGGCACCTGCGTCACGGTGCGCAGCGTCTCCACCGGACAGACCGCCACAGCCACGGCGCCGGCCACCGCGGTCACCGCTGCGAGCGTCGCCCTCTCCGCACCCGTCGCGGGCCAGTGCACGCTGGGTCGTCCCGCCGGTGGCGGGTTCGCCGGGCGTACCGGAGGCACGCCCCCGGCGGGCGTTCCCACTGGGCAGCGGACCGGTCGGGGCGGCGGGTTCGGCGCCTTCGGCGGTGGCGTGACCGGCAAGGTCACGGCAGTCTCGGCGCACGGCTTCGAGGTCGTGGCGACGCAGCGCGCCCGCACCTCGGGCTCGGCGACCGCGTCCCCCACCACCCGGACGGTCCAGGTGACCACGACGGCCACCACCACCTACTCCCGCACCGCTGCGGCCACGTCCGCCGCCGCCAAGGTGGGCACCTGCGTAACCGCCATCGGACCCACCGACCAGACGGGCGCCGTCACGGCGACCATGATCGGCATACGCCCCGCGGTCAACGGCTCGTGTGGAGGCTTCGGTCGGGCAGCGGGAGGTGCCACTAATGGCTAGGCGCACGCCCCATCGTGGGGCCAGGATCGTCGCTGCCGGGGTCACCGTGGGGGTCGTGCTCGGCGGGACCCTGGTCGCTCGGGCTATGGCCGCCAGTGACCCCACCAGCGGGGACCGCACCGCCGTCGCACAGCTCGGCAGCGTCGACCAGCGACTCGACCTCACCGGGACCGTGCAGCAGGTCGACCTGAAGACCGCGAAGTTCGCGGTGCAGGGAACCGTCTCGTCCGTGGCCGTCACCCTCGGGCAGAACGTCACCGCCGGACAGGTGCTGGCCCGCCTCGACCCGGCCGACCTCCAGGACGCCGTGACCCAGGCTCGGGCCACCCTGGCCCGCGCCCAGGAGTCGCTCGCCGCGGACGAGAGCGGCACCTCGATCGGCTCACCCTCCGGCTCGGGCTCAGGGGCGGGCAGCGGGTCCGGGACGACCAGCGCCGGCTCCGCGCTGCCCGCGATGTTCGTCATCGCCTCGCACACCGGCTCCCCCAGTGCCGGCCCGACCCCGAGCACGGGCGCCGCTGCCCTGACGACGGCCTCGGCGCAGGCCGCGGTGGCCGCGGCCGAGAAGGGCGTCAAGGCCGCTGAGCTCCAGGCCCAGACCGCGCAGCACCAGGCCGCGGCCGCGATGACCGCTGCCACGACGGCGTGCGACCCGGTCCTCGGATCCTCCACGAGCACGTCCACGCCGACCCCTACGGGCACCGGGACCCCGACCCCCACCACCACGACGACGCCCACCTCCAGCCCCACCGGAACCTCCACCGGTTCCTCGAACCCCGCGCTCGCCGCTTGCCTGCAGGCGCTGACGACGGTCCGCGACGCGCAGGCGACCGTGGCCACGGCCCAGTCCTCGGTCTCCGCGGCCCAAGGGACCCTGGACGGCGCCGAGCTGGCCTGGCAGAAGGCCCTGATGACGACTTCGTCCACCAATGGGAAGGGGACCTCGCACTCCGGTTCGACCGGATCGACCAGCACCTCCCGCACCGGATCCAGCGGATCCACCGGCAGCTCCCGCACCGGATCGACCGGCGGCACGACCCGCGGGACCTCCACCGGTGGGTCACGGCCGTCCGCCAGCACGAGCGGGACCAGCACGCGATCCGGGGCCGGATCAGGGTCGTCGGGGTCGTCCGGCAGTAGCGCCGCCGCGACCGCGGGGCGGATCGCCACCGACGAGGCCTCGGTCACCCAGGCCGAGACGACCCTCGGGCGGGCCGAAGCCGACCTCGCCGACGCGACCCTCACGGCGCCGACGGCCGGGGTGGTCGCCGCGGTCGGCTACACAGCCGGCAGCAAGGCAGGTTCGACCGGCATCAGCATCGTCGGTCCTGGCGGAGCCACCGTCACGGTCCAGGTACCGGTCACCTCGATCAGCCGGGTCGCGGTCGGGCAACAGGTCAACGTCACCCCACCCGGCTCGATCGTTCCCGTCCCTGGCAC
>DASYGI010000136.1:0-8864 GCA_035999925.1 Pedococcus sp.
CGCTACCACCGCCGGCGGGTGCGCGAGCGGTGCCCGTGACCCGGTCCCGTCCGTGAGCTGGCAGGGGGCCTCGCGGTGAACGCCACCACCTGACGACGGTTGAAGCGTCGGGAGTTTCGTGCTGTACGCAGACGGGGCTGCCCCACGGTCGTCAAGCCAACGTGGTGGGGTTGCTCGTCCTCGACCGCGGTGATCCCGTCGACGCCGCCATTTCCACCCGCCGACCGCGGCGTGGCGTCGAGCCTCACGTCGGCGCCGCCCGACATGACGATCCGTCAGCGGCGAGCAGATTACTGAGGTTTTCGTCACCTCCTCGAGCAACGAATTGACGATCGACGGTGTTGACGATATCGTCAGTACTGCGGAAACTCAACAAGTGGCCCTTCCTGGGCCGCTCAGAACGAACGAAGGTGGTAACTCATGACACAGCACACGGACTTCTACACGCGGTTGGATGGTCTGCAGCAGCGGGTCGCGACGGCCAGGTCGGCGGTGCAGGCCGGCGCGGCCGAGTCGGATGCACAGCTCAGGCAGCGGATCGACCGGGCTCAGGCCGACCTGGCCCAGTCGGCCGAGCATGCGCGGCGGCAGGTCTCGCAGGCCGCAGACAGCGCTCAGGCGAAGTGGGCGCAGGTGAAGGCCGACGCCGCGGCCAAGATGAGCGACGTCAAGGCCAACATCGACAAGCGGACCCGCCAGGTGGACGCCGACGTCGCCGCCGACGACGCGGACTGGGCAGAGGCCGACGCGGCCGAAGCCCTCGACTTCGCCGACTGGGCGGTCGAGAACGCGCAGCTGGCGATGCTCGACGCCATCCACGCCCGTGCCCACGCCGACCAGCTGGCCAAGGCCGCCAACAACCCGTAGTCGCCCTGGTCGGACCGGCGGCCTTCAAGCCCAGGTTCGTCCTGTCGCAGTCGCACGGCTTTAAACGGCCCGCGCCGGCCCGCGTCAGGCACGGAGCAAAGGAGCAGAGATGAGAGCGGCCCACCCGGAACCTCCGGTCAGCCCGGCGCTGCTGCGCGACCTCCAAGAGCGCAGCAAGCGCCGGGAGAACCGGTTTGCCGACCAGATCACCCGATTCGCCGGCTCGATGAAGTTCGTGTACCTCCATGCCATCTGGTTCAGCCTGTGGATCCTGCTTGGAGCCGAGGACTACCCGTTCGGGCTGCTGACGATGATCGTGTCGCTGGAGGCCATCTTCCTGTCGACCTTCGTGATGATCAGCCAGAACCGCGCCGACGAGAGACGCCAGGTGATCGCCGACGAGCAGTGGCGGACAGTCCAGCAGGAGGAACAGCAGAACGAGAGGCTGCTCCGCCTGTCCAACGAGATCCTCGATCTCGCCAAGGAGATCCACGCCGCCGGTGCGCCAGCCACGCCGGTGAGCCGGCCCGAAGCTCAATGAGGGGGTGTCTACCGACATGGACCATCCACGGCATCCGGCGCCACGGCAGCCGGCGCCGCGGCAGTCGACGCTGATGCGCCATGGCTGGCGCCCGGTCGAGCCGCCTCGACGGCCGGTGCTGTTCGTCAACCCCCGGTCTGGTGGTGGTGCGGCGACCCGGAACCGGGTCGTTGAGCAGGCCCGCGAGCGTGGCGTCGAGGCCGTGATCCTCGGCCCCGGCGACGACCTCAGGACACGTGTCCAGGAGGCCGTGGCCGACGGTGCCGATGCGCTCGGGATGGCCGGCGGCGACGGGTCACTCGCCGACGTAGCAGCGGTCGCCGTGGCGCACGGGCTGCCCTTCGTCTGTATCCCGGCCGGGACGCGTAACCACTTCGCGCTGGACCTCGGTGTCGACCGGCAGGACCTGCCGGGAGCTCTTGACGCGTTCACGGATGGGGTGGAGCGCCGCATTGACGTCGGCGAAGTGAACGGCCGCGTCTTCCTGAACAACGTCTCCCTCGGGGTCTACGGAGAGGCAGTCCGGCAGGCCAGCTATCGCGACTCGAAGGCCCGTACCCTGGCGGAGACGGCGCGAAGGGTGCTCGGTCCCGGAGGCCGAATGCCGGCTCTACGCCTCACCGACGACGCTGGACGAGAGCATGCACGGCTTGCCGTGCTGCTGGTCTCCAACAATCCCTATGCGTTAAACGGTCCCGGTCTCGGTACCCGACCGACCCTCGCCAGCGGTCAGCTCGGAATCCTGGTCATCGACACACCCGAGGAGAGGCCACACCCTCCCGGGCGAGCCTGGAGCGCCCCTCACCTGCAGGTCCAAGCCGTAGCCACGGTGCATGCCGGCATCGACGGCGAGGCAGTCGAACTCGTTGCCCCGCTGGCGTTTGACGCCCGCCCTGGGGCGCTGCGGGTCCTGATCTCGGCGCGCCATCCAGGCGCCTCACCCGCAGCGCGGATACCCTCCCCCAGCTCACGTTGAGACGCCGCGACACCATCGCCGTTGACCGCCGGCTAGTCAGCCGGGCCCGGGTCCATCGCGGGTTGCCTGCTTGGGGTGTTGAGTTCGGGACCGCAATGGCGGAGTGCACGGTGTGCAGATTGGTGTGGTGTACCCGCAGATCGAGCTGGGTGGCGACCCGACGGCGGTCCGGCAGTTTGGCCGGGCGGTCGAGGAGCTGGGTTTTGACTACCTGCTCGCGTATGACCATGTGCTCGGCGCCGTCCACGGCGCGGAGCACCGGGGTCTGTGGGCCGACGAACCTCGCTTTAGATTTACCTCACTTACTAGGTCATAATTGGGGGTATGAACCCCGCCGCACCAGCCCAGCCCGCGGCACTCATCTACGCCCGTCAGTCCCAGGACTCCAAGACCTCGACCGACCAACAGGTGGCCGTGGGCCTGGCCCGGGCCGACGAGGAGGGCTGGACCGTCCACCGGGTTTACCGGTACGGATCCTCGGCCTCGCGGCACGCCACCAAGGCCGGGGGCGCGTGGACCGAGCTGCTGGCCGACCTCGACCTGCCGCAGGTCGGGGTGCTGTGGTTGTGGGAGTCCAGCCGTGGGGAGCGGACCCTGACCTCGTGGTCGGGGCTGCTGGACCGATGCCGCGACCTCGGGGTGAAGGTCTACGTCGAAACGCACGGCCGGCTGTACGACGTGCGCAACCCTCGCGAGTGGAAGACGCTGGCCGAGGCGGAGGACCGGGCCTACGAGGTCGACAAGTCCGCGCTGCGCATCCGGCGGAGCGTGGCCGCCAAGGCGAAGGAGGGCCAGGTGCACGGCCGGACCCCCTACGGTTACCGCCGCGAGTACGGCATCGACGAGAAGGGCAAGCGGGTGCTGCTCGGACAGTTCCCGGACCCCGCCGAGGCGAAGGTCGTCAAGGGCATCTACGACGGCGTCCAGCGCGGCCAATCCCTGCGCGCGATGGCCGCCGACCTCAACGCCCGAGGAGTACCCACCGGCACCGGCACGGCCTGGACCCCCCAGCGGCTGCGGGACATCGCGACGATGGCGACCTACGCCGGGACGAGGCAGCACGTCCCCGGCCCGAAGACCGGCCATGCTCGCCGCTCCGAGGTCGGCACCCTGTACGACGGCGTCTGGGACGGCATCGTCAGCAAGGCGCAGTTCAACCAGGTCCGGCGGCTGATGACCGACCCGGCCCGGCGGACGTCACGCCCCGGCCGGGCCAAGCACCTGCTGTCCATGTTCATGACGTGCGCAGTGTGCGGCGGCCCGACGATCGTGCGGTACAGCCGGGGTGTGGGCGCGTACGTCTGCCAGCGCTCCGGGCACGTACGAGTTCCCCAGGACGAGGTGGACGAGTACGTGACCGGGCTGCTGCTCGACCGCCTCGCCCAGCCGGAGGCCTACGCCGACCTGGCCGAGCCGGACGCCGGCCCCCGGCTGCAAGCCGCCCGCGACGAGCTGGCCGAGGTCCAGGCCGACTACGACGAGACCCTGAAGCTGTTCCGGGACCGCAAGCTGTCCCCGACCGCGTTCACGGCGGTCGAGCCGGCCAAGCTTGCCGACCTGCAGCGGCTGCAGGCCCAGGTGGTGGAGCTGGAGACCCCGACGTCGGTGGGCACCCTGCTGGGCGACCCGAGCCGCGACCTGGCGACCCGGTGGGCCGAGGCCACCCCGGTCGCCCGCCGGAGCATCGTCCGGATGCTGTTCGATCGGATCGACGTGGCCCGAGCCCCGTCCCGAGGACACCGGGGCGTGGTCCAGGACCGGGTGCTGGTCCAGTGGCGTCGACGCTGAGACGCCGCCCGGCTGCGCACCGGGAAAGGACACCCATCGTTCACTGCGGGTGAACGCCATTGCCGCACAGCGGATTCGCGTCCTCTCAGGTCATGCCAGGGTGTTCGCCGCGCGCCTAACCCCTGGTCCAGGCCCTGCGGTTCGGGGCCTCCGGTAGCGGTGTCATGCAGCGGGAACGGAGTCCGCCGCCGCCGCAGTCCAGTATGCCGCTGGGAGGGCGCCTCGCTGATCGGTGCGGATCTGCGGTTCGTCGCCGACGCGGGAATGACGTGCCGGCTCGGGCGTCCGGCGTCGCCCGACGGGTCGGCTCGCAGGTTGCGCCTGAAGCGGCGCGATACCGCAGTTACTTTACGTACTGCGCGTCTTCCTCCGCGATCTCGATCGCAACGCTGAGCGCCTTGACGATCCTGCCAGTCGCGGAGGCGACCCTGGCCGTTACGACGGTCGGGGCGACCGCAGCAAGAACACCGCGGACCAATTCGGCGTCCAGACCGACCTTGCCGGCAGCCTAAGGTTCAACAGGTACGACGAGGGGGCGCATCCACGGCCACCAGCGCGGCGAGGCGCACCAGCATGAGAGAACCGGGATCGAGGCTCGAGGCGGCCAGCGAGTCCGCGGTCAAGCTCGCGAGCAGGTCGAGGACTGGCGTCTGAGGCATTGAGTCGGTCATGGTGGCACTGCAATCGTTGGATGGATCCAGAACTGTACTGTCCGAAACGCCGTCGAAACGCCGTCGAAACGGCGGAGCATGGCCCAACGAAACCGCCAGTTGCTGCCGCGTTCTGGTCCCTGACCGATGGTGGGTGCATCGCGGCGACGCCGGATGACCCGGCTCTGTCCGCGTAGTGGGCGGATGACCGCGGCGACCCACACCGAAAACAGGGCGATGACGCCGACGTTGGCGATGATCGCCAGGCCGATGCCGATCCCGGCGTGGGCCTGCCCGTCAGCTCCTCGGTGTTCCGTGGGCGACAGCGGCGGCACGGCGGCGTGCTGCTTCGTATCTACGGTGGGTGGGTGGCGGCGTACCCTGGCTCGCATGGGCCGAGGTGTAACGGGTGGTGACACGACGCAGGCTCCGGCCCCGAGGGTGGCTGGCCCGGGGGACGCGACATCGGTGTCCGAGGTGGTCGACGTTGGGCTGACGTCGCGGTCGGGAGCCGTTGGTCGGCGGTCGGTCAAGACGACCGCGCACGCGGCGGACCCGCATCCGACCGTGGAGCAGCGACAAAGGGAAGGGCGGTTAGCGCGGGTCGAGAGCCCACGTGAGCAGTTGTCCGTTTGGAAGCCGGGGGCGGACCGGGCCGACCCGGTGGCGCTGCTGGCAGGCCAAGAGACCACCCGGGTACAGGAACTCGTTCCGGTGCGGCATGCGCGGATGGCGGCGACGGCGTTCACCTTCTACCGGGGGGCTGCCCTGGTGATGGCCGCAGACCTGGCGAACATGCCATCGAGCGGCCTGGACGTGCAGCTGTGCGGCGATGCGCATCTCTCCAACTTCGGCCTGTTCGCCGCCCCGGATCGCACGCTGATCTTCGACGTGAACGACTTCGACGAGACCAATCCCGGCCCGTTCGAGTGGGACGTCAAGCGGCTGGCCACCTCCTTTACTCTGGCCGCCCGCGACAACGGGCTCCCGGGCAAGACCGGCCGGGCCGCCGCCAAGGCCGCAGCCAAGTCCTACCGCCGGTCCATGGCCGACTTCGCCGGGAAGCCGGAGATCGAGATTTGGTACGACCGCGTCGACGTCGACCGGCTGGTCGCGGAAGTGCGGGAGTCCGCCGAAGACAAGGGCAAACCCGCGGCCAAGAGAACGAGGAAGGCCGAGGCGACGATCCACGGGGCCGCGACGAAGGCTCGACTGCGCGACGCCTGGTCGGCGATCGACAAGATCACCGAAGTCGTCGATGGACGACGCCGGTTCCGCGACCAGCCGCCGCTGCTGACCCGGCTAGACATCGCCCCGGATGCCGCCGCGCAGATCAACGCCCTGTTTCGGGAGTACCGTGCGACGCTGCAGGACGACCGGCAGGAACTGCTCAAGCGCTACGAAATCATCGACATGGGCCACAAGGTGGTCGGGGTCGGCAGCGTCGGCCTACTCGCGTTCGTGGTACTGCTGCGCGGCCGCGACGAGGACGACCTGATGGTGCTGCAAGTCAAGCAGGCGCAGGCCTCGGTGCTGGAGGCCTACACCCGCAAGTCGGCGTACACCAAGCACGGTCACCGCGTCGTCACCGGGCAGCGGTTGATGCAGGCGGCCAGTGACTCGTTCCTGGGCTGGATCGATGGACCCGCCGGGCGGAGCTTCTATGTGCGTCAGCTGAGGGACATGAAGTGGTCTCCGGACCCTGCCACGCTCAACAAGAAGGGGATCGGCCGGTACGCCGTGCTGTGCGGTCACGCCCTGGCTCGCGCACACGCGCGCTCCGGTGACGCGATCGCGATCTCGGCCTATCTGGGCACCGGAAAGAGGTTCGACAAAGCCATCACCGCGTTCGCCGAGTCCTACGCCGACCAGACAGAACAAGACTTCGCCGCCTTCACCACCGCCATCGCCGACGGACGACTCAGCGCCCACGAAGACGACCGCGGCTCGGAGGGCATCCGCGCCGTCAAGGCCCTCCAGTAGCAAGCGCACGACCACGACATGACACCGCCGAGCGACCGACCTGAATCCTGCGGGAAGACA
This sequence comes from Pedococcus sp., assembly GCA_035999925.1. GTDB lineage: Bacteria > Actinomycetota > Actinomycetes > Actinomycetales > Dermatophilaceae > Pedococcus. The sequence continues at coordinate 6,866 of DASYGI010000136.1, forward strand.
CGTCGTCCAACCGTGCTTGCCAGACGGAGCAGCCCCATGATCGCCCACGTGTTCCGGCACGGATGCGCTGTCATGAACAAGATGCAACCAGCAGCGCGAGGCCGCCACCGGTGGGTCGCGCAGCGCGAGGCGGTCGCGGAACCGGCGAAAGGCGCCGTCGAGTTTGTACTACGCAGTACCTGTTGCCGCAGCGGCTGCTTTCATTACTCACTTCCCAGGAGACCCAGACATGCCCGAGGGTTTGAACGTCGAGGTCGCTCATAAGCTGACTGAGAAAGAGGGGGCAGATCGCCGTAAGCACCGCTGGGAAGAAGCTGTCGAGGTCATCGAGGTGCTGGTCCTCGCGCTAGCCGCGATAGCCACTGCCTGGAGCGGCTTCCAGGCGTCGCAGTGGGATGACCGCGGGGGCCTGCTTTATGGGCAGGCAACGACGCAGCGTTTCACGGCCAGCGCTGCATCGACCCTTGGCGGACAACAGTTGGTCGCGGACTCCGCAATGTTCAGCGGCTGGTTAGCCGCCCGCGCCGCGGGGAACACTGACCTGGAGATGATCTTTGTTCGGCGCTTCACCCCCGACTACGGACAAGCATTCGATGATTGGCTGAAGACCGACCCGCTCAACAATCCATCTGCGCCACCTGGGCCGGCCTACATGCCCGGATACAAGAATCCAAACTTGGAGAAGGCCGATCAAAGCAATGCCCAGGCCGCCGAACTGTTCAACGGAGGGACCGAGGCACACGAGAGTGCCCAGAAGTACGTCCGTCTAACGGTGTTGTTCGCCCTTGTCCTATTCCTGATCGCAGCCGGTCAGCGCTTTAAACAACGGCCCGTCCGTATCAGTGCGAATGCATTGGGGATCTGCCTGCTCGCTTACGCCGTCGTCGACCTGATCATCCTGCCTCGGATATAAACCACCAGGCTGCTGTTTGCGTAGGCGGCGCTCGATAGCTCGGCAAAGCGCCGCCCTCGTGGACAAGGAACAGATTCGGACTGTCCACCGGAACCGGCGCCATCGGGACAGAGCCGGCGCGGCGGCGCGGCGCGGCGGTCGTGGGCGTTGCTTTTGGCATGGTGGGCGGCATCAGCGCGAGGAGACACGATGCCCGATGAGTCATCCCAAGCCGAGCTCGGCAACACCGGGTACGAGCTGTTCATCGGGGCCCTGTCGGTCCTCTCGCTGCTTAACATCGTGCTCGTCTCGCTGCTGCGCGACGATGCCCTCCGGACGGTCGTCTACACCGTCGACGTCCTGCTCAGTGTCGTCTTCCTCATCGACTTCCTGGCCAGGCTGCGCCGTGCACCCTCTCGCCGCATCTACGTATTCCGCCAGTTTGGCTGGGCCGACCTGCTCGCGAGCCTGCCGTTTCCTCAGCTGAAGATCCTCAGAGTCTTCCGGCTCCTCCGGGTCTCGCGACTGCTTCGCGCGCAAGGGGCGGGTCACATGGGCCGAAGCCTTATCCGGGACAGGGCGGGAAGTGCCCTGTTGTCACTGCTGCTCACCGCCGTGCTTGTCCTGGAGTTCGGCAGCCTTGCCATGCTGCGTATCGAGCAGGAAAAACCCGGGGCGAACATCACGACGGCGTCGGATGCCCTGTGGTACGTCATCGTGACCATGTCAACCGTCGGCTACGGAGATCGATACCCGGTCAGCACCGCGGGCCGGGAGATGGGAGCCCTCGTCATCATCCTCGGCGTGGGCATCTTCGGGACTCTCAGCGGCTACCTTGCGAACCTGTTCCTCGCGTCACGGAAGTCGAAGCAGGCTGCTGTGACGACGTTGAATGAGGATCCCCGGCAGCGGGTTCGCCAATTGAAGGAGCTTGTTGAGCAGCAAAGAGTCGCACTGGAGGAACTCGAGCGTGAGATAGGGGATGAGTAAGCCCGGCAAACGAAGCTCCGAGAATCGCGGACTCACTGGACTGGAACCGCCCCGGCATATCCGGAGACTCCGTCGATCTCGACCACGGCGGGCAGGTCTGATGGTGACGGGACCAGT
>DASYGI010000137.1:0-4892 GCA_035999925.1 Pedococcus sp.
GGGACCGCGAGTCCGCAATGGGTCAAGGACGGCGCGTACGAGATCGACCTTGCCGGACAGCGGTTCTCGGCGACGGTGACCTTGCGGGGGCCGTTCGACCCAGAAGGCCGCAAGCTCGGACGCGGAGAGCAGCCTTAGAACAATGGTTCTTTCCCAGACCATTGACGCGAACCATCGAGGGGTATTGGATCGGAAGGTGAACGCGGTGGACCGTCTGACGTCCCTGCCCGACGTGGTGCTGCGGCCCGCCTCGGGCAACGCCTTCGAGGCCACCGTCGAGCAGCTGGCCACGGCCATCCGCCTCGGCGTCTTCACCGATGGCGAGCAGCTTCCCCCCGAGCGTGAGCTCGCCGAACGGCTCGGCGTCAGCCGCAACACCCTTCGCGAGGCCATCGCCGCCCTGCGCGACTCCGGGCTCGTGGCGACCCGGCGCGGTCGAGGCGGCGGCACGGCCATTACCTACGCAGGCCTGGAGCCCGGGACGGCGAACGTCCCGGTCCGTACTGGTGCCGCCCTCGCTGACGCCATGGACTTCCGCCGGGTGGTCGAGCCCGGTGCCGCGGCGCTGGCCGCGACCCGCACCCTCGCCGCAGACCAGCGCGCCTGGCTGCTCGACACGGCTCGAGCCGCGCGAGAGGCGCCCGACAACGCCGCGCACCGCCTTGCCGACAGCCGCTTCCACCTCGCGGTGGCCACGATGTGCGGCTCGCCCATGCTCATCGAGGCGGTGACCCGGGCCCAAGCCGCCGTGCACGAGCTGCTCAGTGCGATCCCGGTGTTGCGCCGCAACATCGAGCACTCCAACGACCAGCACGACGCGATCGTGCGGGCCATCCTGGCGGGCGACCCAGACGCCGCCAGGGCTGCAATGGAGGAGCACTGTGACGCCACGTCTGCACTGCTCCGTGGACTGCTGGGCTGACGGACCGAGATCGAGGAGACAGCATGACCACACCACCGACGCTGACCGTTGAGCAGCTCCGCTCGGACATCGAGTCCGGGGCTGTCGACACCGTCATCGTGGCGTTCACCGACATGCAGGGCCGCCTGCAGGGCAAGCGCATTCACGGACAGTTCTTCCTCGACTCGGTGCTCGGCCACGGCACCGAGGGATGTAACTACCTGCTGGCCGTCGATGTCGACATGAACACCGTCGACGGGTATGCCATCAGCTCCTGGGAGCGTGGCTATGGCGACATGATGTTCGACCTCGACCTGGCCACCCTGCGGCGTACCCCTGGTCAGCCCTACTCCGCGACCGTCCAGTGCGACCTGTCGTGGCTGGACGGCAGTGGCCCGGTGCGGCCCTCCCCGCGGTCGGTGTTGAAGGCGCAGGTCGACGCCGCCGCGGAGATGGGTTTCGTCGCGTTGGCGGGCACGGAGCTCGAGTTCATCGTCTTCGAGGAGACCTTCGAGGCGGCCTGGGACCGGCGGTACCACGGGCTGACGGGAGCGAACCGCTACAACGTCGACTACTCGATCCTCGGCGGCACCAAGGTCGAGCCGCTGCTGCGCGAGATCCGCAACGAGATGTATGCCGGTGGTGTCACCGTGGAGAGCGCCAAGGGGGAGTGCAACCTCGGCCAGCACGAGATCGCGTTCCTGTACGACTCGGTCCTCAAGACCTGCGACAACCACGTCATCTACAAGAACGCCGCCAAGGAGATCGCCGCGACGCATGGGCAGTCACTGACCTTCATGGCCAAGTTCGACGAGCGGGAGGGCAACTCCTGCCACATCCACCTCTCGCTGCGGGGGACCGACGGCGGCATCGTCTTCGCCGACGACGAGCGGGAAGGCGGCCGCAGCAAGCTCTTCGAACACTTCGTGGCCGGGGTCCAGGCCACCATGCGCGAGTTCACCCTCCTATACGCGCCGAATGTCAACTCCTACAAGCGGTTCCAGCCCGGCTCGTTCGCGCCCACGGCCATCGCCTGGGGAACCGACAACCGGACCTGTGCTCTGCGGGTCGTGGGACACGGAGCCGGACTTCGGGTCGAGAACCGGGTGCCCGGCGGCGACGTCAACCCCTACCTCGCCGTGGCGGGGATGCTCGCCGGCGGGTTGCACGGCATACGTGAGGAGATCGAGCTGGAGCCGGCCTTCACCGGGAACGCATACGTCTCGGACAAGGCGCGGGTGCCCTCATTGCTGAGCCAGGGGCGTGACCTGTTCTCCGGGTCGGCCGTGGCCCGGGCGTCGTTCGGCGACGACGTCGTCGAGCACTACACGCACGCCGCGCAGGTCGAGCTCGACGCCTTCAACGCCGCGGTGACGGACTGGGAGCGGATTCGGGGGTTCGAGCGACTGTGAGCACACCAACGACCCATGACGTGATCAACCCGGCCACCGAGGCAGTGGTGGCGCAGGTTCGGCTTGCCGGACTGGACGAGGCCGATGCTGCCATTGCCGCGGCCGAGGCTGCTGGGCCGGCATGGCGGGCCGTCGCGCCGGCAGACCGGGGTCGGCTGTTGCGCCGCTTCGCCGACGTGGTGGACGCCCACCTCGAGGAGCTGGCCCAGCTCGAGGTGGCCAACGCCGGTCACACCATCGGGAACGCGCGCTGGGAGGCCGGCAACGTGCGCGATGTGCTGGCCTACTACTCCGCAGCCCCGGAGCGGATGTTCGGTCGCCAGATCCCCGTCGCGGGCGGCCTCGATGTCACCTTCAAGGAACCCCTGGGCACCGTCGGCATCATCGTGCCGTGGAACTTCCCGATGCCCATCGCGGGCTGGGGTTTCGCCCCGGCACTGGCGGCCGGCAACACCGTGGTGCTCAAGCCGGCCGAGCTCACCCCGATGACCGCGCTGCTGCTCGGCGAGCTTGCCTTGGAAGCCGGCCTTCCCGAGGGGGTCTTCACCGTCGTCCCCGGGAAGGGCTCGGTCGTGGGGGAGCGGTTCGTCACCCACCCCGCCGTGCGCAAGGTGTGTTTCACCGGTTCGACCGCCGTGGGCCAACGCATCATGCGGGGCGCGGCCGACCAGGTGAAGCGCGTGACACTCGAGCTGGGCGGCAAGAGCGCCAACATCATCTTCGCCGACAGCGACCTCGAACGGGCTGCGGCGAGCGCCCCCTACGGGGTGTTCGACAACGCCGGCCAGGACTGTTGTGCCCGCAGCCGGATTCTGGTGCAGCGCAGCGTCTTCGACCGGTTCATGGAGCTGTTCGAGCCGGCGGTCAAGGGCATCGTCGTGGCGGACCCGGCTCAGGACTCGACCGAGATGGGTCCGCTGATCAGCCAGGGCCAGCGGGACACCGTGCGCTCGTTCGTCGACGAGGCGAGCGAACCAGTGGACGTCGCCTTCCGCGGTGAGGCCCCCAAGGGGGACGGCTACTGGTACCCGGCGACAGTCGTGCTGCCCCGTGCGACCACCGACCGGGTCTGGCAGGAGGAGGTCTTCGGACCGGTCGTGGCGGTCATGCCGTTCGACGACGAGGCGGACGCGATCGCCAAGGCCAACGACACGGCATACGGGCTGTCGGGTTCGATCTGGACGCGCGACGTAGGCAGGGCGCTGCGGGTCGCTCGTGGCGTCGAGGCTGGGAACCTGTCCGTCAACTCGCACAGCAGCGTCCGGTACTCCACCCCGTTCGGGGGGTTCAAGCAGTCCGGACTCGGCCGGGAGCTCGGGCCGGACGCGCTGGACGCCTTCAGCGAGGTCAAGAACGTGTTCATCTCCACCGAACTCTGAATCACCACGAAACCTGAAAGGACTTACCCATGGCAGGCAGGCTCGAGGGCAAGGTCGCTGTCGTCACCGGCGGATGCAGTGGCATCGGGCTGGCGACGGTACGCAGGTTCGCGCAAGAGGGTGCTCGGGTCGTCATCGGTGACCTGGACGACGCTGCGGGCAGCGGCATCGCCGAGGAGGTCGAGGGCGCCTTCGTGCACTGCGACGTGACCAACCCCGAGGAGGTCGAGGGGTTGTTCGCCGCGGCCAAGGCCACCTTCGGCAGCGTCGATGTCGCGTTCAACAACGCAGGCATCTCGCCCCCGGAGGACGACTCCATCCTCACCACCGACCTCGAGGCCTGGCGCAAGGTGCAGGAGGTCAACCTCACGAGCGTCTACCTGTGCTGCAAGGCCGCCCTGCCCTACATGCTCGAGCAGAAGCGCGGGTCGATCATCAACACCGCCTCCTTCGTCGCCGTGATGGGTGCGGCGACCAGCCAGATCTCGTACACGGCCAGCAAGGGCGGTGTGCTCTCGATGTCACGTGAGCTCGGGGTCCAGTTCGCGCGCGAGGGGGTGCGCGTCAATGCGCTCTGCCCCGGACCGGTCAACACCCCGCTGCTCCAGGAGCTCTTCGCCAAGGACCCTGAGCGTGCGGCGCGACGGCTCGTGCACATCCCGGTCGGACGGTTCGCCGAACCACTGGAGATCGCGAACGCCGTGTTGTTCCTGGCCAGTGACGAGTCCAGCTTCATCACCGCCTCGCAGTTCCTGGTGGATGGCGGGATCTCGGGCGCGTACGTGACCCCGCTGTGAGGTCCGGCCTCAGGCCCGTCATCGGGATCACCTGCTATGTCGAGGCTGCATCGCGGGGGCCCTGGGTCGACGTCCCGAGTGCGGTGTTGCCGGTGGCCTATATCGCCAAGATCGAACAGGCCGGCGGCGTGGCGCTGATCATCCCGCCGAGGGTCGACGCCGACGAGGGCCTAGCAGCGGAGGTCCTCGAGCGGCTCGACGGTCTGGTCATCGCGGGTGGCGCGGACGTCGACCCGCAGAGGTATGCCGCGACGCGTCATCCGGAGGTCCAGGAGTCGCGCGCCGACCGCGACGCCACCGAGCTGGCCCTTGCCACCCTGGCGGGGCGAACCGGCATACCGCTGCTGGGCATCTGTCGCGGAATGCAGGTCATGGCGGTCGCGGGCGGCGGCGTTCTGGAGCA
>DASYGI010000138.1:0-7117 GCA_035999925.1 Pedococcus sp.
GCCTGAGCAGTCACGGGTCGCCGGTCATCGCCCGCGGCCAGCGTGAGGGGTGCACGCGGATCCTCAGCGCCGGTGCCGGGGCTCCCGCTCGTTGCGCGGCACGATCCGGGCCAACGCCGTGCAGGCCGCCAGGATGGCGAATCCGGCCAGCACCGCCCAGAGCGGGCTCAGGAAGAAGCCCGTCGAGGACGCCCCGGCAATGCCGGCGGCGAGTGGTGCGGATGGGTTCTGGTACACGGTCTTTCACCATTTCCGATCTCTGCGAAGGAGTGCGTCGAAGTACGCCTTGGCGTGGGTTGCCTGGAGGAAGAGCTCGTACGGCAGCTCGTACATGGAGGCCGCCGCGGTCTGATGACGCCATCCCTTGTCCCGCACGGTGATGAACCGCTCGACGACGAAGACGCCGGTCACGCCCAACCAGAACGGCTGGATCGTGATGCCACCGTCGAACAGCGCCCAGACCAGAGTCCCCAGGTAGAGCGCGGTCACCAGCACCCCGGCCGCGGTCAGGGCCTGACGCCCCCAGTACCGCCGGGTGACGCGGGTGAACCCGTACTGGAAGCAGTTCTCGACGGCGCCGCGCTTCCACCGCAGCCGCTGGTTCCACAGCTGTCGCCAGGTCGGCATGACTTCGGTGGTCAGGGTCATCTCGGCCGGCGCCAGCAGCGAGTACCCCAACGTCATCACGGCGAAGGACAGCTCGTTGTCCTCCGTCAGCACCGAGGTGTCATAGATCCCGCCTCGGCCATCGCCGGCGGGTAGCGTCCCCTCGAGCCGGGCAGCGGAGATCCGCTTGAGCGTGGCCACTCGGAACATCGCCGCCGTACCCGTGACGACGAGGCACTTGCCGCGCAGCCGTCGCACGTCCCGGGCATATCGCGCGTACTCGTTGTCCTGGAGGTGAGCCAGCACCCGGGCCGACCACGACGCGCCCGCGGGGGCGGGCTGCCCGCGGAACGTGCCTCCGACCGCCCCCAGCCCGGCGCGCCGTCGCAGGGCCCCGAGGCCGCCCTCGATGAAGTTGTCGTCGAGGAAGGAGTCGGCATCCTGCACGAGGATGACGTCCTGGTCGTCGAGCTCGGGGAGGAGGGTCGCCAGGACCTGGTTGAGCGCGCCGGCCTTCTTGTCGGTGTTGCCGGCCGTGAGGATGACCCGCGCGCCACACGACGCGGCCCGTTCCGCGGTGTCGTCGGTGCAGTTGTCGGCGACGACGATGACCTCGTCGGGAACGCGGGTCTGGATGGCGAGCGCCTGCACCGCCAGGTGCACCGTGGCCCCTTCGTTGTGCGCAGGGATGATGACGACCACACGCTCATCCCTGCGCCGCCGATGCGATGTCGTCGGGCCGGCGCGGTGTTGGATTTGGGCAGCACCAGGCTGCGCCATTGTGTTGTGACTCAAGAAGTTTCCCCGTCTCCACTGAGTGCGCCATGGCTTCGGCGCCCCCACCGATGGTCAGACGCACCACCTCCGAGAAGGTGACGCCTACCTCGGGAAACTGGTCAGACAGCGAGACAGCCGTCTCGACGTTCGGACGAGAGAGTCAGGGAAGAGCTAGGAGCCGAGCTCGAGCGCCCGTGCGATGGGCACGCCTGCGCGGTATGACAGGTGCAGGTAGGAGGGCGCGTCCAGGACGGCCAGGTCTGCCTTGCCGCCCACCAGGATGCGGCCAATGTCGTTGCGGCGCAGCGACTTTGCCGAGCCGACCGTCGCGGCATACAGCGCTTGGGCCGGCGACAGACCCATCTCACGCACGGCCAGGGCGATCACGAATGGCATCGACGACGAGTAGCACGTCCCCGGGTTGCAGTCCGTCGCAAGCGCCACGGACACCCCGGCGCGCAGCAATGCGCCGGCGTCCGGATAGGGCGATCGAGTGGAGAACTCCACCCCCGGGAGCAAGGTCGCCACGGTGGCCTCGGCCCCGTCGGCGAGCGCCGTGACGTCGGCGTCCGAGAGGTAGGTGCAGTGGTCGACGCTGGCCGCGCCGAGCTCCACAGCAAGCTGCACCCCGGGGCCGTGGCCCAGCTGGTTGCCGTGGACGCGCAGCCCCAGTCCGGCGTCGCGGCCCGCCTCGAGGACGACGCGCGCCTCGTCACCGGTGAACGCGTGCGCGGACGCGGGCTCACAGAACACGTCGACCCAGCGGGCGTACGGCGCGGCCGCCGCCAACATAGGTCCGGTGACGAGCTCGAGGTATGCCGCGCGGTCGCCGGCATACTCGGGCGGCACGACGTGGGCGCCGAGGAAGGTGGTCTCGTCCGTCAGCTCCGAAGCGAGCCGCAGGGCGCGGGCCTCGTCCTCGATCGTGAGGCCGTACCCGCTCTTGATCTCGACGGTGGTGGTCCCCTGGGCTCGCATCTCCGCGACCCGGGCGGCCAGCAGCCGGCGCAGCGTCTCATCGTCCGCCGATCGGGTAGCCGCGACCGAGACCCCGATCCCGCCGCCGTCGTACGGCTCGCCGGCCATGCGGGCCGCGAACTCAGCACCCCGGTCTCCCGCGAAGACCAGATGGGCGTGCGAGTCCACGAAGCCGGGCACCACCGCGCGCCCCGCCAGGTCGAGCTTCCGGTCGGCGGCGGGGGCGTCGCGTGCCGGACCGATCCAGGCCACGTAGCCGTCCTCGACGACCAGCGCAGCGTCGTCGCGGATGCCGAGCCGGTCGGGCGTGCTGTCGTCGCAGGTGACCAGCTCAGCGATGTTCGTCACCAGGGTGCTGGTCACGCATGCTCCCGAACGTCGGCGAGCGACTTGCCCAACAAGGAGGCGACGTCACCCAGCTCGTGCTCGCCGTCCTGGACCACGACCCGGCCGCCGACGACGACCCGGTCGATGTCGGATCGGGTTGCGCAGTACAGAATCTGGCCCGGCTTGGCGCCCGCGGTGTTGACCGTGTCGGGGCGTACGACGACGAAGTCGGCCACCTGGCCCTCGGCGACCTGTCCCCCTTGGGGCCAGCCGAGGCTGTGGTAGCCGTCCACCGTCGCCGCAGTGAGGAGCTCATCCGGGGCGAAGCGACCTCGCTCGTTGCTCACCAGGCGCTCGTGCATCTCCAGACCGCGGATCTCTTCGAAGGGGTCGATGACCGCCTGCTGGTCAGAGCCGAGAGACAACCGCGCGCCGGCGGCGGTGAGCTCGCGCGCTGGGCCGATCCCGTCGGCAAGGTCACGCTCGGTCGTGGGACAGAAGCAGGCCGTCGTGCGCGAGTCACCCAGCAGGGCGATGTCCTCCTCGCTCAGGTGCGTGGCGTGGACTGCGGTGAAGTGCTCCCCCAGAAAGCCCGCCTCGGCCAGCAACGCGGTGGGGGTTGCCCCGTAGAACATCTGCGTTGCGAGGTTCTCACCGGGCTGCTCGCTGACATGAGCATGGACCACCCTCCCGCGGGTGAGCTGGGCCATCGGGGCCAGCTGGTCCCGCGGCACGGCGCGAACCGAGTGCACGGCCGCGCCGATGCGGGTCGTGGCATCCGGTTCGAGGGAGGCCACCCGGGTGGCCCACGCGTCGACATCGTGGTCGGCGAACCGTCGTTGGACGTCGTCCAGGGGCAGGTGCCCGTCACCGGTCAGGCCACCCGCCAGATAGCAGGTGTCCAGCAGGGTCAGCCTCACCCCAGCCTCACGGGCCGCCTCCATCACGGCGTGGCCCATGGCGTTGGGATCGGCGTACGAACGACCGTGGCAGTCGTGGTGCACATAGTGGAACTCACCCACCACGGTGATGCCGGCCAAGGCCATCTCCGCGAACACCGCGCGGGCCAGGGCGAAGTACCGGTCCGGGTCGAGCTGACGGGTGACGGCATACATCTGCTCGCGCCACGTCCAGAAGTTGCCGCCACCGCCATGGGTCCGCCCGCGCAGGGCACGATGGAAGGCGTGGCTGTGGCCGTTGGCGAAGCCGGGGAGCACCACGCCCCGCAGCGTCATGTCGCCCGGCTGGGGTCGCTGCCTGGCCGTCACCGACGTGAAGCTGCCGTCGACCACGGCGAACCGCACGTCATGGGCGAGACCCGACGGGAGCCAGGCATGCTCGGCCCAGTGCCACGTCGTCACGGTCATCGGTCGGCACCCGCGAGTTCGCGCAGCACGGTCGTGAGCGCTCGGACGCCCTCGAGGCAGTCGTCGAGCTCGGCGAACTCGGCGGGCGAATGGGACACCCCGGTGGGGTTGCGCACGAACAGCATGGCGGTCGACACCCCCGCGTTGGCGAGGATCCCCGCATCGTGGCCGGCGCCGGTGCCAAGAACCGGTATGCCGCCCAGCGCGCCACGCAGACGCTCGCCCAGGTCCACGTCGAAGGCGGTGGACGGTGTCCACGACTCCTCGACGATGCGGCCACCGGACTGCTCGACCAGCGCGCCGACATCGGCCACGGCGCGCCGGACCGCCCGCGGGCTGGCTCCCCTGGCATCCAGCCAGCCGGTCACCGCACTGGGGATGGCGTTCACTCCCCCGGGCACCACGGCGACCTTGCCGATGGTGGCGACACAACCATGCGTGATGGCCGCCTCGCGGGCGGCCAGGACGGCGCCGGCATACCCGAGCATCGCGTCCTGGCGGTCCTCCAGGCGAGTGGTCCCCGCGTGGTTGGCCACCCCGGTGAACTCCAGGCGCCACCGCCCGTGCGACCAGATGTCGGAGGCGACGGCGATGGGGTGGTCCAGCTCGATGAGGCCCCTGCCCTGCTCGACGTGGAGCTCGACGAACGAGCCGATGCGACCGACCGTCTCGTCGTCCCGACCGATCTGGTGTGGGTCACGACCGGCTGCCTTGAGGGCCTGCGCCATCGAGACACCATCGGCGTCGGTCAGGCTGCGGGCGCGCCGAGCGGTCATGGCTCCGGTGATGACCCGGGATCCGGCACACGCCACCCCGAACCGCGCTCCCTCCTCGTCCACGAAGTTGACGACGCCCACCGGCCGGACGGGCGCGAACCCGCTGTCACGCAAAGCGTCGATGGCGGCCAGGGCGCTGACCACGCCCAACGGGCCGTCGAAGGCTCCGCCGTCGGGCACGCTGTCGAGGTGGGAACCCGTGACGACCCCCTTGTCGCCGCGACGCACCGCCTCGTCAGGGTCGCCCCACCAGGCCCACTGGTTGCCCATCCGGTCCTCGGTGAGGTCGAGGCCACGCTGTGAGCACTGGCCCGCAAACCACTCCCGCAGGTCATGGTCCTCGCGGGTCCACGCGAAGCGGCGGTAGCCACCGGTGTCGGCGTTACGGCCCACGGGCTGGAGGTCGGCCCACATCGACTCGAAACTCACAGTGCCCTCTCTTGCGCCGATTCGTGCAACGAGACCATTCCACACCCCGGGGCTGCGCGGCACGTCGGCGTCGCGGCCATACCGTCTCGGATCACAGACCCGCCCCACCCACACGGACTCCCCAGGTCTCCCCACAGTCCCCTCACCGACTCCAGCCGGACGCGGCCTAGGCTGACTTCGTGGACGAGCCCTCCAGCGAACACCGTGCCGCCGCCGCCCTGGCGGCCAGCGGCATCCAGCACACGATCACCCGACACGGTCGGGTCGGGTCGCTCGCGGAGGCCGCCGCTGCACGAGGGGTCGCCCCTGCCGACATCGTGAAGACCCTGGTCGTCCGGCGCGGCGACGACGACTTCCTCTTCGTGCTGGTGCCCGGCGACCGCGAGATCAGCTGGCCGAAGCTGCGGGCCCAGCTCGGCATCAACCGCGTCTCCATGCCCGACGCTCAGACCGCCAAGGACGTCACCGGGTACGAGCGCGGCACCATTACGCCGTTCGGGTCGACGACGCCGTGGCCGGTCATCGCCGACGCCACCGTGACCGGCCGGCTGGTCTCTCTGGGCGCAGGAGCCCATGGCGTGGCGGTCACGGTGCACGCCGACGACGTGGTCCGGGTGCTCGATGCCGTCGTCGCGGATGTCACCGACGGCATCGAGCCGGCCAGCTGACCGCCCGAGCGAGTGGTCAGCTCTCCCGCATGGGGATCCGCACGCCCTGCTGCTGCGCGGTCCGCTCGGCAATGTCGTAGCCGGCGTCGACGTGGCGGATGACGCCCATAGCGGGGTCGTTGGTCAGGACGCGGGCGAGCTTCTGCGCGGCGAGCTCTGTGCCGTCGGCCAGCGACACTTGTCCGGCGTGCAGCGAGCGGCCGATGCCGACGCCACCGCCGTGGTGGATCGAGACCCAGCTCGCACCGGAGGAGGTGTTGACAAGGGCGTTGAGCAGCGGCCAGTCCGCGATGGCGTCCGAGCCGTCCAGCATGGCCTCGGTCTCCCGGTAGGGACTGGCCACGGAGCCGGTGTCCAGGTGGTCGCGGCCGATGACGATCGGCGCGCTGACCGCACCCGTGCGGACCAGCTCGTTGAAGGCCAGGCCGGCCTTGTCACGCTCACCCTGGCCAAGCCAGCAGATCCGAGCGGGCAGACCCTGGAACGCGATCCGCTCCTGCGCACCCTTGATCCACTTGTGCAGCCGCTCGTTGTCAGGGAACAGGTCGAGCACCGCGCGGTCCGTGGTCGCGATGTCCTTGGGGTCCCCGGAGAGCGCCACCCAACGGAACGGGCCCTTGCCCTCGCAGAAGAGCGGGCGGATGTACGCCGGGACGAAGCCGGGGAACTCGAACGCTCGGTCGTAGCCGCCAAGGCGGGCCTCGTCACGGATGGAGTTGCCATAGTCGAAGACCTCGGCGCCGCCGTCCTGGAACTCCACCATGGCCTGGACGTGCTTGGCCATCGACTCCCGCGCCCGGTCGGTGAACTCCTCGGGCTTCTTCGCGGCGTAGTCGTGCCAGTCGCCGAGGTCCATGTCCTCCGGCAGGTAGGACAGCGGGTCGTGCGCCGAGGTCTGGTCGGTCACGATGTCGATCGGGACGCCCCGTCGCAGCAGCTCGGGGAAGACCTGCGCCGCATTGCCGACCACGCCGACGGACCAGGCCCGCCGCTCGTTCTTGGCGGCGACCGCCTTGTCGATGGCCTCGTCGAGTGAGGAGGCGACCTCGTCGAGGTAGCGGTGCTCGACCCGTCGGCGCAGACGCGACTCGTCGACATCGACGATGAGGCAGGCCCCCTCGTTGAGGGTCACCGCCAGTGGCTGAGCACCGCCCATGCCGCCGCAGCCGGCGGTCAGGGTCAGGGTGCC
>DASYGI010000139.1:0-6716 GCA_035999925.1 Pedococcus sp.
ACAGCACAATTCGATGAGGAGTCAGCGAAGGTCGATCGTGAGGGCGTGTGTCGCTAACGGACAAGTCCCCCTCCCGACACGACTAAAGACACGCGCTTCGCTGGGTGGCGGTACGCCCCTACTTGAATGGCGCAACGTCACTGTCGGTCAGCCTCGTGATCTACGGCGAGTCGGCTGAGCGCGGACGCGATCTGTGCGTCTCGTCCTTGGGCTGCGTGTTGGTAGCGGAGGGCCGCCTGGGGTGTGGAATGCCCCAGCCGGCCCATGAGTTCGGCCAGGGTGGCCCCCGTGCGGGCGGCGAGAACAGCTCCGGTGTGGCGTAGGTCATGCCAGCGCAGATCGGGTCGGCCAGCTGTTGCTCGGGCGCGGTAGAAGGTCTTGTAGAGGCTGCCCGGGGCAAGGTGGCGGGAGGAATCGTGAGCCGCGGGAAAGAGGAGAGCCTCGGGGCTTGGAAGGGTGTGTACGCGTAGGTGTGCGTCGAGGGCCGGACTCAGGTGCGGGGGGATAGCGACGTCGCGCCGGCCGGCGGCGCTCTTAGGGGTGGTGATGACGAACTCGCCGTCGACCCGGGTGACGGCCCGGTGAACGTGGACGACGCCGCCGGGTAGGTCGATGTCACGGCGGCGGAGCTCGGTGATCTCCCCAAATCGGAGCCCACACCAAGCGGCGAGCAGGATCATCGCTTGACGTCTCTCGGGCATTGCGGAGACTAGAGCGGTCAGCTCGTCGAGGGTGGCGGGGGTGATGGCGACGGCGCGGGTGGTGGTGCCGGCGCCTCGGATGTGGGCGGGATTCGCGGAGATCTCGCCGTCGTACACCGCGGTCTGCAGGACCGCCCGCAGCAGTCCGTAAGCGTGGGCGCGCAGGGTCGGTGTGGTGGGGGAGAGGGTTCCGTACCAGCGTCGAACCGCAGCCGGGGAGATCGACCGGATCGAGGTTTTGCCGAAGGTAGGCAGGATCTGATTTTCAAGGAGCTTGCCGTAGTGCTCCCGGGTCCGGGCCTTGAGCTGCCGTTCACTCAGCCACGCCGCCGAATACTCGCCGAAGGTCCGGGTCCCGCTGACCGTCGAGGTCCAGTCCGCTCGGAGCAGTGCGGATCGGCGCACGGTGAGCCACCGGTCCGCCTCACCCTTGGTGGCGAAGGTGTTCGGGGCGGAGACCCGACGGCCATCTTCATCGGAGTATCGGACGCGGTAGCGGCCTGATGGTAGTCGGGAGACCTCGCCGAAAGTTCGCTTGTGGCGGGTCATGAACGGGTTGTCGTGGGGAATCGTGGGGAATGCCATCGCTCAAGATGCGCAATGACGCATACTCGCGACAAGCTTCGCCAAGTGGTATCTGTGCAGGTCACAGGGCATTTTGGCAGGTCACCCGGTAGATGCTCAACCCCCTACCAGACTGGTTCAAACCCAGTATCGCCCACCAAGTCTTACCCCCTCTGACCTGGGGAAACGTCCCAAACGGCCGCTCGCGTGGGGCACACGTGGGGGCAGCAGCCGAGGTCGTTGACGGCGGGGGGTCCCGAGTCGCCCCGGAAATGCGCGCGAGGGGGCGGGCGGCCCGAAGCAGCAACCTGGGCGCATCGCTGCCGTGCGTGACGACGAAGGCGATCTGCGCACGCGACAGTTCGAGTCGGACGCGAGGATGTCGGCTTTCATCTCGGACAGTTCGTGGCGGCGGTGCTCGGCCAGGGGCAATGCCTGCTCGTCGACGGTTCGGGTGGCTTGCTCTTGGGCCAGCTGGTCGGCGTAGTCGCCGGCGCCCAGCAGCCTGTCGGCGTATCGGGAGGTTGCCTCTCGACGTCGGGAATGCTGGCAACGATGGTTCGGTCGGTCAGGTCGACGCGCTCGGCTTCGTCGGCCCCGATGGGGATGCAGTCCGAGGTCAACGAGGAGGCGGCGCGCTGGCCGACCCGTCGTGGCAGGACATACGTCCAGTACTCCGACCCGTACAGACCCATCGTCTTGTAGCGCAGGTTCAGCACGGCGCCGTTCCGCAACAGCACTCGGTCGGTCGCACGTGCCAGCATGACGCCGCCGGAGCCCGCGGGTCCTGCGACCGAGGCGACGACCAGTTGTCCGGTGCAGGTGAGGATCTACCGACACACGTCGTCGATGGCAATGATGTTGTCCCAGGCCTCGCGGGCTGGGTCCTGCACCGCCTCGATGACACCCAATGGATGCCGGTCAGCGTTTGGTCCGATGCCGCCTCGGTCAGCAGTCTAGGGTCGGCACCCGACGCCAGCGGTCAGGAGGCACGGGGAGCGCGCGCGTGGAACGTGTGCCCGACCGAGTCCCTTTCTCGCAGAAGCAACAGCCCGCCGACGACGATGCAGACGATCTCTGAGGCGGCGGCCGCGAAGACGTAGAAGCCCTCCCAGGTCGCGTGCACACCGAGCAGGCCCACCGTTGACGAGATGAGAAACGCACCCAATGTGGCCGCGCCGAACCCGAGGGTGAGGAACGCCGGCAGCCAGTGCTGCCATCGGATGAGGAGACCGGCGATCACCACGCCGGCGACGACGTTGACCAGGAACAGCGGCCCGACCGACTGGTTGCGCACTCCGCTGAACCACTCAATGAGATGGACGGCTGCCGAGACCAGCAGCGCCGCCGCACCCAGAACTCGCAGTCTCATCGGGCCCTCCTATCCGCTGGGCGACACCGTGGTGTGGACGCCCTACCCAGAACGACGCGCGGGAGCACTGATCGGTTCAACCTCGTCAAGGATCATCCAGAACCGCTGGTCGTCGGCTCCCTGCGGCGCGAGGCCCCTTGCCGCAAGACGGGCGAACAATCCGTTCCTACGGTGAGCTCACGGAAGCGCATCGCGGCAAGGTCGAGCGTCCCGTTGGGCTGCGTCCCTGGGTGGTGTACGTCGGCTCGCGCGTGTGGCTTGGTTGGACTGTGCCGTGAATCCGGTAGGGGTGGCTACCTCCTTCGTGACGATGGTGCTGCCTGGCTGATATTGCCGGCACGGCGACCGCCCCAGCGGGTCGGCGGGTTCGTTCCCCGCCGAAGGATGAGCCGTGATCTGACTGCCTCCTGCGGTGGTGAACCGATGGGCCGTCTGGCGCGTCCTCCAAGGCAGGACGGTCACGACGAACGTGCCCGTCATATGGGAGGCCCCCATGGGATCAGGTGCAGATCGCGCTGCCCGATCTATGTGAGGCCCGCTTCGAGGAGGCGGGTTGATGCGTAGTCGATTTGGCTTGGTTTCGGTTGTGACGTTAGCGGCGCTGGTCGCCCTTGGTGCACCGACGGCCGACGCCCGCGGGGGTGGGCATGGCGGGTACGTGCAGACCAACCTAGTTTCGGACCAGCCGGGCGTCGCCCAGCTGACCGACCCGAACCTGGTCAACCCGTGGGGGATGTCGCACGGCCCGAACACCCCGATCTGGGTCTCCGACAACGGGACCGACGTCTCGACGCTGTACAACGGCGACGTGAACGGCAGTCCGGTCGCCGCGGTCCCTCTGGTGGTGGCCATCCCGGGTGGCGCGCCCACCGGGCAGGCCTTCAACGACACGACCGCGTTCAAGCTGCCCGGCACAACGGCCACGTCGCGGTTCATCTTCATCGGGGAGGACGGTGACCCTATCGGCCTGGGCCGGAGGCACGGCGGCGACCTTGGTCGGCCATACCGACAATGCTGTCTACAAGGGTCTGGCCCTGGTCCACGGCACCGCCGGCCCGATGCTGTTGGCGGCGAACTTCCGGTCCGGCCGGGTCGACGTGTTCGACGGAACGTTCGCCCCAGTGCCCGATGCCGGGATGTTTACCGACCCGGTACTGCCGCCGGGGTATGCGCCGTTCAACGTGGCCGAGATCGACGGGCAGGTGTTCGTGACCTACGCCCGGCAGGACGCTGCTGGCGAGGACGATGTCGCCGGCCCAGCGCACGGGTTCGTCAATGTGTTCACCCCAACGGGGGCGTTCGTGAAGCGGTTCGCCAGCCACGGGGTGCTCAACTCGCCGTGGGGGATGACGATCGCACCGGCGACCTTCGGCCAGTTCGCCGGCGATCTGCTGATCGGCAACTTCGGCGACGGACGGATCCACGCGTTCGAGCCGAACACCGGCGAGGTACTCGGGATTCTGCGCGGCACCGCGGGTAAGCCGCTGGCCATCGACGGACTGTGGGGTCTGATCGTCGGCGACCCGGTGGCTGGCGGTGCGGGCTCAGTGTGGTTCAGCGCCGGACCGGACCACGAGTCACACGGCCTGCTCGGCACCCTCCGCCCCCAGTAGTCAACGTCTCCATGCGACCGCGGCGACGCTGGAGTCGCCGCGGTCGGTCGCCTGCCACAGGCCTCAGAGGTTCGGACCGGGGCAACACTCCGGCACCCGGGTTCGAGGTTGCGCGACGGTCCGGTGGGGCGTGGCCCCGAAGCCGGCGGCGCCTTCGACGGACCGGTGTTCGGCCCAGCGGGCGGACGCCGTCACCACGGTTACGGATCACCCGTGTCGACCGGGCACACCGAAGAACGTGATCATCGACAGGACAACGCTCGACTCCCCCTCCCTCGACAGCACGTCCAGGACGGTGTGCACAGCGGGCGTGGGGTGGCCCTGGTGCTCCACCGTTCCGCGGCCCACTGAATAAGTCGGCCAGCGCCCAGCTCGGTGCCGCGCGTCGTTCTCCCGCGCTCTGCTGACTTGCGCCCTGGATGGCCAAGTTCGACCGGGATGTCCGGCAGGATGCGCCGCTACAGGCGTACGACATCGTTGTTGACGTGATGCGCACCATCGGGCTGGAGCACACCGCGGCGTTGGTCGGCGGCGATCCGCGCACGTACAGACCGAGGGCAACGCAGGTCTACCGGTCGGGAAGGCGGCGGATGGCGGGTAGGCCCGTCCTCACGCCGAAACCGTGGCGTGAACTCCGTGACGGTCCAGCAAGGAGAAAGCCTCTGACCCGAGTCCGGAACGTTCGACAGAGACGGCCGCGAGTTTCGAGCGTCGTTCGCTACATCACCGTCCGTACCTCATCCCGTCCCTGGTGCACTCGACGTCGGGATGACGGCATCCCGCGCGTCGTCAATCTGCCGCCACGGGCGGAAGAGCGCGGTCATCAGCCCGAGCCAGACCGCGCCGAGTGCGAAGCCGGCCAGGACGTCGGACACGAAGTGTGCGGCCAACGCGACTCGGGAGAATCCGATGCCGATGACCATGAGTACCGCGAAACCAACCGCGATCCGACGCCAGGTGCGGCTCAGGGCGGGCAACAGGAGCAGCAGCAGGACGCCGTAGCCGACGACGGCGGCCTGCGAGTGTCCGCTGGGGAAGCTGGCTCCCGGTTCGTTGACGAAAGGTTGGTCGACCAGCGGCCGATCTCGGTTCACCGTCGCCTTGACCGCGGTGTTCACCAGGGAGGATCCGGCAATGGTCACCACGGTGAACGCGGCCAGCCGCCAGTGCCGGCGTGCGAGCAGGACGAGCAGGACGATCACGGTGACGATCTGCCAGGCGACGGACGAGCCCGAGTCACTGAAGGTGCGCATGGCGGCGACGAACGACGGCTGGCCCAGGGCGAAGACGTGCAGAGAGTCGCGGGCGCCCTGGTCAGCTGAGGCGAGCGGTGCCCACTTGTCGCTGACGAGGAGCAGCAGGAGCAGGAACGGGACAGCGACCCCACCGAGCACGGCGAAGAACCTCACGCTGCGCTGCCAGTCCCGGCCGGTCGCGACGCGAGCTGCGGGGGAGGACTGGTCCAGTGCCTCACTCAAAGCAGGTCCTCCCCAGGTTGAACCGACCGTTCACATCTTTCGACCTTGATACCCGCGAACAGGCCGTGGCATCAGCTCTGGCTCACGGCGCGCGTGACATCCGTGATGCCTCGCCGGGCGCCGCGTTCTGTCGCCCGGTCGCAGCAGGAAGGACGAGGGTGAACTGGGATCCTTCGCCGATGGCGCCGGTGATCTCGAGCCGACCGCCATGGGCGCGGACCACCTCGTCGACGAGCGCCAGGCCGAGCCCGAAACGTCGGCCGGCGCCGGCTTCGGAGCCGCGGGCGAAGCGTCGGGTGAGCCGGTCTGCGTCACGGGGGTCGAGGCCGTCTCCGTGGTCGAGCACGGTGATGACAACCTCGTCACCTGTCCTGTAGACGGTGACGAGCACCGTGTCCCCGTCAGGGGAGTGCGCGACCGCGTTGTCCACGAGGGCGGACAGCGCCCGGCGCAGCGCGGTCGGCGCCCCGAGGACGAGGTACAGGCCTGGCTGTGGGGATTCCGAGGCGGTCGGAATGATGGTGAGGAGGACGCTGACGTCGCGGTCAGCCGCGAGCACCGCCATGCTCTCGGTGACGACCCGGGCGAGGTCGCAGGCATCGACCTCCTCGCCGATCGGAGCGGCGTGCTCGAGCTGAGCGGACGTCAGCAGGTCGGTGACGACGTCGCCGAGGACTCTGGTGTCGGCGATGAGCTGGTCCAGCTCGGGCCGGCTGGGATGGTCGGGAGGGGTCTGCATCCGCAGGAGCTGGGCTCGGGTGTGCACGACAGCCAGCGGGGTCCTCAGCTCATGGCTTGCGTCGGCGACGAACCGTCGCTGTAGGGCAAGCGCTGCTCCGAGGGGCCGGGCGGCCCGTCGTGCCACCACCCAGCCGATGAGGGCGGCGAGAAGGATGCCCAACAGGCCGGCGATGGTGACCGCCACGATGAGGCGGTGCTCCTCCGCGACGTGACGCGACTCGTCGTAGATCGCGACGAACCGCATACC
>DASYGI010000140.1:0-6033 GCA_035999925.1 Pedococcus sp.
AAGAAGGTCGTGCCACCCCGCATACCAGCTGCTGACCACCTTCCGGCCGCGAACGCTTCGGTCGCCCCCACCAAGCCCGTCATCGAGGTTTCCCCCTCGTCCGCAGACGTGGCCCCGTCCGGCGACGCCCCGGTCGCACCGTCCGGCGACGCCCCGGTCGCACCGAACGGCAACGCCGCAGCGCACCTCAATGGCAACGCCGCAGTGCCCCCGAACGGCAACGCCGTGGAGCCGTTGAACGGGCAAGGCGCTCCGGGCCACGTGAACGGCGTGTCCGCACCGGAGGCCAAGGAAGGCGCGCCCGAGGGCAACAGCCCTTCGGCCGACCTGGACAGCTCGGAGGCGACGACCGGTGAGCCGACCGTCGCCCCGCGGTCCGCCTCGGGCCTGCCGATGCGGCAGCCACGGGCCAGCCGCATCACGGAGTATCGGGAGTTCGACGACGCCCCGGTCGAGGCCAGCGACGCGGCATCCACGGAAGGCTCTGCGGCCGGCCGCGACGCGGGCTCTCAGCAGCCCGGCCCTAGTGCCAAGTCCAGCCGCTTGACCAGCTGGCTGCCCGGACGGTCCAAGGCGGCGGCCGAGGCCGCCCGGCTCGAAGCCGAGGCCAACGAGCCGCGACAGATGCCGTCGAACCTGTCGGCCTGGCTCGACCACCGGGCCAAGCTGGTCGAGGCCGCCAAGAAGCGTGAGCTGGGTTTGGAGAACGTCGAGGCTGACGACGCCGACGCCGACGCCGACGCCTCGAACGAGCCAGCAGTGCACGACACCGCCGAGGTCGCCGCGGCGATCGAGGCACTCGAGACGACAGCTGCCTCGTCCGAGGAGATGCACGTTCCTGCCGAGTGGGTCGCCGAGGTCGCCGGCGTCCAGCCCGGGGAGCCGGTCGTCGAGGCAGCTCCCGAGCCGTCGGTCCCCTCGGCCGGCGACACGACGACGCCTGACAACCCTGAGGCTCTCGTCCGTGACGATGCACCAGACGGTGCACCAGACGGTGCATCGGACGGTGCTTCGGCCCCGGACGACGATGCCAGCCTGCCCACCCGGATCCCTGGCACGTCAGGGGCGCCCACGTCGAACGAGCAGTCCGCTCCGACGGGCCGCGTGCTTCGTCGTGCTCACACCACGTCGTTCTTCGGGGCCCGCAAGGCCCGCGAGACGGTCGAGCAGGTGGAGGAGGTCGAGCAGACGGAGCCGGCCGAGCTGCAGCTCGTCGAGGCAGAGGCTCTGGTCGAGGCCTCACCCGAGTCCGAGCCCGTCCCCGCACCCGAGTCCGAGGCCGTTCCCGCACCCGAGTCCGAGGCCGTCCCCGCACCCGAGTCCGAGGCCGTCCCCGCAACCGAGGTCGAAGCCGTCATGCAGGCGGAGCCCGAGAGCGACGTGGTTGCGCTGGTCGAGCCGGACGAAGCGCTGGACCTCGAGGAGCCCGTCGCTCGGACGGCCGTCGAGGAGCCCGAGTCGGCTGTCGAGCAGCCGGTCACGGAACCGGTCGAGGAGCGCGTCGAGGAGGCACCCCCCGCCGTCCTCAACGACACCCCGATCTTCAGGGCCATGATGTCGCGCTGGCTGACGGACGACCCCGGTCCGGCAGCCCAAGCTGCTGAATGGTCACTCACGGATGTCGACGAGGTCTTCTCGGCGGCCACCAGCAGCGAGGAGGCAGCACCCCTGGAACAGTCATCGGCCGGCCTGCCCATGCGCCGCCCGGGCAACCACATGGTTCCCGCCGCGATGGAGCGCACCAACGGAGCTGCCTCCGGCCCGCAAGCCACGAATCGCCGTGACCCCGAGGCGATCCGTCGCAATCTCAACCGGCATCAACAGGGTGTGAGCTCCGCACGCACCGAGACCCAAGACGGAACACAGCGAGAGGAAGCCGATGTACACCAGTGACGCCATGGCCCAGCCCAGAGGCGAGTACGACTGGCTCGTGGCCAGGTTTGCCGAGGAGACCCCTGGCGTGTCACACGCCATCCTCGTGTCCGCTGACGGCCTTCCCATGGCCTCCAGCGAGCAGCTCCCGCCGGAGCGCGCCGAGCAGATGGCCGCTGTTGCATCGGGCATGGCGAGCCTCGCCTCGGGCGCGGCGCGCCTGTTCCAGGGTGGCACCGTGCTCCAGTCCGTCATCGAGATGGAGCTCGGCTACCTGCTGCTCATGAGCGTCGGCGACGGGTCCCACCTCGCCGCCCTCACGAGCACTGAGTCAGACATCGGCCAGGTCGGCTATGAGATGGCCGTTCTCGTCGACCGGGTCGGTCAGATGATCGACGCGGTCGCCCGGACCCCGATGTCGGGGTAGTCGATGGCTCCAGACGCGGGACACGAGTCGGTCGGACCTCGGCTGGTCCGGCCCTATGCCCTGACGTCCGGACGCACCGAGTCCGTGGTCGACCTACCCATCGAGGCCACGCTCGAGGTGTTGCCTTCTGGACGTGAGAAGACCTGGCCGGTGGGCGACATGTCCGGCCGGATCATCGAGCTCTGTGCGGCGCATCCCTCGGTCGCGGAGATCTCCGCCAAGCTCCACATCCCCCTAGGGGTGGCCCGGGTCCTGATCGGTGACCTCGTCTCGGGGGGCCACCTGCGGACGCGCGCCACCATTTCCAAAGACACCTCAGCTGACGAACGACGTGCACTCATTGAAAGGACTCTCAGTGGACTACGCGCCCTCTAACCGCGGCAGCGCCTCGACCAAGATCGTCGTCGCCGGTGGCTTCGGAGTTGGCAAGACCACCTTCGTTGGTGCCGTGTCCGAGATCGACCCGCTGCGCACCGAGGCCCTGGTCACCCAGGAGTCCGAGGGGCAGGACGACATCTCCAAGGTCCAGCAGAAGCAGACCACCACCGTCGCCATGGACTTCGGCAGGATCACGCTTGCCGAGAACCTCGTCCTCTACCTGTTCGGGACTCCGGGCCAACGCCGGTTCTGGTTCATGTGGGACGACCTGGTCACCGGTGCGATCGGCGCCGTGGTGCTGGTCGACACGCGTCGGCTCGACGACTCGTTCGCGGCCGTGGACTACTTCGAGGCCAAGGGCCTGCCGTTCATCGTGGCTCTCAACCAGTTCGATGACGCCCAGCAGTTTGGCACCGAGGAAATCCGCGAGGCACTGGCCATCCCCTCACACATCCCGGTCATCACCGTCGACGCCCGAGACCGCGAGTCCGCCAAGCGGGCCCTCGTCCGCATCACCGAGTTCGCGCTCACCCAGCTCACCGACATGGCCGCCTCCGTCTAGGCGGCCCCACAGACCGCCCGGAGCCCGGTGCCCGCGAGGTGCCGGGCTCCGGCGCGCCCACTGGCTCAGGGTTTCAGCAGGGGCGCCACCCGGGCCACGTCTTCGGCCGACTCAAGGTCGCCGAGGGCCAGGAAGACGGTGCGCACGCCGCGCTGCGCCAGGACCCGGTAGCGGTCCCGATGGTGGGCTGCCTCGCCCGCATGATGGCGTTTGGCGAACGTCGCGGCGGGCGACCGTCCCCGCAGCCGCTCGACGCGTCGCCAGGTGTCGTCCCGGTCGTGACCGATGACCGGCAGGTCGAGCACCGTGATGGCCACCGAGCCAGGGTCGCGCCCAACGGCCTGGCAGTGCCGGTGCAGCACGGCCAGCTTGTGGTCGAGGACCTCGAGCTCGGAGGGCAGGTTGCAGGCATCGGCCAGCTCGGCAGCGATGCGCAGCGTCCTGCGCTCGCCGTTGCCGCCCACGATGATCTCTGGCTGGCCCACCGGCCGGGGGTATGCCGTGGTCTCCGGCAGGCGTGCGCGCGGACCCTGGTGCGCCTTCGTGCCGGTGGCCCAGAGGGCACGCATCGTCTCGATGGTGAGCTCCAGCTGGTCCAGCCGTTGCCCGGCCGAGGGAAAGGGCACCCCGAAGCCCAGGTGTTCACGCTCCCACCAACCGGCGCCCAGGCCGACGAAGGCGCGTCCACCGGAGAGCACGTCGAGAGTGGCGACCGCCTTGGCCATGATCCCAGGCTGGCGAAACGTCACTGGCGAGACCAGCGTCCCCAGTCGCAAGCGGGTGTCGAGACCAGCCAGCAACCCCAACGCCACCCACGGCTCGGGAATGGGCTCCCAGGCCCGGTCGACCTGCGGGATCTGGATCAGATGGTCCATCAGGGCAAGGCCGGCAAAGCCGGCGTCGTCTGCCGCGCGGGCGATGGAGGTGAGCCACCGCACCGGATCCTCGCCCCACGGGAAACGGCCCACGTGCAGGATCACTTCGGGGTACCCCTCGCGTGGGTGCCTCGCGCCTGGTTCGGCGATGGGTGCCGCGACTTGTTGGCTGCCCGGCTCGCTCATCGGGTGGCTGGCCCCGGCCGAGGAGGTCTGACCCGCGGGCGAGGGGGTCCGCATGCGGAGCACCCGATCCCACCCCTCGGACTCCACGATGGGGCCGACGGCGTCGGCCTTGGCCAGCTGCTGCCGAAGCACGCCCGCTGGCACGGACCGGTCACGAAGCGCGTTGCGCTCGCGGCATACCTGCGGTGGCGTCTCGAAAAGGACTGCGACACAAGGCATTCGGGCAGCTCGTCCCGCCGCGAGGTAGGCCGCGCGGCGCTGCGCGTCCAGGCCCAAGGTGTCGACCACCACGGTGAGCCCCCGGCCCAGTCGGGCAGCGATGATCTGGTCGAGCACGGCAAAGGCGTCCGCGGACGCATCCAGGTCGTCCTCGCCGCTGCCCACGACCGCGCGCAAGGCGTCGGACGACACGATCTCGGGGCCGCGGTATCGCGTCCCAGCCCAGGTGGACTTGCCGCTGCCGCTCGCGCCGATGAGCACGACCAGCGCGGGGTCCGGCAGGAGCGGCGACTCGCTCAGCTGTCGGCCCTCGGCGCGGGGCTCTGCGCCCTCGGCGCGGGGCCGCTCGCGTCGCCGGCCCGCTGGCCGCCGGCCCTGTCGAGGATTGCCTCGGCGACCTCGTATGGGCGGGTCTCCGGCAGCCAGTGGCCCGCGTCGAGCTCCACCAGCCGGTACGGGCCGCTCACCCATTGCGCTGTGGCTTCGGTGCCCCTGCGGCCCAGGGCGGTGTCGTGCCGCCCCCAGACCAGCGTGGTCGGCACCGTGACCTGCGGGTCCACCTCCGGGGTCGGCGCCGCACCCGTGGGGAGTATGCCGCGCACCCGCCGCGCCGCTCTGCGCGCCTCGGCGGCGCCCATCGCGCGGTACCAGGCCAGGCCTCCCGCTGCGGTGCCGCCGGCACGGAACCGTGCGGCATACCGATGCGACTCGAAGGCCGGCAGGCCGCTGCGCTGCAACACGGTGGCCAGCGTGGCTCGCAGGACGGTCTCGGGGAGCGCGGGGACCTGAAAAGCCAGCATGTACCAGCTCTTGAGGAGCTGGTCCGGGTGCTGCAGCGCCTCGAGCATGGCGCGGGGGTGCGGGGTGGACAGGACGGTCAGCGACGCCAGCCGCTCAGGGGCACGCTGCGCCACCGACCAGGCCACCGCGCCACCCCAGTCGTGGCCCACGAGGTGGGCTCGGCTCACCCCGGAAGCGTCGAGCAGCGCCAGCACGTCGGCCACCAGCTCGGACATGGCGTAGCTGGAGGTCGGGGCCGGCTGCGCGCCGGGGGAGTAGCCGCGTTGGTCGAAGGCGAGGGCGCGGTAGCCGGCTGCGGTGAGCAGGGGGATCACGGGGTCGAAGGCGTGGCGGTCCTGAGGCCATCCGTGCAGTAGCACGATGGCCTCCGCGTCGGCCGGTCCGCTGTCGGTGACGTCGAACCTGAGCTCGCCGCGGGTGAACTGCTGCACGGCCCGAATCTACTCGGTGACCCGTGGGTGCTCCGCGGCACGACCGACTTTGCCACCGGACACAATGAACTGTGCGCACCTTCCGTTTCGAGCACCAGTGGTCCCTGGACGCCCCGGCGCCCCGCGTCTTCGCCGTCCTGGCGGACGTCGAGGGATACGCCTCCTGGTGGCCCCAGGTGCGCCGGGTCGAACGCATCGACGAGGAGTCTGGGAGGACGGCTATCCGCAGCTTCCTGCCCTACACGCTGGACCTCGTCCTGCGGCGCGTCGTCCAGGACGAGC
>DASYGI010000141.1:0-31419 GCA_035999925.1 Pedococcus sp.
GGCGTGCTGAGCAGGTTGGGCAGGTTCGTGACGCCGAGCTGCGCGAGCGTCGGCAGGTCGACGTTGCCGCGCGAGCCGGGCGGCAGGATGTTGAGCACCTCGCCGTGCCGCGTGTACGCCGACGGGTCGTCGGCGGCACTGGCTGCGACGCCAGGCAGGGACGCCGCGCCGAGCAGGGCGGCGACGAGGGCGAGGGCACCGGCAGGACGCTTCACGCTGACTCCAGGGCTTCGAGGCGGTCCACTGGTGTTTCTACGCCGTTCGTGAAGATCCTTCACGTTCGGTGCCGCGAGTTTCTGCAGCGCGGCTGGGCAGGATCTCCCCATGACCGACGTGACCCACGCCCCCGACCGCTCCCGCTTCGAGGCCGGCGCGGCGTACCTGTCCTACCAGCGCCACGGCTCGACCTTCGACCTCCAGCACACCGTCGTGCCGGAGGAGCTGGGCGGGCAGGGCCTCGGCGGCAAGCTCGTGCAGGCCGCCGTGGACTACGCGAAGAGCGAGGGGCTGGACCTGGTCGTCACCTGCAGCTTCGCGCGCGGTTGGCTCGAGAAGCAGGGCAGGCAGAAGAACTAGGGCCTCACGACGGACAATGGCCGGGTGACCGCCCTCGACCGCTTCTCCCCCGCGACGCGGTCGTGGTTCGAGGCGGCGTTCGCTGCGCCGACGGCGGCGCAGGAGGGCGCCTGGGACGCGATCAGCAGCGGCCGCGACACCCTCGTCGTCGCCCCGACCGGCTCGGGCAAGACGCTGTCGGCGTTCCTGTGGTCGCTCGACCGGCTCGCCTCCTCGCCCCCTCCGGAGGACCCGCGGCACCGCTGCCGGGTGCTCTACGTCTCGCCGCTGAAGGCACTCGCCGTCGACGTCGAGCGCAACCTGCGCGCACCTCTCACCGGCATCCGGCAGGCGGCCACCCGGCTCGACCTGCCGGTGCCCGACATCCGCGTCGGCATCCGCTCCGGCGACACACCGCTCGACGAACGGCGCGCCTTCACCAAGACCCCGCCGGACGTCTTCATCACCACACCGGAGTCGCTGTTCCTCGTGCTGACCTCCGCTGCGCGTGAGTCGTTGCGCGGCGTCGAGACGGTCATCGTCGACGAGGTGCACGCGGTCTCGGGCACCAAGCGCGGGGCGCACCTCGCGCTGTCGTTGGAGCGACTCGACGCCCTGCTGGATCGACCTGCCCAACGGATCGGGCTGTCCGCGACGGTGCGGCCGATCGAGGAGGTGGCGCGCTTCCTCGGTGGCGCCCGCGAGGTCACGGTCGTCCAGCCGCCGACCGCGAAGACCATCGAGATCGAGGTCGTCGTCCCGGTCGAGGACATGGGCGAGCTCGGCGAGGTCGCCGGCCCGGTGACCGGATCGGCAGCGGGCAACACCCCGCGGTCCTCGATCTGGCCGGCCGTCGAGGAGCGGATCGTCGACCTCATCGAGGGACACCGCTCGACCATCGTCTTCTGCAACTCGCGGCGGCTGGCCGAGCGGCTCACCTCGCGACTGAACGAGATCGCGACCGAGCGGGCGTACGGCCCGCCGGAAGCGGTCGTCGACCTCACCCGGCCGGCCGGGTCGAGCGGCGTGAAGCCGTATCCCGTTGCCCTCGGGGGGCAGGCGGGGCTGGGCAGGCCCGGTGATGACGTCGTCATCGCCCGGGCGCACCACGGATCGGTGTCACGCGAGCAGCGAGCCGAGATCGAGGAGGCGCTCAAGGCGGGTCGGCTGCCGGCCGTTGTCGCGACATCGTCGTTGGAGCTCGGCATCGACATGGGCGCCGTCGACCTCGTCGTGCAGGTCGAGTCGCCGCCCAGTGTCGCGTCCGGCCTTCAGCGGGTCGGTCGCGCCGGTCACCAGGTCGGGGCCGTCTCACGTGGGGTGCTCTTCCCCAAGTTCCGGGGCGACCTCGTGCAGACCGCCGTGGTGGTGGAGCGGATGCGCGCGGGAGCCATCGAGTCCCTGCACGTTCCTGCCAACCCCGTGGACGTGCTCGCCCAGCAAATCGTGGCGATGTGCGCCCTCGACGACTGGACCGTCGACGAGCTCGAGCAGGTGGTCCGACGGGCGACGCCGTTCAGCGCGCTGCCCCGCTCCATCCTCGAGTCGGTGCTCGACATGCTCTCCGGCCGGTACCCGAGCGACGAGTTCGCCGAGCTGCGGCCCCGGATCGTCTGGGACCGGGTCACCGGGGTGCTGAGCGGGCGCCCGGGCGCCCAGCGCCTTGCGGTCACCTCCGGCGGCACGATCCCCGACCGTGGGCTTTACGCCGTGTTCCTGGCCTCCTCGGAGGGCGCCGGCCGGCGGGTCGGCGAGCTGGACGAGGAGATGGTCTACGAGTCGCGCGTCGGTGACGTGTTCACCCTCGGCACCTCGACCTGGCGCATCGAGGACATCACCCACGACCGGGTACTGGTCACCCCGGCGCCCGGCCTGCCCGGCCGCCTCCCCTTCTGGAAGGGCGACCAGCTGGGTCGCCCCGCCGAGCTGGGGCGCGCGGTCGGCGCCTTCGTCCGTGAGGTGGTCGGGTTGTCACCGGCCAAGGCCAAGGCCCGGATCACCGCGGCCGGGCTCGACGAGTGGGCCGCCGACAACCTGCTGGCCTACCTGTCCGAACAGAAGGAAGCCACGCGACACGTGCCCGACGACCGGACCATCGTCGTCGAGAGGTTCCGCGACGAGATCGGGGACTGGCGGGTCGCGGTGCACTCCCCCTTCGGCGGCCAGGTGCACGCCCCCTGGGCGCTGTGCGTCTCGGCGCGCATGCGCGAGCGCTTCGGGGTCGACGTTCAGGCGATGCACGGGGACGACGGCATCGTCTTCCGGCTGCCCGACCTGGAGTTCGACGAGGACGGCGGCTCGACCACTCGCGGCGTGGGCGCCGAGCTACTCGACCTGGTGCGTCTGGACGCCGACGAGGTGTACGACCTGGTGACCTCCGAGATCGGCGGCTCGGCGCTGTTCGCCGCACGCTTCCGGGAGTGTGCGTCCCGGGCCCTGCTGCTGCCCCGGCGCCGTCCGGACCGCAGACAACCGCTGTGGCAGCAACGCCAACGGGCCGCCCAGCTGCTCGAGGTCGCCAGCCAGTACGCGTCGTTCCCGATCGTCCTGGAGACGGTGCGTGAGTGCGTCCAGGACGTCTTCGACGTGCCCGCGCTCACCGAGCTGATGCGGGCCATCGAGTCGCGTGCGGTCACCCTGGTCGACGTCGAGTCGGCCCAGCCGTCCCCGTTCGCGCGTTCCCTGATGTTCGGCTACGTCGCCCAGTTCCTCTACGAGGGCGACTCGCCGCTTGCCGAGAAACGGGCGGCCGCGCTCGCCCTCGACCCCACCCTGCTCGCTGAGCTCCTCGGGCGCGGGGAGGGGCTCTCGCTGCGTGACCTGCTCGACCCGGCCGAGGTCACCCGCACCGAGGCCGAGCTGCAACGGCTGGTCCCCGAGCGTGCCTGCAGAGACGCCGAGGACGTCGCCGACCTGCTGCGGACGCTGGGCCCGTTGCCGCTGGACGAGATCGTGCGCCGGTGTCAGCAGTCGGCCAACCAGTCCGCCACAGCCGCCACAGCCACCCAAGCCACCACACCGTCGACGGTCGGAGGTTGGCTGGTCGAGCTGGAAGGCGCCAGACGGCTGATCCGGACCCGGGTCGCGGGCCAGGAGCGCTGGGCAGCCATCGAGGATGCCGGCCGGCTCCGGGACGCACTCGGCTGCTCGCTGCCGGTCGGGATACCTCAGGCATTCCTCGAGCCCGTGCCCGACCCGCTGGGTGACCTCGTGCGGCGCTTCGCCCGCACCCACGGGCCCTTCCCGGCGGTGGCCGTGGCGGCCTGGTGGGGTGTCGGCCCCGCCGTGGCACTCGATGCGTTGCGGCGGCTGGTGGCCAGTGGGCGGCTGGTCGAAGGCGAGCTGCTCCCGACCGAGAACGGCGGTGGGCTGCACGGTCTCGACTACTGCGACGCGGAGGTGCTTCGGCTCCTGCGCCGCCGGTCCCTGGCCGCCCTACGCGCCGAGGTCGAGCCGGTCCCGGCCACCGAGCTGGCGCGCTTCCTGCCTACCTGGCAAGGCGTTGGTGGCGGGCTTCGCGGTCGTGAGGGTCTGGTGCGGGCGGTCGAGCAGCTCGCCGGCGCAGTCGTCCCGGCGAGCGCCCTGGAGACCTTGGTGCTGCCCGGTCGAGTGGTGGGCTACTCCCCTGCACTGCTCGACGACCTGACCAGCAGCGGCGAGGTCCTGTGGCGCGGTCACGGCTCGCTGCCCGGGGACGACGGCTGGGTGTCCTTGCATCTCGCCGATACCGCCCACCTGACCCTGGCGCCACCGACCCCCTCAGGAGAGCTCGACGTCACCGATACGCAGCGCGCTGTTCTGGACGCACTCTCCGGTGGTGGCGCGTACTTCTTCCGGACGCTGTCCGACGCCGTCGGAAGCGCCGATGACGGGGAGTTGCTGCACGACCTGTGGACGCTGACCTGGGCGGGTCTGGTGAGCAACGACACCCTGGCACCCCTGCGCGCGCACCTCGCCGGAGGGCGCACCGCACACAAGCGCGCAGCCTCGGGTCCGAGAACCTCGAGGTATGCCGGGCGGCGCGGCTCGCTGGGAGCCCTGTCCGGACAGCGCGGGGTGGGGAGGCCACCCATGCCTGTTCGCGGTGGCCCACCCACGGGCGCTGGGCGCTGGTCCCTCTTACCGCCGAGCGAGCCCGACGCCACGGTGCGGGCCTACGCGACGGCGGAAGTGCTGTTGGACCGGTACGGGGTCGTCACGCGTGGGAGCGTCGTGGCCGAGGACGTCCTCGGGGGGTTCGCGGCGATCTATCGGGTCCTGGCCGCCGCCGAGGAGTCGGGCCGGGTCCGTCGCGGCTACTTCGTCGAGTCGCTCGGCGCCTCGCAGTTCTCGACCACCGGGGCCATCGACCGGCTCCGCGCCGGCGTCCGCCCGGTCGGTACCGACGCGGACCGGACCACCCCGGCCATGGTGCTGGCCGCCACCGACCCGGCCAACGCCTATGGCGCCGCCATCCCCTGGCCGGACCGTGGGGTGGACGACCCCGACGCCGCAGAGTCACAGGGCTCACCGGACCCCGGTCGACGCGGGCACCAGCCCGCCCGCAAGGCCGGCGCGTTGGTGGTGCTGGTCGACGGCGAGCTCATCCTGTACGTCGAGCGCGGAGGCAAGACCCTGCTCTCCTGGACCGACGAGCCGCAGGCACTCCAGGGGGCCGCGGACGCCTTGGCACTGGCCGTTCGAGAGGGCGCGCTGGGTCGGCTCACGGTCGAGAAGGCCGACGGGGACGCGGTGCTGGGGTCGAGTCACCCGCTGGCGGGCGCACTCGCTCGCGCCGGCTTCCATGCCACTCCGCGTGGTCTGCGGCTGCGTCGGTGACTCGTGCCTGAGGGCGACACCGTCTGGAGAACGGCCCAGCGGCTGAACCAGGCTTTGGCGGGCGAGGTCATCACCCTGTGGGACCTGCGCTTTCCTTCGGTGGCGACCTCCGACCAGAGGGGAGCGAGCACTCTGCAGGTCGTCAGCCGGGGGAAACATCTCCTCCAGCGTCTCGACAGTGATCTCACCCTGCACTCGCACCTGCGGATGGAGGGTCAGTGGCGGATCGAGCCAGCCCAGCAGTCGCAGTCCTGGCTGCGCCGTCCCGATCTGCGTGCCGCGGTCGGCACCACCGCGTGGACGGCCCTTGGCCTGCGGCTTGGTCTCCTGGACCTCGTTCCCACCGCAAGGGAGGTGGACGTCGTCGGGCATCTCGGCCCGGACCTCCTCGGTCCGGACTGGGAACCGGCCGTGGCGGTGGCCAACCTGCGAACGCAGCCGACGACCATCGGGGCGGCACTGCTCGACCAGCGCAACCTCGCCGGCATCGGCACGCTCTGGGCGGCGGAGACCTTGTTCCTCGAACGCGTCTCACCCTGGTCGACGTCGTCTGAGCTGACCGAACCTGTCGTTGCGGGACTCGTCGCCCGCGTCCACCGCCTCATGGATGCGGCCCGACACCACGCCACGCAGTCCAGCACCGGCGTGCGGCGTCACGGTGAGGAGACCTATGTGCACGCGCGGTCCGGACGACCCTGCCGTCGCTGTGGGCAGCTCGTGCGGGTGGCCATGATCGGAGCGCCGGGCCGGGAACGAACGATGTTCTACTGCCCGGGGTGCCAGGGTGGGCTGGGACCCACCGACGATGGACGCCCCCAACGCCCGCTGGGATCGACCGCCCGGCGACCCGGGTCAGATCGCTAGGGTCAGATCGCTCGGGCGCGAGCTACGAGCCAGAAGGCGCGAACTACGCGGCAGAAGGCGCGAACTACGCGGCAGAAGCCGACACCATCGGGACGGCCGGGATGGGCAGCGCCACCGGAGCGCTCAGCGCCTCGGTCTCGGCGACCCGCTCGGACACTGCGCCCAGCACCTCGGACAGCGGGAGGCGCAAGGCCCCGCAGATCGAGGCGAGCAGCTCGGACGACGCTTCCTTCTCACCGCGCTCGACCTCACTGAGGTATCCGAGCGATACCGAAGCGGCGGCGGACACTTCGCGCAACGTACGTCCTTGGGACTGACGCTGCTCACGGAGGACGTCACCGAGTTCTCGACGGAGCAGGATCATGACGCCTCCCTCATGGACTCGACACTGGACAACCTCGACGCCAGGCATGCTCGACACAAGTGCCGGACTTCTGGTCACCGAAACGAACACCACTACGGTACCCCGGGGCCCCGACAGCGCGCGCGGCGGTTTGCGGAACTCGATGGGCACCCTGGTCAACGACCGACAGCCTCCCAATCTTCCGCAGGATCAGCCGTCCGCGGCCTCCATGTCGCCGACCAGGGCCGCCACCAGCCCCAACGCCGACAGCACCGACTCGTGCCGGATCGACTCACGGGACCCCTGCAGGCTCAGCGCGCGCAGCACCACCCGGTCGCCCCACGCGGCCGCCACGAAGACGGTCCCCACGGGCTGGCCATCCTGCGGCTCCGGGCCGGCCACCCCAGTGGTGGCGACGCCCACCGCGCAGCCGAGCACCCGGCATACTCCCTGGGCCATCTGGCGGGCCACGTCCGCCTGAACCGCCCCGCCGTGGGCCAGCAGCTCGGGATCGACGCCGAGCAGGGATGCCTTCAGGTCGGTCGCATAGGCCACCACGGCGCCGCGGACCACCGCCGATGCCCCCGGCACCTGCGTGAGCGAGGCGCACACGAGCCCGCCCGTCAGCGACTCGGCCGTGCCGATGGTCAGTGAGGCCCTCGCGAGCGCCGCCACGACCTCGGTGGGAGCCGTCACGACCGGCGAGCCTCTCGGCGCTGCCGCTTCATGGCCGTCCGCGCGCTGGTCTGGCGCAGCCGGAATGCCTTGGCCACGATGTCCAGCCCCGTCACGACCGTCACCACGACCGCCAGCCCGAGGATGACGTCAGCCACCACGGTCCAGGCGTGGGCGCCCGGCAGCGACCGCAGTGGCAGGGTGAACAGGAGCAGCCCGAAGAACTGCAGGGTCGTCTTGACCTTCCCCCCGCGACCGGCCGGCATCACGCCGTGCCTGATCACGAAGAACCTCAGCACGGTGACCCCCCACTCACGGACGAGCACCGCGACGGTGACCCACCACGGCAGCTCACCGAGGATCGACAGCCCCACGAACGCCATGCCCATCAGGGTCTTGTCGGCAATGGGGTCGGCGATCTTGCCGAGGTTGGTCACGAGCCCACGACGCCGGGCCAGGTCACCATCGAGCCGGTCCGTGGCCGTCGCGACCACGAGGACTGCGGCCGCCCACCAGCGGGTCCCCGGGTGGTGTGCGCCGGCGAGCAGGAGCCATCCATAGACGGGTACCAGAAGAATGCGGCAGACCGTCAGCGCGTTGGCGATGTTCCAGGCGCTCGGTGCGGGGGTGGGTACGGGCGTGGCGGCCGGGTCGGGCCTCGGCGCGGACTCGCTCAGCACGGTTCTCCGAGCAGGTCGATGCCTTCGGTGGCGACGATCCGCACGGGGATGATGTCACCTACCGCGACGCCGGCACACGCAGCTGGATGCAGGAAGGTGACGCCGTCGACATCGGGTCCTTGGTGGGCGGCGCGACCCACGACCATGGTGTCGTCGTCCCAGTCGCTACTCTCCCGAGGCCCGCGCCTGCCGGCCGGACCGCTGACGGACGGCGCCGCCGGTACCGACTCCACGAGCACCTCGACCAGCTCACCGATGCGTTCCTCCGCCCGCTGGGCGGTCAGCTCCTCGACGAGCCCGGTGAAGCGCGCGACCCGCGCGGACACCTCGTCCGCGGGGAGCTTCTCGGCATAGGTCTCAGCCTCGGTGCCGTCTTCGTCGGAGTAGCCGAACACACCGACGACATCGAGCCGGGCCGCGACCAGGAACGCCTCGAGCTCATCGAGGTCGGCCTCGGTCTCACCGGGGAACCCGACGATGACGTTGCTGCGGATCCCCGCCTGCGGAGCGCGGTTGCGGACCTCCTCGAGCAGGCCCAGGAAGGCCTCCCTGCCGCCGAACCGGCGCATCGATCGAAGCAGCGTGGTCGAGGCGTGCTGGAACGACAGGTCGAAGTACGGCACGACGCCCGGGATGGACGCCATGGCGTCGAGCAGCCCAGGGCGAACCTCGGCGGGCTGAAGGTAGGACACCCGGACGCGCTCGATCCCGGGGACAGCGGTGAGGTCGGGCAGAACCTTCTCGAGCAGCCCGATGTCGCCGAGGTCCTTGCCGTACGAGGTGGAGTTCTCGCTGACGAGGAACAGCTCCTTGACACCTCGCTCGGCCAACCAGCGCGCCTCGGCGAGGATGTCGTGCGGCCGGCGCGACACGAACGCACCCCGGAACATCGGGATGGCGCAGAAGGCACAACGCCGGTCGCAGCCGCTCGCGATCTTCAACGGAGCCCACGGCCGACCGTCGAGGCGGGCTCGGATCACCCGTGGGCCGGAGGCCGGCACCGGACCGTCGATGGTCACGTCGGCCGGGACACCATGGCCGGGCAGAGCGACGGACTGGCTGCCGCCTTGCCGTTCGACTGGAGACAGCGGCAGCAACCGGCGACGGTCCTGCGGCGTGTGCGAGGTCGGGGGCCGACCGTCCAGCACCGCGCGCAGGTGGGTGGACATGTCGGCGTAGGAGTCGAAGCCCAGGACGGCGTCCGCCTCGGGCAGCTCGGCGGCGAGCTGGCTGCCGTAGCGCTCGGCTAGGCAGCCCACGGCCACCACTGCCTTGGTCTTGCCCTCGCCCTTGCTGGCCGAGACCTCGAGCAGGACGTCGATCGAGTCCTTCTTGGCCTGCTCCACGAACCCACAGGTGTTGACCACGGCCACGTCCGCGTCGGCGGCGTCGTCGACGAGCAACCAGCCCTCTGCGGCGAGCCGACCGGCCAGTTCCTCGGAGTCGACGTCGTTGCGGGTGCACCCCAAGGTCACCAGGGCGACACTGCGCTGTTCGGTCGTGCTCATGGCCCCACTCTAAGGGTGGGTACGGTGGCGCCATGACCAGCGCAACCTCCCTTGGCACGCCTGAGCGCGTGACCGCCGTGCTCCGCAACCACCCCGTCGTCGACGGGCACAACGACCTCCTGTGGGAGGCCCGGCTGCGCGTCGGCTACGACTTCGAACGTCTCGATGTCGGGGCTGGCGGCACGCCCACCCACACTGACCTGCCCCGACTGCGCCAGGGTGGTGTGGGTGCCCAGTTCTGGTCGGTGTTCGTGCCCGCCTCCCTGCGGGGGGACGACGCCGTGAGTGCGACTCTCGAGCAGATCGACGCCGGTCACCAGCTCGTGGCGCGGTATGCCGACCAGCTCGCCTTCGCGCGGACGGCTGACGAGGTCGAGGCCGCCTGGGCCGGCGGCCGGATCGCCTCGCTGCTGGGTGCCGAGGGCGGTCACTCCATCAACAACTCGCTGGCCACCCTGCGCATGCTGCACGTGCTCGGGGTCCGGTACATGACCCTGACCCACAACAGCAACGTCGACTGGGCCGACTCGGCCACCGATGTCCGGGTGCACGGCGGCTTGTCCCGGTTCGGGGTCGAGGTGGTCCGCGAGATGAACCGCATCGGCATGTTGGTGGACCTGTCCCACGTCTCCCCCGAGACCATGCGGCACGCCCTGGCCGTGTCCGAGGTCCCGGCCATCTTCAGCCACTCCTCTGCCCGTGCGGTGTGTGACAGCCCACGCAACGTGCCCGACGACGTGCTCGTCACGCTGCGTGACAACGGCGGGGTGTGCATGGCCACCTTCGTGCCCAGCTTCGTCAACCCGCAGGCCGCCGCGTGGCGAGCCGAGGGCACCGCCCAGGCGGCCGAGCAGGGCATCACGCCGGCCGACGCGGACGAGTACGCCACGTTTCTCGCGGCATACCGGGACGCGAACCCCGAGCCGGTCGCGACGCTCTCGGACGTGGTCGCCCACCTGGAGCACCTCCGGGAAGTGGCCGGGGTCGAGCACATCGGGCTCGGCGGCGACTATGACGGCGTCGAGGTGCTGCCGCAGGGACTCGAGGACGTCACCGGCTATCCGCGCCTGCTGGCAGCGCTGGCCGACCGGGGCTGGTCGGACGACGACCTCAGCCGGCTCACCTGCCGCAACCTGTTGCGGGTGCTTCGCGACGCCGAGTCCGGCGCGCGCACGCTCCAGGCCGATCGCGGTCCGAGCCTGGCCACCATCGCCGAGCTCGACGGCCCGCAGACTACGGCTAAGGACGCCAAGGACTAGGCCCTCACCACGACGACGCGCAACGTCCGGGCCGCGACCACAGCCGCAAGGGTCGCCGTCGTCGCCATCACGGCAGCCATCGGTATGCCGGAGCCGGACCCGAGCAGGCCGATCACCGGTGCCGCCAACCCTCCGATGGCGAACTGAGCGGCGCCCAGCAGCGCGGCGGCCGTCCCGGCCGCCTCACCGTGCCGGCTCAGGGCGAGGGCCGGCGTGTTGGGGAACGTCAGCCCGCAGGACGCCAGGATGACCCAGAGCGGCACCAGCAGGCCGACCAGCCCCCCGATGCCCGACCAGGCCGACGCCAGTAGGACCAGCGCGGCGACCGCCGCGGTCATCACGGCCACCCGGAGCACCGCCCGGGGGCCGTGCCGGCGCACCAGGTGGGGGTTGAGCTGCGACATGAGGATCAGGCCGATCGAGTTTGCCCCGAAGACCAGGGCGAACTCGGCAGCGCTGAGGCCGTAGACGTTCTGTAGGACGAACGAGGACCCCCCGATGTACCCGAACAAGGTGGCGAACCCCAGCCCAGCGATCAGGACCAGCCCCAGGAAGGTCCGGTCCTGCAACAGCCGGCGATACGTGCGCAGGACGTCCGCGGGGGCGGCGGTGCGCCGGCGTTCGACCGGCAGCGTCTCCCGCAGCGCGCTCAGGGCCAGGGTCATCAGGAGGATGCCGCTCACCGCCAGCACGGCGAAGACGCCTCGCCAGCTGGTAACCCGAAGGATGGCGCCACCCAGGCTCGGAGCCAGGATCGGCGCGACGCCGGAGACAAGCATGAGGCGCGAGAGCAGGGTCGCCGCCGCGGAGCCGACGAAGACGTCTCGGACCGTCGCCATGGCCACCACCGCGACCGCCGCGTTGCCGAGCCCCTGCAGCACGCGCCCCACGGTGAGCAGCTCGACCGACGGGGCGAAGGCGCACAGGAGCGAGGCCAGGATGTGGATCCCGATGCCCATGATCAGGGGCTTACGGCGACCGATGGCGTCCGACAGTGGCCCGACCAGGAGCTGGCCCAGACCCATTCCGAGCAGGATGCCCGTCAAGGTGGCCTGCACCGCTGACTCCGACGCGGCGAGGTCGCGCGCGATGGACGGCATCGCGGGCAGGTACGTGTCGATCGTGAGTGGGCCGATCGCCGTCAGGGCGCCCAGCACGAGGACGAACCGCACCGACGCCCGGCTGCCCTGCGGGGGCTGCGCTGCCGTCGGCAGCGGGGGAACGACGGGCGTAGGGCTGGCGGCGGGAAGGAGCTCGGGCGCGGCGGTCACGCTGGCGCAACGACGAACAAACCAGATCTATTTCGTCGTCAGTCGCGGCCGGTGAGCTCCCAGGCGTCCTGCGGCTCCTCGGCGACGGCGCGGCCGGCGAACTGAGCCGCCACCGGGTCGCCGTCATACGCCGTGTTTCTGCTGCCCGGGACATACCCGTGCGACGGGGGGCCATCGAGCTCGTCGGTGCTGTCCGCCGACTGATGCGTCACGGGAGCAGCCTGTCCGTCGAACACCGGCTCCACCTCGGGGACCTCGTCCCCGCGCATGAGCGCGAGCGTCATGGCCAGGTCGTCCGCCTTGACGAGCACGTCACGGGCCTTGGAGCCCTCGGAGGGACCCACCACGCCGCGCGACTCCAGCAGGTCCATCAGCCGACCCGCCTTGGCGAAGCCCACCCGGAGCTTGCGCTGGAGCATCGACGTGGACCCGAACTGGGTGGTGACGACGAGCTCGGTGGCCTGCAGCAGCAGGTCGAGGTCGTCGCCGATGTCGTCCTCGAGGTGCTTCTTGGCCGCGACGACCGTGACGTCCTCGCGGTAGCTGGGCTTGAGCTGCTCCGTGACGTGCTTGACGACGTTCTGGATCTCGGACTCGGTCACCCAGGCGCCCTGCACACGCATCGGCTTGCTCGTGCCCATCGGCAGGAACAGCGCGTCACCTTGACCGATGAGCTTCTCGGCGCCGGGCTGGTCCAGCACGACCCGGCTGTCCGCCAGTGAGGAGGTAGCGAAGGCCATCCGGGAGGGAATGTTCGCCTTGATCAGGCCCGTGACCACGTCCACGGACGGACGCTGGGTCGCGAGCACCAGGTGGATGCCGGCCGCTCGCGCGAGCTGGGTGATGCGGACGATGCACTCCTCGACATCACGCGGCGCGACCATCATCAGGTCGGCGAGCTCGTCGACGATGACGAGCAGGTAGGGGTAGGGGTGCAGGACCCGCTCAGACCCGGGCAGCGGCTTGAGCTTGCCGGACTTGACCGCCTTGTTGAAGTCGTCGACGTGCTTGAACCCGAACTGCGCCAGGTCGTCGTAGCGGGTGTCCATCTCACGCACCACCCACTGGAGGGCCTCGGCGGCCTTCTTGGGGTTGGTGATGATGGGCGTGATGAGGTGCGGGATCCCCTCGTATGCCGTGAGCTCCACCCGCTTGGGGTCCACCAGGACCATCCGGACCTCGTCGGGCGTGGACCGCATGAGGACCGAGGTGATCATGGAGTTGACGAAGCTCGACTTGCCAGCGCCGGTGGCCCCGGCGACGAGCAGGTGGGGCATCTTGGCGAGGTTGGCGATGACATAGCCGCCTTCGACGTCCTTGCCGACGCCCATGACCATCGGATGGTCGTTGCCGCGCGCGGCCTGGCTGCGCAGCACGTCCCCGAGGCTGACCTTCTCGCGGTCGGCGTTGGGGATCTCGATCCCGATGGCCGACTTGCCCGGGATCGGGCTGAGGATGCGCACGTCGGCCGAGGCCACGGCATACGCGATGTTCTTGGACAGCGCGGTGACGCGCTCGACCTTGATGCCGGGGCCGAGCTCGACCTCGTATCGGGTCACCGTCGGCCCGCGCGAGAACCCGGTGACCTGGGCGTCGATGTCGAACTGGTCGAGCACCTGGGTCAGCGACTCGACGACCCGGTCGTTGGCCGCGCTGCGGGTCTTGTGCGGAGACCCGGGCTCGAGCAGGGCATTGTCGGGCAGGGTGTAGGTGATGTCCCCGGCCAGGGCAAGCTGCTCGACGCGCTGCGGCAGCGGGGTGGTCGGGGGCGCCTCCAGGGAAGCCTTGACCTCCACGGCGGGTCGCCTCCCGGCCGCTGCGGCGACGTCGCCACCGGCAGCCGCACTGCCCGGCGCGAGCACTCCTGGGGCGGTGGGACGCTTCTCCCCGGGGCGCAGTCGCCGCCCGTCGGGAGCGACCACGGCTGCTTGCTCGAAGGCCTCGTCGCCATCAAGGGGGCCCTCGGGCTCGATCACCCGGCGACGGCGCTTGGGACGCGGCTCCTCCGATGCGGGCTCAGCGTCGCTCACCGCGCTGCCCCGGTGCAACAGGTGGTCGCGGAGCTCGGCGAGCCGCTCGGGAATCAGGTGCACCGGCGTCGCCGTCATCACCAGGAGCCCGAAGAATCCGACCATGAGCAGGATCGGCACGGTGCCGTACACCGAGACGGCCGCCTTGAGCGGGCTGGAGGCGAGGAAGCCGATGATGCCGCCACCGTCGCGCATCACCGCCGCCCCCTGCGGCGGGGTGGGGATGCCTGCGGCGACGTGCGCCAGACCGGAGGCGGCGACCACGATCGCTCCCAGCCCGATGCCGATGCGCGAGTTCGCGGCGTCGTCCTGGGGAGCGCGCAGCAGACGCACCCCGAGAAAGAGCAGGGCGAGCGGGACGGCATAGGCGACCCGGCCGAAGGTGCCCGCCACCACGGCGTGCACCACGTCACCGAGCGCACCCTGGAAGGCCCACCACTCGCGAGCCGCGACCAGGATCGCCAGGCCGATGAGGAAGAAGCCCACCCCGTCGCGGCGGTGCTCGGGGTCGAGCTCGCTGGCACTGGTGCCGACCTTGCGCACTGCTCCCCCGGCGACGTGCGCCATGCCCATCCAGGTGCCCTTGACGGCGCGCAGCGGCAAGGGCAGACCGCCGCCGCTGGGCTTGCCGCGGGCCGGCGCCTTGCGTGCCGGCGCCTTACGGTTCGCGGGCCGGGTCGCGGAGCCGCGAGCGCTCGACGAGCGCGCAGAGGTGGATGGACGTGTCGCCATGCTCCGCAGGTTACGCGAACGGCACACCGGACACACGCGTCACACGCGTTTCACCTGCCGCCAATCCCCGCGGGCGGGGCGTCGAGCC
Source organism: Pedococcus sp. (assembly GCA_035999925.1). Taxonomy (GTDB): domain Bacteria; phylum Actinomycetota; class Actinomycetes; order Actinomycetales; family Dermatophilaceae; genus Pedococcus. The sequence goes on from DASYGI010000141.1 coordinate 14,824, forward strand.
GGCCCCCGACCACCCCGGACGACTCTCAATAGGTCTCAAATGCCGAGAACCATTGTTCGAAGGGTGGATGAGCCAGCGGGGCGGCGATATCGTCCACGGTCATAGGTCATGAGTGTCAGCGCGAAGCCCCGGCTTGCTGACCAGCAACCCTCCACCGCGGTGGGGTGCTCCGGGTGACGACCGGGCCGTCTGCACCCGCAGCCGGCAAGCGCGGACCCGACCAGCCGTCCTCGGGTCCCACCGGACCAGGAGTACCGCACATGTCGATCGCCACCACCCGACCACAAGCCGTCAGCCCATCACGTCACAGTGCTCCACTGGCCCAGGCACGTGACCACCTTCGGGCGGTCCCCCCGCTCGGTACCGCCGCCCACCCCCAGCTCCCCGCGGTGGTCACGGCAGGACTTCCCGTCCCGACCACCCGGGGCGTCGTCGACTACGCGAACTTCGACCATGCCGCCTCCACGCCCGCCCTCGTCTCGGTGGCCCAGGCCGTCGAGCGCACGCTGCGCACCTACTCGTCGGTGCACCGCGGCAACGGCTACGCCTCGCGGGTGACCAGCGCCTGGTACGAGCAGGCCCGGGCGCAGGTGAGCGAGTTCGTCGGTGCCGGCGCCGACGACGAGGTGATCTTCACCCGGAACAGCACCGACTCGTTCAGCCTGCTGGCCCACGCCATCCCGCGCGACACGACGGTGTTCGTCTTCGAGACCGAGCACCACGCGGCGTTGCTGCCCTGGAAGGCGCGCAACACCGTTCGCCTGCCCGTGCCCGGCGGTGTCGAGGACGCGAAGGTGCTGCTGCGCACTGCTCTGAAGGCCAGCCGAGGTCGGCACCGTCTCGTCGTGCTGGCCGGCGCGTCCAACGTCACCGGTGAGGTGTGGCCCGTCCGTGAGCTCGCGGCGATCGCCCACCGCGAAGGCGCACGGGTGGTCCTCGACGCGGCCCAGCTCGCCCCGCACCGCCGGGTCGACCTGGGGAACCTCGGCGTCGACTACGTCGTGCTGTCCGGTCACAAGCTCTATGCCCCCTATGGCACGGGGGTCCTGGCCGGTCGCGCGGACTGGCTGGACGCTGCTGCCCCGTACCTGGCCGGCGGTGGCGCCACCAAGGCCGTCACTGAGCGCGGCGTGCAGTGGCACACCGGCCCGGCCCGTCACGAGGCCGGCAGTCCCAACGTCGTGGGCGCGGTGGCGCTCGCGGCCGCTTGCCACGCCGTCCGCGCCCACCAGGACGCGGTCGAGGCTCATGAGCGGGCCCTGGGCGCCCAGCTGTTGGTTGGGCTGCGCCGCATCGACGGCGTGGAGACGTACTCGCTGTTCGGCGCGGAGCAGGACCGGGTCGCCGTCGCAACGTTCACCATCGAGGGCCTGGACTCCGCACTGGTCTCCACGGTGCTGTCCACCGAGCACGGCATCGGGGTCCGGGACGGCAAGTTCTGCGCGCACCTGTGCGTCGACGCGCTGCTCGACGACCCGTATGCCGCCGGCACCGGTACCGCGGTGCGCGCCAGCATCGGCTTGGCCACCAGCCAGGCACATGTTGACCGGCTGCTGGCCGCGGTCGCGGAGCTCGCCGAGAGCGGACCGGCCGAGGAGTACCAGCACACCGACGAGGGCTGGACCCTGGTCGACGACCCGCGCCTGGAACTTCCGAACCGCCCCTGGTAGGGCCAGTCCGACAATGCGGTTCAGGCCTGGATGACGACCGGGATGATCATCGGGCGGCGACGGATCTTGCCGCCGACCCAGCTGCCGACCGCCCGGCGCATGACCTGCTCGAGCTGGTAGCTGTCCGTGACCCCGTTCCCGGTGGCATCGGCCAGGGCCTGCTCGATCTTGGGGCGCACCTGCGCGAAGATCTCGTCGTCCTCGGCGAACCCGCGCGCGGTGATCTCCGGGCCGGCCGCGATCTTGCCCGTCGCAGCATCCATCACGACGATGACCGAGATGAAGCCCTCGTCGCGCAGGACGCGGCGGTCCTTGAGCAGGGCCTCGTCGAACTCGCCCACCGACGACCCGTCGACATAGATGTAGCCACAGTCCACGGCCCCGACGATCTTCGCGACCCCGTCAACCAGGTCGACGACGACACCGTCCTCGGCCAGGACCACCCGCTCGCGCGGGACCCCGGTCTGGACCGCGAGCTCGGCGTTGGCCACGAGGTGACGCCACTCGCCGTGCACCGGCATGACGTTGCGGGGCTTGACGATGTTGTAGCAGTAGAGCAGCTCGCCGGCGCTGGCGTGACCCGAGACGTGCACCTTGGCGTTGCCCTTGTGCACGACATCGGCGCCGAGGCGCATCAGCCCGTTGATCACGCGGTAGACCGCGTTCTCGTTGCCCGGAATCAGCGACGAGGCCAGCAGCACCGTGTCGCCCTGACCGACGTCGATCCGGTGGTCGCGGTTGGCCATCCGCGACAGCGCCGCCATCGGCTCACCCTGGGACCCGGTGCAGATGAGCACGACCTGGTGGTCCGGGAAGTTGTCGAGCTTCTTGACGTCGACCAGCACCCCGTCAGGCACATGCAGGTAGCCCAGCTCGGCCGCAATCCCCATGTTCCGCACCATCGAGCGGCCCACCATGGCGACCTTGCGACCGGCCCGCTCGGCGGCGTCGAGCACCTGCTGGACGCGGTGCACGTGGCTGGAGAAGCAGGCCACGATGATGCGCCGCTGCGCGTCCCGGAAGACCTTGTCGATGGCCGGTGCGATGTCCTTCTCCGGCGTGGTGAACCCGGGGACCTCGGCGTTGGTCGAGTCGGTCATGAAGAGGTCGACGCCCTCCTCCCCAAGCCGGGCGAAGGCGCGCAGGTCGGTCAGGCGCCCGTCGAGCGGGAGCTGGTCCATCTTGAAGTCGCCGGTGTGCAGGATCGTGCCCCCCGGCGTGCGGACGAAGACGGCCAATGCGTCGGGGATCGAGTGGTTGACCGCGACGAACTCGCAGTCGAAGACCCCGAGCTTCTCCCGCATGCCCTCTTTGACCCCCAGGGTGTAGGGGGTGATTCGGTGCTCCTTGAGCTTGGCCTCGACCAGCGCCAAGGTCAGCATGGAGCCGACGATCGGGATGCCCGGCTTGCGCTTGAGCAGGTATGGCACCGCGCCGATGTGGTCCTCGTGCCCATGCGTGAGCACGATCGCCTGGATGTCGTCGAAGCGGTCCTCGAGGTACTCGAAGTCCGGCAGGATCAGGTCGACGCCAGGGTGGTGGTCCTCGGGGAACAGCACACCGCAGTCGATGACGAGTAGCTGGCCGGCGTGCTCGATGACCGCCATGTTGCGGCCCACCTCACCCAGCCCGCCGAGGGCGATGATGCGGACGCCGTTCTTGGCCAGCCTCGGGGGGCGGGTGAGCTCGGGATGGGGGTGACTCACAACAGACCAGACTCCTTGAGCCCTGCGCGGAGGGCTTCGATGTGTTCTGCGGGCGACTCGACCAGGGGCAGCCGGACCGTCGCGTGCTCGATGACGCCGACCTCGACCAGCGCGGCCTTGGCCATGATGGCTCCCTGGGAGGGGCTCATGATCGCCTCGACGGCGGGGATCATCCTGCGGTGGACCGCCCGTGCGGCGTCCAGGTCGCCACGGTCGACGGCCTCGATCATCGCGGCATACTCTCGGCCGGCCACGTGCCCGACCACGCTCACCACTCCGATGGCCCCCAGGGCCAGCCAGGGCAGGTTGGTCTCGTCGGCGCCCGAGAAGACGAGCAGGTCGGTCGCTGCCATGACCTTGGTCGTCTCCCACGGGGATCCCTTGGCGTCCTTGACGGCCACGATGGTGGGCACGGTGGCGAGCTCGATGAGGGTGTCGAAGGCGAAGGGGATGCCCGTGCGGCTGGGAATGTCGTACAGCATGATCGGCAGGTCGGTCACCTCGGCGACCGCGCGGCAGTGCGCGACGAGTCCCGCCTGGGTGGGCTTGTTGTAGTAGGGGCTGACCAGCAGCAGGCCGGTCGCGCCGGCATCCTTGGAGCGGCGGGCCATCTCGACACTGTGCGCCGTGGCGTTGGACCCCACGCCCGCCACCACCGCGGCCCGGTCATCGGCGACCTCCGCGACCAGCCGCACCATCTCGATGCTCTCGTCGTCGCTCAGGGTCGCGGACTCCCCCGTCGTGCCGTTGACGACGATGCCGTCGTGGCCGGTGTCGATGAGGTGCTCGACCAGCCGCCGCGCACCGTCGAGGTCGAGGCTGCCGTCTGGACGCATGGGACTGACCATTGCGGTCAACAGCCGACCGAACGGCGACGTGGTACTCATGGGGGCAGGCTATCGCCCCGGCCGCAATGCGACGGTATGCCGGGCCTGCGGTGTTAGCGTGCGAGCGTGCAGCAGTACCTCGACCTCCTCGACCACGTGTTGACCACCGGGACCGACAAGTCCGACCGCACCGGGACGGGCACGCGCTCGGTCTTCGGGTACCAGATGCGGTTCGACCTCGCGGACGGCTTCCCGGTCCTGACGACCAAGCGGCTCCACCTCAAGTCGATCATCGGCGAGCTGCTGTGGTTCCTGCGCGGCGACTCCAACGTGCGCTGGCTCCAGGAACGCGGCATCACCATCTGGGACGAGTGGGCCGACGAGAACGGCGACCTCGGTCCGGTCTACGGCTACCAGTGGCGGTCCTGGCCGACGCCTGACGGACGTCACATCGACCAGATCGCCAAGGTCATCGAGTCGATCCGGACCAACCCCGACTCGCGTCGGCACATCGTGTCGGCCTGGAACGTCGCCGACGTGGACTCGATGGCGCTGCCGCCGTGTCACACGATGTTCCAGTTCTATGTCAGCCCGGCGACCGACGGGCACCGGGGCAAGCTCTCCTGCCAGCTCTACCAGCGCTCGGCCGACGTCTTCCTCGGGGTGCCGTTCAACATCGCGTCGTACGCGCTGCTGACGATGATGGTCGCGCAGATCTGCGACCTCGAGCCGGGCGACTTCGTGCACACCCTCGGGGACGCCCACCTCTACTCCAACCACCTCGAGCAGGCCCGGCTACAGCTCAGCCGCGAGCCGCTGCCCCTGCCTCAGATGCGGATCGCTCCCGGCCGGCAGATCGACGAGTTCGACCTGGGCGACTTCGAGCTGGTGGGGTACGAGCCCCACCCGTCGATCAAGGCGCCCATTGCTGTCTGAAGGGTGCCTGACCCCCTAGCCTGTCCAGCATGACCAACGTGACGCTCATTGCCGCGGTCGGGCGCAACGGAGTCATCGGGGCGGACAACGACATGCCGTGGCGGATCCCGGAGGACTTCGCGTTCTTCAAGCGAACGACGATGGGCCATCCCATGGTCATGGGCCGCAAGACGTTCGACTCGATCGGTCGGGTGCTGCCGGGGCGGCGCACCATCGTGGTGACCCGCCAGCGCGACTGGCACCACGCGGATGTCGAGACCGCGCACTCCCTCAGTGATGCGCTGTCCCTGGCCGGGCCGGCAGACGAGGTCTTCGTCTGCGGCGGCGGACAGATCTACGCCGAGGCGATGGGCTGGGCCCACCGCCTGCTGATCACGGAGGTGGACCAGTCGCCCGAGGGCGACGTGCGGTTCCCACGGATCGACTCGGCTCGGTGGCGCGAGACCTCGCGAGAGGCTCACGATGGGTTCGCCTGGGTGACCTACGAACGCGGGGCTCAGGCGTCGTAGTCGAGCGAGACCTCGTCGGTGACGGGGTGGCTCTGGCAGGCGAGCACGATGCCCGCGGCCACCTCGGCCGGCTCGAGCGCGTAGTTGCGGTCCATCCGCACCTCGCCGGACACCAGCCGGGCGCGGCAGGTCCCGCAGACCCCGCCCGTGCACGAGTACGGCGCGTCGGGTCGGGCCCGCAACGTGGCGTTGAGGATGGTCTCCTCCACCGTCGGCATCTCGATCCGGGTCGTGCGCCCGTCGAGGTTGATCGTGACCACCGCCGCGGGCGGGGCGCCTTCGACGACAGCGACCTCTTGTCGAGGTGACTCCTGCTCCGCCACGTGGAAGATCTCGTGGTGCACGTGCCCGGCATCGACCCCCGCCTCGGCCAGCAGCTCCTGCGCGCCGGTGACCATGCCGTACGGCCCGCACAGATACCACTCGTCCACCGTGGACACCGGTGCGAACGCCTCGAGCAGCGTGGCGACCCGCTCGGGGTCCAGGCGCCCAGTGAAGAGCTCGACGTCCTGGGGCTCGCGGGACAGCACCGGCAGGAGCTGGAACCGGCCGAGATAGCGGTTCTTGAGATCCTCCAGCTCCTCGAGGAACATCACCGAGGCCGTGGTGCGGTTGCCGTACAGCAGGGTGACGCTCGAGCCCGGCTCCTCTTCGAGGGCGGTGGCGAGCAGCGAGAGGACCGGCGTGATGCCGCTCCCGGCCGCGATCGCCAGATGGTGCCGTATGCCGTCCGGCCGGGTCGCGCAGGTGAACGACCCCAGTGGGGTCATCACGTCGAGGACATCCCCGACGTGCAGAGAGTCGTTGAGCCAGTTGGACATCCGGCCTCCCGCGACCCGGGCCGACGCGACCCGCAGCGTGCCGGTGCGCTCCGCCTGCTGGCGCGACAGGCAGATGGAGTACGACTGCCGGACGTCCTCACCGTCGATGGTGGCCCGAAGCGTCAGGTGCTGACCGGGTTCGAAGCGGTAGTCCTCGCGCAGGTCGTCGGGCACGTGGAACGTCACCGCGACCGCGTCGTAGGTGAGGCGCTCCACACTCGCCACGGTGAGCGGGTGGAACTGCGCGCGGCGGCGGTTGGCGGTATCGGCCCGGGGGCCGGAGAGCAGAGACATCAGTCGTCCTTCACAGAGCCTTGAACTCGTCGAAGGGCTCGCGGCAGCCACGACAACGCCGCAGGGCCTTGCAGGCCGTCGAGCCGAACCGGGCGAGCTCCTCGGTGTCTGCGCTGCCACACTGCGGGCAGGACACCTGGCGACGCTGCAGCGAGACCCCAACGGAGCCACCAGCTCCAGCCGAGGATCCACTGCCGCGGGCGGCGGGTGGTGCGATCCCGAACTCCAGGAGCCGGACCCGCCCACGGTCGGTGAGCCAGTCCGTCGTCCAGGCCGGACTCAGCTGCGTCACGACCTCGCCTGTGTACCCGAACCGGTCGGTGACGTGGCGGATGTGAGACCCGATGACGTCCATGGCGGGGCAGCCGGAGTACGTGGGCGTGATGGTGACGCGCACGCGACCGGCTGCTTCGTCGACCTCCACCCCACGCAGGATGCCCAGGTCCGCGATGGAGACCACCGGCACCTCGGGATCCGGGATGTCGGCAATGGCTTGCGCCACAGCGTCTTTCACGACCACCTCACTCACAGCGGCGCTCACCACGTGGCTCCGGGGTGCGAGCGGGCGATGTGCTGCAGCTCCGCGAGCAGGGAGCCCATGGGTCGGGAGTGCACCCCGTCCCGCCCGCCTCGCGAGCGCCAGCGCGACTCCGCGGGCATCTCGAGCGTGGCCTGAGCGAGCACGTGGTCGACCTGGTGGCGCGCCCCCTCGTACAGAGCCGAGGGCAGCACCCCGACGCCGGCCTGCGCGGCCGTGGCAGACGACCGGTCATCCTCGAACAGCTCGGTCACATAGGGCTGTACGTCGGCGAGCCCCTGCTGCATCCGCTGATGCGACTCCTCGGTGCCGTCACCGAGTCGCAGCACCCATTGGGTGGCATGGTCTCGGTGGTAGTCGACCTCCTTCAGCGCCTTCTCCGCCACCGCGGCGACCACTGGGTCGCCGGAGTCCCGCAGCGCGGCATACAGCTCGCACTGGTAGCTGGCGAACCAGAGCAGCCGCGCCATCTCGAAGCCGAAGCCGTGTCGCTCCTGCTCGACGAGGTGGACGTTGCGGAACTCTCGCTCGTCGCGGAAGTAGCCCAGGTCGTCCTCGGTGCGACCCGACCCGTCGAGCTCGCCCACCCGGGTCAGCAGGACGCGGGCCTGGCCGAGCAGGTCGAGCCCGATGTTGGCCAGCGCCATGTCCTCCTCGATCTGGGGCCCTCGGGAGATCCACTCGCCGAGGCGCTGGGCATAGACCAGCGCGTCATCGGCCAGGCCGAGGACGTAGGGCGCGACGGCCGGGTCTGCTGACACGGTGACCTCACCCATCAGAGGTACTCCACGTCCGCAGGCACGTCGTAGAACGTCGGGTGGCGGTACACCTTGTCGCCGGCCGGGTCGAAGAACGAGTCCCGTTCGTCCGGTGAGCTGGCGGTGATGTCGCCGGCACGAACGACCCACAGCGAGACGCCCTCCTGGCGGCGCGTGTAGACGTCGCGCGCGTTGCGCAGGGCCATCGTCGCGTCCGGCGCATGCAGCGAGCCGACGTGCACGTGCGACAGTCCTCGCTTGCCCCGGACGAACACCTCGAACAGCGGCCACGTGGCCCGGTCCTGGCTGGCGCTCATGCCACCCACTCCCCAGAGGCCATCCGCTCCGCTGCCGCCTGCTTCGCGGCATACGCGGTTGCGGCGTCACGAACCCACGCGCCCTCGTCGTGCGCGGCCACCCGGTGGGCGATGCGCTCGGCGTTGCACGCCCCGTCGCCCTTGAGCACCCGCCAGAACTCGTCCCAGTCGATGGCTCCGAAGTCGTAGTGCCCACGCTCGGCGTTCCAGCGCAGGTCGTCGTCGGGGATGCGCAGGCCCAGCCGATCCGCCTGCGGCACCATCATGTCGACGAACTTCTGACGCAGGTCGTCGTTGCTGAACCGCTTGATCCCCCAGGCCATCGACTGCTCGGTGTGACCGCCACCCTTGGCGGCGTCACCGGTGTCCGGCGGACCGAACATCATCAGCGCCGGCCACCACCACCGGTTCGCGGCGTCCTGGGCCATGGCCTGCTGCGCCTCGGTGCCACGCATGAGGGTCCAGAGGATCTCGAAGCCCTGGCGCTGGTGGAACGACTCCTCCTTGCAGACCCGGATCATCGCGCGTGCGTACGGCCCGTAGGAGCAGCGACAGAGCGGCACCTGGTTCATGATCGCGGCGCCGTCGACCAGCCATCCGATGGCCCCGCAGTCCGCCCAGGTCAGCGTGGGGTAGTTGAAGATCGAGGAGTACTTCTGCCGGCCGGTGTGCAGTCGCTCGAGCAGGTCCTCGCGGTCCACGCCGAGCGTTTCGGCTGCGCTGTAGAGGTACAGCCCGTGGCCGGCCTCGTCCTGCACCTTGGCCATGAGGATCGCCTTGCGCCGCAGCGACGGCGCGCGAGTGATCCAGTTGCCTTCGGGCTGCATCCCGATGATCTCGGAGTGGGCGTGCTGGGCGATCTGGCGGATCAACGTCTGACGGTAGGCGTCCGGCATCTGGTCGCGCGGCTCGATCCGCTGCTCGGCGTCGATGAGCTGGTCGAACAGCCCCGACTCGGCGGCGTTGAGGGGCTCGTCGGGGCCGGGAGGCGCCGCAGACGCGCCTGGCGCGTCGGTCGCGAAGTCGTTGCCGTACATGCCGTCCAGTATGAGTGTTGTTACACGCTTCTGCAATTCTGCAGTCAGAGTGTCATATGCCCTCGGATGGCAGGATGGCGGCATGCTCCCGCCCGACCCTTCGCACGACCACGCCTCACATGACCACGCCTCACACGACCACTCGCAGCAGCGGGGGCCACTGGCCGACGCCAGCGTTCGGCTCGCCCGCCAGAGCGACGCCCCGGCCGTGGGCATCGTCCAGGCCGTCGTCTGGCGCGAGGCGTATGCCGAGGTCATACCGGTGCAGGCGCTGGAGACCTTCGAGCCGCAGGCCTTCGGGAACGTCTGGCGCCGCTCGCTGGAGAACCCTCCGCCCGGAGTGCACCGGCTGCTGGTCGCGTGCGCGGGAGACCAGGTCGTGGGGTTCGCCGCCATCGGGCCGAGCCAGGACCCGGACACTTCCCCCGAGACCGGCGAGCTCACCGCCTTGGGCGTCCACCCGCATGCCCGGCGCGCCGGGCATGGCTCGCGGCTACTGAACGCCGCGGTGGACACCCTGCGCGGCGCGGGTGCCACGGCGATGTCCACCTGGGTGCTCGCCGCCGACGAGGGCACCAGGGCGTTTCTGACACAGTCCGGGCTGGCCCCCGACAGTGCGTTCCGGGACCGGGTGGTCTCCCCCGACGGCGACACCGCCCGTGAGGTGCGCCTGGTGGCCTCGCTCGCGCAGGACGAGCCCCAGCCGACCCAACCCGAGTCGTGACCGCGAACGCCGCCTCGTCGCCGTCGCCGTCGCCGTCGCCGTCGGCGTTGCCGCGCGAGCGGCGTGCTCAGGTGGTGCGGCAGTCCCTGTCCGTGTCGGTGGCGACCGGTGCCTATGGCATCAGCTTCGGGGCGCTCTCGGTGGCGGCCGGCCTGAGCATCTGGCAGACCCAGACGCTCTCCCTGCTGCTGTTCTCGGGCGGCTCGCAGTTCGCCTTCGTGGGGATCATGGCGGGCGGTCCCGCGGGCGCGGTTGCGGCGATCGCCACCTCCACGCTGCTGGGAGTGCGTAACAGCTTGTACGGGCTCCAGGTCTCGCGCCTGCTCGGCGTGCGGGGGCTGCGACGGGTGGCCGCCGCTCAGGTCACCATCGACGAGTCGACCGCGGTCGGCGTTGCCCAGCCTGAGGCAGCGGCCGGGCGGCTCGGGTTCTGGTCGACCGGGCTCGGCGTGTTCGTCTGCTGGAACGCGATGACGTTCCTAGGCGCCGAGGTGGGCAACGCGATCGGCGATCCGCGGCACTACGGTCTGGATGCAGCCGCCGCCGCAGCGTTCTGCGCCCTGCTCTGGCCGCGCCTGAAGTCCGCCGACGCGTTCGCCATCGCTGCCCTCGCGGCAGTGGTGGCCGTCCTGCTCGCCCCCCACGCTCCGGCGGGCGTCCCCGTCCTCGTCGCCGCTCTGTCCGCGCTCCTGGCGGCCTTCTGGGGGCGGGCGCACCACGATCCGTCCGCACCGCACCACTGGGCCGACGAGCCGAGCGCTTACCCCGAGGCGCCATGAGCCTGTGGACGGCAGTGCTGGCTGCCAGCGCTCTGGCCTTCGTGCTGAAGTTCCTGGGCTACGTCGTTCCCGCCCGGTGGCTCGACGGTGAGCGCACCAGCCGGGTCACGTCCGCGCTGCCGATCGCCCTGCTGGCGGCCCTGGTCGGAGTCCAGACCGTAACGACGTCAGGGTCGGTGGTCCTCGACTCGCGCGCCGCGGCCGTGGCCGTCGCCATCGTGGCCCTGCTCCTGCGGGCGCCGTTCATCGTCGTCGTGGTGCTGGCCGCTGCCGTGGCGGCCGGACTCCGGCTGCTCGGCCTGCCCTAGCCCCTCCCCCAACCTTCCCGACTTCTTGCCCCGAATCGACCGTTTCGGCGACCGAAAACCCCCCGGACGGTGGATTCAGGGCAATAAGTCGGTCATGAGGTGGGGCGGGAGGCCCGCCAAGCCCGGACTGCGGCGCGGTAGTGGCGCTGTTCACCGGAGCGGTCCTGGGCCACCCGGCATACCTCGGCCTGGTCGAGCTCGGTGCCCCACTCCCCGACCGCCCCGTGCTCGCGCGCGTGGGCCATCATCGCGGCCCCGTCACGAGCCAGCCGCACCAGCGGCACCATCGCCAGCAGAGCGACCAGCGGGACGAGGATCACCGCCAGCCCGAGCAGCACCGGCACCAGCCGCCCGTCCTTGACCAGCTCGACCCCGCGCCAGCCGATGGTCGCGCTGTAGAACCCCAGCACCACGAGCAGGACCAGCGCGGTGACCTTCTCGCGCACTCAGTCGTCCAGACCGAGATAGTGCTCCAGCCCGACCGTCAGACCGGGGTGTGCCGCGACTGCGCGGACCCCCTGCAGAACCCCGGGCATGAACGAGGCTCGGTCGAACGAGTCGTGCCGCACCGAGAGCATCTCCCCCTCGGCGCCCAGCAGCACCTCCTGGTGGGCGACCAGCCCGCGGAGCCGGACCGCATGCACCGGTATGCCGTCCACCCGCGCGCCGCGAGCGCCGCCCGGGTCCTGCGTCGTCGCGTCCGGGACCTCGCCCAGGCCCGCCTCAGCCCGGGCCGCGGCGATGAGACCCGCCGTGCGGGCGGCGGTCCCCGACGGCGCGTCCACCTTGCCCGGGTGGTGCAGCTCGATCACCTCAACGGACTCGTAGAAGCGCGCGGCCTGCTGGGCGAACCGCATCATCAGGATGGCGCCGATCGCGAAGTTCGGGGCGATGAGAACGCCGACCTCCGGGTGCTCGGTGAGCTGGTCACGCAGCCGCTGCAGCCGCGGCTCGTCCCAGCCGGTCGTCCCCACCACCGCGTGCACCCCACGCTCGACGCAGTAGGCGACGTTGTCCGCCGAGGCGTCCGGGACCGAGAACTCGACGGCCACCTGTGCGCCGCCGAGGTCGCCGAGGTCGTCGCCCTGGTCGAACTGGGCTACCAAGGTGAGGCCGTCGGCGGCGGTGACCGCTCGACATACCTGCGAGCCCATCCGCCCGTTCGCGCCGATGACGGCGACGGGGATCGTCTCGCTACGGGTCGTCTCGCTCACGGTGGCCAGCGTAGCGAGATCGCCGTGCGAGCCCGCGCGTGGAGGTCAGACCAGATCCTCGAGGGGGATGGAGGGATCGGCCAGGCGAGCCGGGTCGACCGCCTGTCGCGACTGGATCAGGGCCTTGATCGGCTCAGTGACGTCCCAGACATTGACGTTCATCCCGGCGATAACGCGGCCGTCGCGGGTCCAGAAGGCGATGAACTCGCGAGAGGACAGCGCGCCGCGTACCACGACCTCGTCGGTGGGATCGGCCAGACCCGTGTACTCCATGCCGAGGTCGTACTGGTCGGTGTAGAAGTACGGCAGCTCCGGGTCGGGGCCGTCCTCGTCGAGCATGGCCGGTGCCACGACCTGAGGCTGGTTCAGGGCGTTGGCCCAGTGCTCGACCCGGACCCGACGGCCCAGGAACGGATGCTCGACGTTGGCGACATCGCCCACCGCGAAGATGTCCCAGTCACTGGTGCGGCCGACGGCGTCGCACGTGATGCCGTTGTCGACGTCGAGCCCAGCGTCCTGCGCCAGCGCGACGTTCGGAGCAGCACCGATGCCGACGATCACCGTGTCGGCCGGGACCACCTCACCAGTGGCAAGACGCACTCCCGTCACCACGCCGTCACCCTCGATCGCCTCCACGCCGACCTCGGTCCGCAGGTCGACCTCGTGCTCGCGATGCAGGTCCGCGAAGACCTGGGCGATCGTCGGTCCCAGCACGCGCACCAACGGGAGCTGCAGCGACTCCAGCACGGTGACCTGCGCTCCCCGCTCGCGCGCGGCCGCGGCCACCTCGAGACCGATCCAGCCTCCGCCGACCAGGACCACCCGGCGCCCGGGCTGCAGGGCGTCGCGGATGGCGTCGCTGTCCTCGATCGTTCGAAGGCTCAGCACCCCCTCGAGCGTCGACCCCGGGATGGCGAGGGTCCGCGGCGAGCTCCCGGTGGCCAGCAGCAGCCGGTCGTACTCGACCCGGTCGCCAGCCTGCGTCACGACGGTCTTGGCCCCCCGGTCGATGGAGGCGACCCGGGTTCCGGTCCGCAGGTCGACCTGGTGGTCGGCATACCACTGCTGGTCGTGGACGAACGCGTCGTCGAGCTTCTCACCGGTCTTCAGGTAGTCCTTGGACAGCGGCGGCCGCTCATAAGGCAGATGCTCTTCTCCGGCGAGCAGGACCAGCCGCCCCTCGAACCCCAGCACACGCAGCTGCTCCACCGCCTTGGCCCCAGCAAGCCCACCACCGACGACGACGAACGTTCGATCTGCTGACATGAGTCCCAGCCTTGAGGGAATGGCGCCGGCATGCAAGCGGGCCGGCACCCCAGGGGGTACCGGCCCGCTCGCGGGTGTTGCGAGGAACTACTCCTGGACGGCCTCGGGGGCGTCGGAGGAACCCTCGGTGCGGTCGCCACGGTCGCCGCGGCGACGGTTGCGGCTGCGGCTGCGACCGCCCTCACGACGCTCGCCACCGTCACGTGAGCCCTGCGACTCATCCGTGTCGCCCGATGCGTCGACGGTGTCGCCGCCGGTCTCGGCCACGGCACCCTCGCCCTCGCCCGCCGGAGCCTCGCCGGTCTCGCCGGTCTCGCCCTCGGGCAGCACCGCTGCCAGCGACAGCTTGCCGCGCGGGTCGATCTCCTTGAGCTCGACCTGGACCTTCTGGCCGACGGCCAGCACGTCCTCGACGTTGTCGATCCGCTTGCCACCGACGAGCTTGCGCACCTCGGAGATGTGCAGCAGACCGTCCTTGCCAGGCAGCAACGAGATGAACGCGCCGAACGTCGTGGTCTTGACCACGGTGCCCATGAAGCGCTCACCGACCTCCGGCATCTGCGGGTTGGCAATGGCGTTGACCATCGCGCGGGCCGCCTCGGCCGACGGACCGTCGGTCGCGCCGATGTAGACCGTGCCGTCGTCCTCGATCGAGATCTGGGCGCCGGTCTCGTCCTGGATCTGGTTGATCATCTTGCCCTTCGGGCCGATGACCTCACCGATCTTGTCGACGGGGACCTGAACCGAGATCACGCGAGGCGCGAACGGGCTCATCTCGTCGGGGACGTCGATGGCCTCGTTCATGACATCGAGGATGTGCAGTCGAGCGTCCCGAGCCTGGGTCAGCGCGCCGGCCAGGACCGAGGCGGGGATGCCGTCGAGCTTGGTGTCGAGCTGGATGGCGGTGACGAACTCACGGGTACCGGCGACCTTGAAGTCCATGTCACCGAACGCGTCCTCGGCGCCGAGGATGTCGGTCAGTGCCGCGTACTGCGTCTTGCCATCGACCTCGTCGGAGACCAGACCCATGGCGATGCCGGCGACCGGGGCGCGCAGCGGCACACCGGCGTTGAGCAGCGACAGGGTCGAGGCGCAGACCGAGCCCATGGACGTCGACCCGTTGGAGCCGAGGGCCTCGGACACCTGACGGATCGCGTAGGGGAACTCCTCGCGCGAGGGCAGCACGGGCATGAGCGCCCGCTCGGCCAGCGCGCCGTGGCCGATCTCGCGACGCTTGGGCGAGCCCACGCGACCGGTCTCACCGGTGGAGAACGGCGGGAAGTTGTAGTTGTGCATGTAGCGCTTGCGCGTGACCGGCGAGAGCGTGTCGAGCTGCTGCTCCATGCGGAGCATGTTCAGCGTGGTGACACCCATGATCTGGGTCTCGCCGCGCTCGAACAGCGCCGAGCCGTGCACCCGGGGCAGGACCTCGACCTCGGCGCCGAGGGCGCGGATGTCGGCGAGGCCACGGCCGTCGATGCGGACCTTGTCGCGCAGGATGCGCTGACGGATCAGCTTCTTCTGCACGGAGCGGTATGCCGCGGACAGCTCCTTCTCGCGGCCCTCGAACTTCTCGGCGAGCGAGGACTTCATGGCGTCCTTGAGCTCGTCGATGCGCTCCTCGCGCTCCTGCTTGCCGGCGATCGTGAGCGCCTGGGCCAGGTCGGCGGCGGTGGCGTCCTCGACAGCGGCGTACGCGTCGTCCTCGTAGTCGAGGAAGATGGGGAACTGCTGGACCGGCTTGGCCGACTTGCTGGCCAGGTCGGCCTGCGCCTCGCACAGAACCTTGATGAACTTCTTGGACGCCTCGAGGCCCTCGGCCACGACCTCTTCGGTCGGAGCCTGCTTGCCCTCGTTCTTGACGAGGTTCCAGGTGGACTCGGTGGACTCCGCCTCGACCATCATGATGGCCACATCAGCGTTGCCGTCGTCACCGCTGACAACGCGGCCGGCGACGACCATGTCGAAGGTCGAACGCTCGATGTCGGAGAAGTTCGGGAACGCGACCCACTGGCCGTCGATCAGGCTGACGCGGACGCCGCCGATGGGACCGGAGAACGGCAGACCCGAGATCTGGGTCGAGGCGCTCGCGGCGTTGATGGCCAGCACGTCGTACTGGTGGTCGGGGTTGAGCGCCAGGACCGTGATGACGACCTGGACCTCGTTGCGCAGGCCCTTGGTGAAGGTGGGGCGCAGCGGCCGGTCGATGAGCCGGCAGGTGAGGATCGCGTCCGTGGACGGGCGGCCCTCGCGACGGAAGAACGAGCCGGGGATCTTGCCCGCGGCATACATGCGCTCTTCGACATCGACGGTCAGGGGGAAGAAGTCGAAACCTTCACGCGGGCTCTTGCCTGCGGTGGTGGTGGACAACAGCATCGTGTCGTCGTCCAGGTATGCGGCGACGGCGCCGCCGGCCTGCTTGGCCAGGCGCCCGGTCTCGAACCGGACGGTGCGGGTGCCGAAGCTGCCGTTGTCGAGCACGGCTTCGGCGAACTGAATCTCTGGACCCTCCATGGGCCCTCCATTTCTTTGTCTCTCAAATGACCCGGTGCATCGTCGTTGTGCACGGGCGTTCTTCTTTGGACTTCCGGTTTTCAGTTGTCCTCATGCGAGAAGGGGCGGTCCTCATGGTGAGGACCGCCCCTCTCGAATGCTTATCGGCGCAGACCGAGGCGCTTGATCAGCGAGCGGTAACGCTCGACGTCGACGCTCTCCAGGTAACGCAGGAGGCGGCGGCGCTGGCCGACCAGCAGGAGAAGGCCGCGGCGGCTGTGGTGGTCGTGCTTGTGCTGCCGCGAGTGCTCCGTCAGGTCGAGGATGCGCTGCGTCAGCATCGCGACCTGGACCTCGGGGGAGCCGGTGTCGCCCTCGTGCGTGGCGTACTCGGACATG
>DASYGI010000142.1:0-12991 GCA_035999925.1 Pedococcus sp.
CGCGCCGGGCGTCTGGGCGTTCTTCATGTCGACCATGAGCTGGAAGAACGTCGTCACCGGGCGCCAGCGCATCGAGGCGGGGACGCCGCGGGGGCTGTGGACGCCGGCCGCGTGCACGCCGCCGGGGGGTTCACGCAGCCAGCGGGGCGGGCGCAGGATCAGGTCGGGGCCGAACTTCGTGACCCCGTCGTTGTCGTGGCTGAGGAGCACGTACCGCACCTGGTTCCGCCGCTCGCGTGGCAGCGACTGGAGCTGCTCGATGTCGTTGACGACGGCCACGCGGTCGGCGTCCGTGTCGTCCCGCCCGGAACGTGTCACCTCCTGCATCCAGCCGCTGAGGTACGGCGTCCCCAGCCACAGCGCACGGTCGATGCCCAGGGCCTCCAGCCCCGTCGTCCCCCAGTGGAGGAAGACGTCCTGGCTGGTGTGGGCGCCCAGGCTCTCCCCGAAGAGCACCACCTTCGGGCGTCGCTCGTTCGGCAGGTCCCGCATCCGCTCGGCGATCATGGACCACAGCAGCCGGTTCTGCTCACGGGCGTCATCGATCATGCCCAGCGACAACGGCGAGGGACGCTTGGAGTACTGGAGCGTCACCGTGGCGACGTCACCGCGGGTCAGGTACTGGGCCGCGGCTACGGCGCAGTAGTTGACGTACCCCGTCCCGGTCGGGGACGTGAGCATGATGAGCGAGCGGTCCCACGCCGAGGTCCGGTCCATCTCGGCCAGGGCCAGCTCCGCGCGAGCCCTCGGGGTCGGTGCGTTGTCGAGGCCCACGTAGACCTGCACGGGTTCCGCGACCGCCGACATCCCCGTGACCGTGGGAATGGACAGGTCCGGCACACCGGCTGGTCGCTGGGCCAACGGCCGAGGGTGAACCGCCGTGAGTGCATGTCTCCGGCCCTCACGCCCCATGCCCTCCCAGCGAACGAGACTGGCGTCACTCCCGCTGCAGGTCGTCATGACCAACGAGCTGTCGTCACCTCCCTCGAAGACGGCCGCGTCGCTGGTCGTAGCCCTCTCGATCCGCTGCATCGCCTGTCCCCACAGGACCGACGTGACGCCTCCGACGACGGAGAGAACCACCGCGTGGCCCGACAGTCGCCAGGTGAGCGGCGAGCCTGGCAGCCGCGACGCCAAGGCTCCTCCGAGGGTCGAGGCCAGTCGCTCCTCGCCGATGGCGAGCGCGGCCACGGCGCCGGTAACCCCCAGGCCGGCACCCATCGAGCCCAGGGCCACCATCGCTCCCGGTGTCGGCGAGACCGGCCCATCGTCCTCGACACCCCGTCGCCGCTGCCACTCGATCACCGCTGCCGCGAGGGCGCCGAGCGGGATGGCGAGCGGAAACCGCGACAGCCGGCCGTCAAGGCCGAGTCGGCGGTCGATGCTTGCCGCGGTCCAGTCGCCCCCGATGACCAGGACTCCCGCCAGGCCGGTGACAGCGCTGCGCCACGCGCTCTGGCGAAGAAGGCTTCGCAGGGCGCGCTCGTCCTCGCGTATCGGGAGGGCGCGGGACAGGCCAAGCCCCAACGGGACCGCGGCCGCGTTGACGACGAGAAGCGCTGGTCGCACCTCGGTGCGACCGCTCGCCGACGTCCACGCCGAGACCACAGAGGTGAGCGCATCCTGTGTAGCGACCGTGGCGGCATACGAGAGTGCCGTCACGACGCCGGTCACCACCGCCTGGTCAGCCAACGACCGCGGGCCGAGGGAGCGCACGAACGTCTGCGGCGCCGCGGCGGACGCCACGAGCAGGGCGGTCTGCTCGGAATGCCGGCCCAGCACTGCGCTGGCCGTCTCGCCGATGGTCACGGCCTCCTGACCGGCCCAGCTCGATGCGAGCGGCGGGGGCCCCGACCTCACACGGCGTGGGCTCCATCCGGCCATCTTCGCGCCTCCCGGCTAGCGATCCGCAGTGTCCTCGTAAGCCAACGCTGTCCCTGGCCAGTGTCGAGCCGGGATGGTGCCGTCGCCTCATTCCCGGGGGGTGACCCGTGCGACCCGACACAGCCAGGACGGCGTGGTCGGCCACGACAAGCTGGTGCTGAGCGACGTGGCTCCCCCTCCCGTGTGGACGATGCACATGACGGCGGGTGGGGTCATCGTTGACGGTATGGGTCCGACCAGCGTCCCGCGTCTCCGCGTCCTTTCTCACCGACGGCATCTGGGCACCCGGCGCCGGGTCGGCCGGCCGTCGGGGCCACTCGCCGAGCACTGGACCACCGTGGGCGGCGTCGAGGTGTTCTACCGCGAGTCGATCCCGTCACCCGACGCGCAGGTGATGATGCACCTACACGGCTTCGGCCTCTCCGGGCGCTACCTGGTGCCGACGGCCGAGCGCCTCGCCGGAGAGTTCCACACCTTGGTCCCCGACCTCCCCGGGTTCGGTCGGAGCGGCCGCTCCCTCCACCCGCTCGACGTCCCCGACCTCGCCGCCGCCGCGGTCGCCTTCCTGGACGACCGGGAGCTCAAGTCGGCCACGCTCGTTGGCAACTCGATGGGCTGCCCCGTCATCTGCGAGTTCGCCCGCCAGAACCCGGACCGGATCGACCGCGCCATCCTCGTCTCGCCGGCCGGAGGACTGCACAACCAACCACTGCAGCGCGCGATCTCCCAGCTGGCCCGCGACGGGGTCCGTGAGCCGACCGCGCTGATGTCGGTCGCGGTCCCCGACTATCTGCGCTTCGGCGTTCCGAGCACCCTGCGCCTGTTCCGCGCACTGACTCAGTTCCCTGCCCTGGAGCGGCTGCTCCAGCTCGAGGTCCCGACCTTGGTGGTCGTCGGCGACCGTGACCCCCTGATGCCCTCGCCGGCACGGATCAGGGAGATCGCCAACCAGTACGACGCGTTGGCGGCGTTGGTCGTCATCGAGGGTGCCGCCCATGCCATAAATTTCAGCCACCCCGGCGAGCTCGCCAACGTCATCCGGCTCTTCATGGCCGACGAACCCATCGTGGACGACGAGAACTCTCCGGGCCGCGCCCGCGCCTACGAGTTCCACCGGGGCGCCCGTCTACCTCACCGTGACGCCCAGGACCGTGGTCCGTCAGTGGAGAAGGGTCTTCAGGAGCAGCATGAAGGCGCCGGCGGAGCCCGCGAGCAGGCCCTCCAGGCCGAGGGGCCACCCCCGCAGCCCGATGCGATACCCGGCGACGAGGCCGACCCCGGTGAGGAACAGGATCGTCGCCCAGAGTCCGGCTGAGACGGCCCTGCTGAACTCGGCACCGAACGCCAGAGCGATGGCGAAGACGAGAAGCGCGGGGAACCCGCCGAAGAGAATGGTGCTGTCGTGGCGGATAGCCTTGAACAGGAGGCCGAACAGTCGTTTGCGCTGACTCAGAGTGCCGCTGAGCGCGTGGGCGTAGGCGTGGGTGAGCCAGTAGATCGCCAACACCCCCATTGCCGTGATCACCAGTCGGGTGTCGCTGGACCCATGGCTGGCCACGACAAGGATGGCGCCGACGACAACCGCCCCCTCGATGAGCTCGGAGGTGTTCCGCAGGAATGCCGGCACCCTCTCGGGAGGACGCTGTTCCTCACTGTGGACCTGCGCATCCCCGGCCTCATCGTCAACCACTCCGCAAGTATCCCCGCCTCCGCGGGACGTGGTGCAGGCATGAGCGTGACCTTCCGGGCCGCCGAGCAGGAGATCACCCGCCTCACCCGTGGAGAATGAGGCCGGGCCATTTCGGCGCATGACAGGGTCGCCGGAGAGGGCACTGACCCTCCGTGTGCTGCCGCGAGGCCCGGAGAGGACTGCGACGATGTTGATCGAGGACTACGGGCTGGTGGGAGACCTCCGGGCCGCAGCTCTGGTCAGTCGCAACGGTTCGGTCGACTGGCTGTGCCTCCCCCGCTTCGACTCCCCCTCGTGCTTCTCCGCACTGCTGGGCGACGAGCGCCATGGACGTTGGCTGGTTGCGCCCGCGGACGAGGTGCTCACGACCACGCGTCGGTATCGGCCGGACACGCTCATCCTCGACACCGAGTTCGAGACGGCCGACGGTGCCGTCCGGGTCACCGACTTCATGCCGCCACGGGGCGAGGGCCCGCCCCGCTTCATGCGCATCGTCGAAGGCCTGCGGGGCCGCGTCCCGATGCGGCTGGAGCTCGCCCTGCGACCCGACTACGGATCGATCACGCCATGGACCGAGCTGGTCCCTGACGGCGTGATGGCCACCGCGGGCGCCGACGCCTTCCGGCTCAGCACACCTCGGTCCCTCGCCGTGGACAACGGCACGGCCACCGCGGAGTTCGACGCGATCGAGGGAGCACGCGAACGCTTCACCCTGACATGGCATCCCGCCCATCGAGAGACGCCACCGGTCGAGGACGCCGACTCGGCGCTGGCCCGCACCGAGACCTGGTGGCGGGACTGGACCAGTCGTGGGCGGTACGAAGGCGCCTACCGCGCCGAGGTGATGAGGTCACTCATCGTGCTCAAAGCGATGACGTACGAGACGACGGGCGCACTGGTCGCGGCACCCACCACCTCGCTTCCGGAGGACATCGGCGGTGTGCGCAACTGGGACTACCGCTACTGCTGGTTGCGCGACTCCGTCCTCGCCCTCCAGGCGCTGATCGCGGCCGAGTACGTCGACGAAGCCATGGCCTTCCGCGACTTCCTCCTGCACACTGCCACCGGAGACCCGTCGAAGCTGCAGATCATGTATGCCATCGCCGGGGAGCGCAGGCTGACGGAGTTCGAGCTCCCGGACTTGCCCGGGTACGAAGGGTCCCGGCCCGTCCGGGTCGGCAACGCCGCATCCGAACAGTTCCAGCTGGATGTCTACGGCGAGGTCCTGAATGTGGCTTACCTCGGCGTCCAGCTGCGCGGCCGCATCGAGCTCAGGCTGTGGCCGCGATGGCGCAACGCCATCGAGTACGTCGAGACCATCTGGCGCGAGCCGGACGACGGCATCTGGGAGAGCCGGGGGCCGCGGCGTCACTACACCTACTCGAAGGTCATGGCGTGGGTGGTGTTCGACCGAGCCGTGCGGCTGGCCGAGGAGTTCGACCTCGAGTCGCCCCTGGAACGCTGGAGGCTCACCCGCGACGAGATCCACCAGGAGATCTGCGAACGGGGGTACGACCCCGAGCGCCAGACCTTCACGCAGTACTACGGCTCCAGCGAGCTGGATGCCAGTGTCCTGAACATCCCGCTCGTCGGCTTCCTACCCGGCAGCGACGAGCGCGTCACGGGCACCATCGACGCCATAGTCCGCGAGCTGGGGCGCGACGGCTTCGTCTCCCGATACTCCACCAGCGCCACCGACGACGGCCTGACGGGAGACGAAGGGCAGTTCCTGGCCTGCTCGTTCTGGCTCGTGAGTGCGTTGGCGGCCAACGGCCGGACCCCGGAAGCCAGGGTCCTGTTCGAGCGTCTCCTGGGGCTGGCGAACGACCTTGGGCTGCTGGCCGAGGAGTACGACGTGCGACGCCAACGACAGGTGGGGAACTTTCCTCAAGCCTTCAGCCACCTCACGCTCGTCCTGGCGGCACAGGCGATCACCAACGAAGAGGCTCGCGCGGGGACGTGAATGTCGAGGTGCTGTCGAGGTGCTCAGGAGGGAACGGCAATGCGCATACCGGCTTCTGACGTAGAGGCGTCACCGTCCGGTGCGGATGACCGTCCGGGACAGCACGCCGGTCAGCAGACTGCCGATGGCGATTCCCACCACCATGTTGATCACTGCGGTGCTGGCCTTCGAGGCCGTGCTGGCCTCAGCCGCGAAGGGCACGACCATCGCGGCCACGGTAGCGAGCCCGACGATCCAGCCGAAGAACAGCCGTGGACGCGGCGTGGTGGCCGTGAGGAGATGGGCTATGCCGGTCGCCACGAGGGCGGCCACGAAGGCGGTCACCGCGTAGTTGACGGCGAGGGAGCCGGTGAGGGTCAACAGGAGCGGGTGCTGCACCAGCTTGACGTCAAGGACCGAGTTGAAGAGCAGGACGCCGATGAGGGCCACCAGGGCAGCGACGCAGGCGGTGGCGGCGCCCCCCGCCCACAAGCGACGGCTGTCGATGACCGTCCCGTAGCCTCCTGCGGGACGCGGAGCTCCTGAGGTCGACATGGTGGACCCTCCCCCCTCTTCGCGACGACTCCGCTCACCGAGCGAGCAACCGGTCGTCTCGGCCATGACGAGCAGTCGGGTGACGGACGGGACCACCTGCGGGATCCTCGGCCATCCTAGGCGCCCGCGGGGCTTCACGCGGGTGCATCTGCCGCGCGTCGCGGCGGTGCTGTGGGCCGCAGCCGTGCTGGTCGTCGTGGGGTTGTGGCCGGCCCTGGCCGCGGAAGGGACCGCGACCCGCTTCGCCGCCTATACCGCCCCCGTCGCAGCCACGCCCGGGAGCTCGCCCACCCCGGCAGCGGAGACGTCCGTCACGCCCGCGACGACGTCGGTCACCACATCCTCTACGAGTGCGACGTCGCTCCCCACGTCGGTCTCCCCGTCGGTCTCCCCATCATCGACCAGCTCGTCCCCGACCAGTCGCGCTCCGAGCCCGACATCCTCGGCCAGCAGCCCTCCCGAGACACGGCCGCCCACTCCCCCAGCCAGCGCAACGAGCGCGATCCCCCTCAGCTCCGTGGTGGTCGCCCTGGCCGTCCTCGCGGTCGCGAGCATCGTCGTTTTGCGCATCGCGCGGCCGACGACCGACACCGGCCGGCCTGACGAGGGAGCCGCTGGGACCCCCGTCGGACCCGACGCCGACGTCCTCGTGGCGATGGCGGTGACGGGCGAGGCCCTCATCGACTCCGGGTTCGATGTGACGGAGGTCCAGGCCGACCTGGACAAGATGGGACGCGCCTACGGGGTGCCGAACGCCGAGATCGTCGTTCTCCCGACAGCGGTCCTCGTCTCGGCCCGCGCCGGCGGCCAGCTGAGGACCGGCGTGGTCTCGAGCGGGCGCGTCCGGCTCCGCCTCCACCAGACCGAAGAGCTGGTCGATGTCGTCCGCGGCGCTCAGGCCGGCGCCGTGGATCCGCGACGCGTGTACGACCGGATTGTGGCGATCCGGGCGCAGGCACCCCCCTTCGGCCCCAGCCTGCAGCTCGTCGGTCATGTCCTGACGACGGTCGGGCTCGCCGTCATCCTCGGCGCATCGTGGCTCGGGTTGGCGGTCTCCGCATGCCTGGGCGCTCTCGCGGGCGTCCTTCTGCTCCTGGGCAAACGGATTCCCTCGCGGTTCGAGGCCCTGATGAACGTGGCGACGTCGTTCGCGGTGGCGCTTGTGGTGCTCCTGCTCGTCCGCCTCGGCGTTCAGCTCGACGTCCTCCCCTGCCTCGTCGCTCCTCTGGTGATCCTGCTACCCGGTGCGTTGCTGACGACGTCAGTGATCGAGCTCGTGACCGGACAGATGATCTCGGGTGCCGGACGGCTGGCGGCCGGGGCCGCTCAGCTGGTGCTCCTCGGCGTGGGCATCCTCGCCGCCGCGGCCCTGGTCGGGGTTCCGGCCATCGACGTGACCGCTGCGCCCAGTCCGCTGGGTCCCGCAGGCCCCTGGGTCGCGGTGGCCGTGTTCGGGACCGGCATCGTGCTGAACCAGTGCGCCCGACCAACGTCGCTCGGCTGGATCCTGCTCGTGCTGTACGTCGCGTATGGCGCCCAGGTCCTCGGGGGTCTGGTGTTCGGAGGGGTGCTCTCGGCGTTCGTCGGGGCTGCGGCGATGACACCGCTAGCCGCCTTCGTCGCTCGACAGAAGACCGGGCCGCCGACGATCGTCAGCTTCACACCGGCCTTCTGGCTACTGGTTCCGGGCGCCCTCGGACTGGTGGGTGTCGCGGCGTTGCTGAACGGGGACACGTCCGGCATGTCCGTCGTGACGACCACCGTCGAGACCATGGTCGCCATCGCGGTGGGCGTCATGGTCGGACGCGCCCTCTCGCTGTTCATCGCCGACCGACCGGCATCCCCCGATGCCGCAGACCCATCCGCCTGAGCCCGCACTCAGCAGGAGTGCGCCTCAGGCAGATGGGTCACCGGTCCCCCGGCAGGCAGGCCTGGGTCAGGCCAGCGCCTTGGCCTTCAGCTGGTCGAACTCGGCCTGGGTGATGGTGCCCGAGTCCAGCAACGACTTGGCTGAGGCGATCTGGTCCGCCGCGCCGGCCCCGGCAGCAGCGGGTTCCTTGCTGGCGACCGATCGGATGTAGTCCGCCTGCGCCGCCTGCATCTTCCGTTGGGCCTCGAGCGACCGCTCCGTCATGCCGCTTCCGCGGGCGATCAGATAGATCAGCGTGCCGAGGAACGGCAGGAAGATGATGAACAAGAACCACAACGTCTTCGCGACCCCGCCGAGGTCAACGCTGCGGAACAGGTCGCCGAAGATCCACCACAGCGCCATGAAGTACGCGAGGAAGATGAAGAACTCGAACATCGCCAGCAAGAACGAACCGTTAGCGTCAAACACTCGTGTGCTCCTTTTTCAGGGGCGGCGTGGGCCGCCGAATGGGCGCACGACAACAGTGCGCCGAGGTCTCGGTCGCTCACACTCTGCGGGACAGGAGAGGGCGACGGCATCACCCGTTGCGGGTGGGACGGGTGATGCCGCTCAACCGAGATCCATCCCCTCGAGGGGGGCGGCCGGTTTGATGTCCGGAAGGCGCACCATGCGGAATGAGTTCACCAAGCCACCCAAGCCGGCCAGGAGCGGCACCAGGAGGGCCACCTGAAGGGACCGGTTCCGAGCATCGTGGTTGATGGCCAGGATCTCCTCCTCGATCTGCGGTGGCTGGCCCGTGATGCGCTTGTCGAGCTCGGTGTCGCTCATGACCTCGGCGTTGGTCTCGAGCGCGGCCGCAATCTGCTGCTGCTGCGCCGCAGGAATCACGTCGCTGTCCGCGGTCATCCGCGTGAAGCTGAACGACAACGCGGCCAGCATGATCCCGCCGGCCATCGCCAGGCCGAACGAGAGGCCGAACGACCCTGCAGCCGAGTTCACTCCGGCCGCCTCGCTGATCCGCTCCTCCTCCACCGGGGCGAGGGTGTAGTTGTTCAGCTGGGACACCAGCAGGCCGAGTCCGGCGCCCGTGACGATGAGCGGGACCACGAGAAGCCAACCGCTCTCGATGCGGGGGACGAGCGGGATGATCGACGCCGTCCCGAGGCTCGCCAGCACAAACCCGGCGCGAATGATCGCGGCCGGGCGCCGGTTGCCGGCCCGCCGACCAGCCACCATCGCCGCGGCGAACATCGTGAGCGAGAGCGGTGCCAGCGACAGGCCGGCCTGCATGGCGTTGTACTCCAGGCTCATCTGGAGGAACAGCGGCAGCGCGATCATGGCGCCGCCCAACGTGATCTGTTGGAGCATCTGACCGAGCACGCCGGTCGTGAAGTTCGGGTGGCGGAACAGGCGCGGGTCGAGGAGCGTCACCCTCTGCGCGCGCAGCTGCCGGTTGAGCCACCAGGCCAGTGAACCCAGGGCGACGGCGCCCACGGCCATGAGCAGGAGGACGAACTCACCGCCCTCCTGCCAGACCAGGATCCCGAGGACCACGCCACCCATACCCACCACCGACAGGATCGCGCCGACGATGTCGATCTTGCGGGAGCCCGTGTACGCCACATCTCGGACCAGCCGGATCTGGCTCAGCACGACCGCGATGATGACGACCTCGAGCCCGAAGCCGACCCGCCAGGACAGGAACGTGGTGACGAACCCGCCGAGGAGCGGCCCGACGGCCGCCGCGATCGCCGCGGACGCACCGACCATCGCATACGCCTGCCCCTGGGCAGCCCCGGTGAAGTTCCCGTGGATCAACGACTGCATCGCCGGCAGCAGCAGGGAGGCGCCCAGACCACCGATGATCGCCCAGAAGATGACGATCGCGGTCAGGCTCTGCGCCAAGGTCATGGCCAGCGCGCCGATCGCGTAGGCCACGAGTCCGAGCACATAGGCCCGCTTGCGACCGATCAGGTCCCCGACCTTGCTGTTGATCAGGATGAACGCGGCCGAGACCAGAGCCTCGAGCGCGATGGCGGACTGGACTCCGCTGGCCGTGGTGTCCAGGTCCCGGATGACGGCAGAGATCGACACATTCATGAGCGAGGTGTCGACGACCAGGACGAACATCGCCATGGCGAGGAGGATCATCAATCGGCGGTCGCCGGGCCTGGACGGTTCGGCACCTGCCGGTGGTGGGGCATCGTGATCGGTCAAGAGGAAGCTCCCGATGGCTGCGGATGCGGCTGGGCGCCGACCTCGAGACTGCCGGGTTCCCCTCACGGATGCCTCATGCCTACGGGGTGATGTCGTGTCGGACGAGGACGACGGTGAGACGACGGGTGGCCCGGACCGCAGGGTCGGTGCACCCTTCTCACCCCGGGCGGGTGATTCCGACCGGCCTCGACGGATGACAGCGTGGCCAGTCTCACATCGGCACACCAAGCGCCAGCGCGCAAGGTCGGAGGAGCAAGAATGACCGAGCAGGACATTGGCCCGATCGACTATCTGACTCTGGAGTTCCCGAAGGCCAAGTTGACCGGGGAGGGCCTCGCGGCCCTGATCGACCTCGTGGACCGGGGGATCATCCGGATCCTCGATCTGAGGTTCGTCAAGCGGGAGGACGACGGCTCCTTCTCGGCGATCGCGATCTCCGACTTCGACGGGGACGGCACGTTGGACCTCGCGGTCTTCGAGGGCGTCGAGTCCGGCCTCCTGGATGACGACGACCTGGGCCAGGCGGCCTCCGTCATCGCACCTGGGAGCGCCGCCGGACTCCTGGTGTACGAGAACACCTGGGCCGGTCCATTCGTGTCGGCGATGCGGCGTGCGGGAGCGGACGTCGTCGCCAGTGGACGGATCCCCGCCGAGGACGTCATCGCGTTGCTCGACGTGCTCGAGGCCGCGGACAGCTAGACCGGACCAGACCGGACCAGATCGGACAGACACCGCCGAACGGCAAGGAAACGGGTTATGGGACTGATTGGTGGAATGGCTCGGACGGCCGTCGTGGCCGGTACGGCGACCGCGGTGTCCAACCGCGTGTCGCGGCGACAGGCGAACCGGTGGTCGGCGCAGCAGGAGCCGGCGCCGCCGCCGCAGCAGCAGTATCAGGAGCCGCCGCCTCCGGCGTATGCGCCGCCGCCGCCGGCCGACGACACCCCGGACATGTTGGACCAGCTGCAGAAGCTCGGTGAGCTGCGGGCTGCAGGAGTCCTCACCGAGGCTGAGTTCGCTGCGCAGAAGGCCAAGATCCTCGCGGGATAGTCGTCCGCGCTGACGTTCGCTGTGCTCTGGCAGGGAGGGTCGATGCTGCTGGTGCCGCGACAACTGCGCCGGACGGGCATGACGGGTAACGTCCCCTACTACGGGGGGCGGTTCTCGCCGGCTCAGGCGTATGCCGCCGCGCACCCCCCCGCCGGGCGGCCACCGCAACCAGCGCCCGCTGAGGCGGGCGTTGTGGCCGCCGGAGGGGGGTCGCGGCTCAGCGGGTCAGAGCAGCTTGAGGCGCTGAACCGCCTGCTGGACTCGGGGGTGCTCACCGAGGCCGAGTACCAGGAACTCCGGGCCCGGGTCACGCGCTGATGGGACCGGTGCAGGTCCTGGTGATCGGCCTCGACCAGCCGGACTTCTCCGGCGAGGTCCTGGCCGAGCTCAGCCGGCTGCGCTCGGCCGGCATCGTCCGGCTGATCGATGTTCTCGTGGTCTCGCGAGGGGACGACGGTGCCTTCGAGACGCTGGATGAACCCACCGCGATGACGCCGAGCCGGGGCGAGCTGGCAGCGGCGGTGCTGGGGTCCGGTGAGGACGAGCGTGACTCGATGGCGTCGGACGGCCCGGAGCGGCCGCGACGCCCGACCTGGTCGCTGGCCGACTCGGTCCCCACCGGGACCACTGCGGCGGTCGCGCTCATCGAGCACACGTGGGCCACCCCCCTCCGCGAGGCCATCGACCGAGTCGGCGGTGTTCCGCTCGAGGAGACCTGGCTGGCACGGGATGACGTCCTGCTCCTCGAGCGGATGATGTCCCACGACGCACCCTGATCCGGCGTCGAGACAACGCCGGACGGTCTACCCGTGCACCGCAGATGGGTCAGCCGCCGACGGCCTGTCGCACCTGGTCCATCATCGTCTGCTCGCCCTGGCTGACCTGCTCCGCGCCGAAGCCCATGAAGCCGCCCTCCTTGGCCGCTGCAGCGGCGGCCTGTGAGGTGGACACCAACCACCCAGCGAAGGCCTCGGCCTCCTGAGGTGTGGCCTTCGCCGCGACGATGGCCTGCACCTCACGTAGCTCACCGAGGACCTGTGTGCCAAGGGCTTCGCTGTGGCTGGGCTTGTAACCCTGCAGCGGGTTGTGGCGCTGCTGGACCATGGCCTGGACGTCGAGGGCCGCGTCAGCCAACAGCTGCTCGCGGCTGGGCGGGTTGGTGGCGGACTTGAGGGCCGCCATCGACTCCTTCGCCGTCTCGAAGGGGCCACCGGGGTCGGCCAAGGTGATCGCCAGGCCGGCCACGAACGGCGCCCGGATGATCCGGGACCATTCCTCGTCAGTGAAGTCGCTCTTCGTCGTCATTGCACGATGGTGTCATCGCTCGGCGGTGACCGCGCCCGCGGGGTCGACACACGTCAGCCAGGTGAGTCGACCTCCGCGCGTGACGACTACTCCACAAAGGGCGATGCCCCGGTCCCTCTTCTGACAGCATCGACCCGGCAGCACGGTGCATGCCCCACCCGAGACTGCTGCCGTGCCAGTCAGTTCACCCACGTCATCGACGTCGCACCGACGATCCTCGAGGCGGCCGGGCTCCCGGAACCGACGATGGTCAACGGGGTGCAGCAGTCGCCGATGGAGGGCACCTCCAGGCTGTACTCCTTAAACGATGCCGACGCCGCGGAGCGGCACGACCTGCAGTACTTCGAGATGTTCGCCAACCGGGGCATCTACCACCGCGGCTGGAGCGCTGTGACGAAGCACCGCACCCCCGTGCGTCACGGTGGGTGGCGCTCTACCCGCGTTCGACGACGACGTCTGGCAGCTCTACGACGGCAGC
>DASYGI010000143.1:0-6273 GCA_035999925.1 Pedococcus sp.
GTCTGGATCATCAACGCCAAGACCGCGGCATACGAAGGCTTCATCCACACCGGGACCGGAGCGCATGGCATCTACCCCGACCGGGCAGCCAGGCGGTTGTTCATCAGCAACCGGGACGCCGGCACCATCTCGGTGCTCAACGCCAAAACACTCACACCCGCAGCCCTGTGGACGATCCCCGGCGGCGGCTCGCCCGACATGGGCGGTGTCAGTGCGGACGGGCGAACCCTGTGGCTCTCGGGCCGGTACGACGGGGTCGTGTACGTGTTCGACACCACCACCGGGAAGGTCATCCACCGGATCCCGGTTGGTGCGGGCCCTCACGGCTTGGCGGTCTGGCCACAACCGGGCCGATTTTCGCTGGGCCACACCGGCAACATGCGCTGATCCGCCCGCCCGTAGACCATCAGCACGCACAGAAAGGCATGACGGCGCATGCACCGCCCAGAGACCCCTTACACGCAGGCCATGAAACCTCCAGCGAAGCCCGCGGGCTGCCCTAGCCCGATCGCGGAGCGCGTGCGATGACCGGACATGGCGAAGCGGGCCGCCCCGGGCAACCAGCAACAGACTCAGCCCACGACCGACCACCTCGGACGTTGCCTCTGCCCCCATCCGACGCCGGCCGTCACGCAAACAACCTAGGCACCGTCGCCCGTCTTCTCGGGGCGTTCGTCGCCGCCGCCATGGTCATGGGGCTGCTCGCCGCCGGCCTACTGATCCCCGCCGCGGGCGCAGCGGGAAGCATCGCAACGTCCGGCGTCACGTTGTTCGACAACCTCCCAGGGGACATCAGCGCCGCCGTTCTAGCGCAGCAGTCCCGCATCCTGGACGCCACAGGGAAGGTCATCGCCACCCCCCAGGACAAGGACCGGATCATCGTCACCCTCAAGGACATCGCGCCCATCATGCAGAAGGCGCAGATCGCCATCGAGGACAACCGCTTCTACGAGCACGGCGGCGTCGACCCTCGCGGCATCGCCCGGGCGCTCGTCTCCAACGCCCAGGGCGGAGCGGTCCAGGGAGCCTCCACCCTGACCCAGCAGTACGTGAAGATGACGCTGGAGGCAAAGGCCCTGCGCAACAACAACCCAGCCGCCGCCAAAGCGGCAGCAGCCCGGAACTACTCACGCAAGCTCCAAGAGCTCAAGTACGCGGTCACCCTTGAACAGAAGATGACCAAGGACGAGATCCTGGCCGGCTACTTCAACATCGCCTACTACGGCGACAGGGCCTACGGCATCGAGGCCGCCGCCGAGCACTACTTCAGCACCACGGCCAAGAAGCTCACCCTCGCCCAGTCCGCCCTGCTCGCGGGCCTGGTACAGAACCCCAGCACCACCGACCCAGTTCACTACCCGGCGAAGGCCCAGGCCCGCCGCGACGTCGTCCTGGACCGCATGCACACCCTTCGCATCATCACCGACGAGGACTGGACTGCCGCCAAGGCCATCCCGGTCAAGAAGATGCTCAAGGTCAAGCAGCCCCTCAGCAACTGCGCAGCCTCCCCCCACCCGTACTTCTGCAGCTACGTCATGGCCTACCTCGAGACCATGCCCGAACTCGGCAGTTCGGTCCCCGAGCGCATCAAGAACATCACCCAAGGCGGCCTGACCATACGCACGACCCTCGACCCGGCGCTGCAGAAGATGGCGCTTCAGCAGCTGACCGCCAAAGTGCCGGTCGGCAACAACGCGGGCATCGGATCCGCAGCCAGCGTCGTACAGCCCGGCACGGGCAGGGTGCTCGCCATGGTGCAGAACACGACCTACACCACCGGGGCCGGCAGCCAGACCAAGGGTCTGACCGAGGTCAACTGGAACGCCGACCGCGCCTATGGCGGGGAGAACGGTTTCCAGTTTGGCTCAACGGCGAAGATGTACGCGATCGTCACCGCACTCGAAAACGGAATCCCGGTCAACGGCACGATCCCTTCCAAGTTCGCCACCCCGACCACGCCTGCGATCTACACCCCCCAAGAGCAAGGCAAGTGCGGGTCGACCCAAGACTGGGCGGTCCGCAACGACGAGGCCATCGGTGGCACACCGCTGCCATTCACGGTGGCAACGGCCAAGTCGGTCAACACGGCATTCGCCTCGCTCGTGCTGCACCTCGGGACGCCCACGGTCCGAGCCACCATGACGAGGATGGGACTGCACTCCGGTGACGGGTCGCCGATCGCGTGCACCCCCGCGTCGGTGACCCTCGGCGCCGGTACGACAACGCCGCTGACCTTGGCCACGTCGTACGCGACACTCGCCGCTGAGGGCAAGTACTGCCCGCCGAACCCCATCCTGTCGATCACGCCTAGGGGCAAGAAGCCGCTCAAACTGCGACCCAGGCCGTGCAAGCAGGTCATCGACCCCGACATCGCCAAAGGCGCAACCCGACTGCTCACCAACGTCATCACGTCCGGCACCGGCACCGGCGCATCACTCGGCCCTCGCCCGGCCGCCGGCAAGACCGGCACCACCGACAACCACTACCAGTCGTGGTTCGTCGGCTTCACCCCGCAGCTGGCCACCGCAGTCTGGGTCGGGACCCCCTACAGGCAGTTCCGCATGAAGAACGTCACCCTCGCGGGCACCTACTACGGCGAGGTCTTCGGTGGCACCATCTCGGCACCCATCTGGCAGGCAATCATGACGCGCGCCTCGCAAGGCATGCCCTTCCGCAACTTCAACGACCCGAGCACACAGATTCTCAACGGCAGCATGCTGACGGTGCCGGACGTCCACGGGCTACCAGCCTCCGAGGCCACCCAGCGGCTGACGAGCGCCGGATTCTCCGTCCAGATCGACGGCCATGTGAGCAGCAACCTGCCCCAGGACACCGTCGTCTACACCAGCCCCAGCCGCAGCGTGGCGAGCGGGACAACGGTCTACCTCTACCTCTCCGCCGGACCATCGCCACGGTCGCCGAAACAGCCAAGCTCCAAGCCGTCACCATCGCCTACACCGACGCCGACGAAAACCAAGCCGAGCCAGTAGGCACTCCGACGCGAGCGCTCGGGCCCGCCCGTCGCACTCCTCGTGGGGAGTGGACGATCAGCCTGCACGGCACGCGCCACCTATGGGGCCTCGTACACGTTTCGTTGGTCGTCTACCTGGCGGTATGGCTGCAGTACGCCGGCGCCCATACCACCGGTCCCTTCTGTTGGCGGCTTGGGCTCGCGATCGTCCTCGCGATGATGGCAATGGGGCGCGAGGAGAAGAACGGGCCCCCGCCATGCCGGGCGAGCCGACCGCTGATAAGGACGAGGACCCCGGGGACGTTCCCGCCGCTAGCCACTGAGCTGCCCCTGGCCCGTTGACACAAAACAGGCACCGAATGCTGATCAAGTCGCTCGTAGCGGACGAATGTCGGTCAATTTGCCGACTGCACGGTCGGACTCCCGCCGCGCTGGAACGGCTGCACGGGGGTGAGCGCGATCGGCGCGGTCAGGTTTGAGGGTGACCATCGGCAGGAGCTCGGACTCCTGGGTGACGTGGAGCCGGCCGGTCGGTGGGTCGCCGACATCAACCTGGATGATGCCTCAGTGACGTCACAGGTCTCACACAGTGGCACATCGTATGGTCGGTTGATGACTTTGCTAGGCGACGCAGGTGGCTAGCTCGGTACTGACCGATCCCCGGGAGCGCCATGATGTCGCCGGCCCGACCGTGGTGCTGCGCGCGACCAGCCGCCGCAAGGTCTGGCTTGTGCTCGCCTGCTGGGCGGGTATCTGGGCCTTGCTTGCCGGACAGGGTGGCGCTTACTCGTGGCACTACTTCGCCCTGGGTGCCCACCTGCTCACCCACCCAGGGGTGGCCGGAGGCGGCCTGCACCTTTACGCAGCGCATCCAGAGCTTCAGATCGGACCGCTCGCCCTGGCCCTGGCCGTCCCAATCTCCGCGTGGGGCGGAGGACCGCTGGCCCAGGTCCTGCTCACCGCCACCGGTCTGCTGCTGCTGAAGGTGGTCGCCGACGTCCGCGTCCGGCTCACCGCAAGAACGACGCCACCCCTGCTGTTGCTGACCGGCGGGTTGCTGATGCTGCCCATCTGGTCTCAGGTGGCCGCCCACTTCACCCACCTCGATGATGCCCTCGCGCTGGCCTTCTGCGTTGCCGCGATCGCCGGAATCGCCGCCCGGCGACCCCACCTGACAGCGTTGGCCTTGGCTGCCGCCATCGACAGCAAACCCTGGGCGCTCGGCTTTGCCGCCCTCATCATCGTCCTGCCCCGCGAGCAACGCCTCCGCGCCGCCCTGCTCACCGCGGCGGGGACCGCCTTCGCGTGGCTCCCGTTCGTCCTGACCGACCCCCGAACACTGCAGCTAGGCCGCTTCACGATCGACAACGTGGACAGCTCCGCACTGCGAGCCCTCGGCGCCCACACCGCCACCACCCCATCCTGGGACCGGCCTGCCCAGGTGGTACTGGGCCTAGTCGTGGCCGCGGTCTGCGTCCACCGCGGCCGCTGGCACGCAGTCCCCCTCGCGGTCATCGCCTCCCGCCTCCTGCTCGATCCGGAGACCTACCCCTACTACAGCTCCGGGCTGCTGATCGCGACAGTGGTCACGGACCTCCTACGGCCACAACGCCGCCTGCCCCTATGGACCGCCGCTGCTGCCGCCTGGTTCCTGCTGGACCGCTACGGCTCGGTCGTGCTCTCACCCACCGACCTCGGCATGCTTCGCGCCGCATACTGCATCGCCGTCCTGGCGGTCCTGCTCGGGGCGCCCTCCGATTACGCCAGCTGTCCTCACCGACCCGACGGCCGCTTAGGCGCCGCGCGGGCTGAGCAGCCGCGCCCACGAGTGCTGCGAGCAGCCGATCGCGATGCACGGGGCTCTTCATGACATCGACGCGGTCCAGCGCGGAGAACCTGGACGATGAATAGTCACGTTTACTGGTGAGGGAGAGTGGACCATCTCTCAACGGTGGCTTCACTGGGCGCAGCGTCGAGGATAAGGACTTGCCAAGCGCCTCAGTCGGTCCTTGCCCCAAGATCCGAAGGTGACCGGACGGGTACTGCGCCAGGATGGCGCCCAGACCCCACGGGCACGGCGGCCGGAATCACCACCGCGACAGGGTTGGGGCGACTTCGATCTCTCACGGCGTCCGTTGCCCAGCCAGAGCGCGGCGGTGTCGAGCGATCCAGTCGTTT
This sequence comes from Pedococcus sp., assembly GCA_035999925.1. Classification (GTDB taxonomy): domain Bacteria; phylum Actinomycetota; class Actinomycetes; order Actinomycetales; family Dermatophilaceae; genus Pedococcus. The sequence continues at coordinate 5,150 of DASYGI010000143.1, forward strand.
TGGCGTCGAGGCGATTCGACACTCGTCTGAACCGGTTAGTTCCACTGTTTTCATCATCGACCGGCCGGTCGAAGTCTGTGCGGAGTTCGATCCGCAGCTCTGTCAGCTCTCGAATGCCTCGAACTTGGGCGCGTCAAGCAAGCATCGAGCATCTCGACACACGCCCTCCATCACTCAAGGCGCCTTCTCAGGTGTTGGACACAACGATCGGTAGACGGCTCCTGCCGTGGGAACTTCCGCCCTGATCGGCTTAGGCGAGGGTGAGGAAGAGCTTCTCCATGGTGGCCTGGTCTTCGACGCTGATGCCTTCGGGTGAGGTGAGGCATTCGCGCATGCCGGAGGAGACGATGGCGAAGCCGGCGCGGTCGAGGGCGCGGTTGACGGCGGCGAGCTGGGTGACGACGTCCTTGCAGTCGCGACCTTCCTCGATGAGGCGGATGACGCCGCCGAGCTGGCCTTGGGCGCGGCGTAGCCGGTTGACGACGGGGGTCATGTCGTTGGTGTTGAGGGTGACCATGGAGGTGCTCCTTGAGGGTGGGGTGGGGTCAGGCGGTGAGGGCGGCCAGGGTCGCGGTGAGCCGGTCGCGGGCGTCGGCGGCGATGTCGGCAAGGTTCTGGTTGCCGGTCAGGGTGAGCATGATCTTGGGGTCCATGGCCTCGATGAGGGTGGTGTGGTCGTCCAGTGCGCGGACGACGACGTTGCAGGGCAGCAGCAGCCCGATCGATGGCTCGGCCTGGACGGCGGCGTAGGCCAGCGGGGGTCGGCAGGCGCCGAGGATGACCTGGGAGGGGATGTCGGCATCGAGCTTGGTCTTGAGGTTGGCGGCGAGGTCGATCTCGGTCAGGACGCCGAACCCCTGGTCGGTCAAGGCGGTCCGGGTGGCCTCGAGGGTCTGGGCGAACGGTCTGCTCACGGTGGTGCTGAGGGCGTAGCTCACGACGAATCTCCTTGGTGGGTCTGGCTGTGGGGGTTCGGCTGCGTGATGGGTCAGGCGGTCTGGGTCTGCGCGGCGAGCTGGGCACGGATGGCGTCCATGTCCAGGGCGCGGACTCCGGCGATGACCTGCTCGAGGGCTGCGGCGGGCAGCGCGCCGGGCTGGGAGAACACGAGGATGCCGTCGCGG
>DASYGI010000144.1:0-3073 GCA_035999925.1 Pedococcus sp.
GTCGGCTGGCGCGGCGAGCCGGAGCGCGGCGACGACGCCGGAGCAGGTCTCGGGCTGGCGATCGCCAAAGGAGTCGCCGAAGCGCATCGCGGATCACTGTCCGTGCACAACGTTCCGGGCGGTTGTCGTTTCGAGCTCGAACTTCCCGGTCAGACACGACAGGCCGGGCCGGCGCCAAGGCGGGCAGGGCAGCAGGACGCTATTGCTCCGGCGGAACTGCCAACCCGCTGAGGTCCCTCACGCCTCCCTCGAGTGGGACGCGAGCCGACCAGCCCAAGGCGTTTGAGATCCGAACGCTGGACGCGACGATGTGTCGCACATCGCCCAGCCGGTACTCCCCGGTGAGCACTGGTGGGGGGCCACCGGCAGCCGCTGCCAGAGCCGCGGCCATCCCCAGGGCGGTGGTCACCACCCCAGAACCGACGTTGTACGCGGCATGACTTCCTTCGACTGCGGCTGGCGGCCGCAGCCCGGATCGGGTAGTGGCTGTGAGCGCGGCAACGAAAGCGCCGGCGACGTCATCGACGTGCACGAAGTCACGTCGCTGACCGCCGTCCTCGAACACCCTGGGGGACTCTCCCCGGTCGATCGCTGAGGCGAAGATGGCCGCAACCCCGGCGTACGGGGTGTCCCTCGGTAGGCCCGGCCCGTACACGTTGTGCAGTCGAAGCGACACCACACTGCTGTTGGTTTCTCGCGCCCACACTGTCGCCAGCTGTTCCTGCATGACCTTCGTGGCGGCATACGTGTTCCTTGGATCAGCGGCGACGTTCTCGTCGACCTCGATCGGGGTCAAGGCGGCCCCGCAGTGCGGGCACGGGGGCTCGAACTGTCCGGCAGCGAGCGCCGCGGGGGTACGCGGGCCAGCCCGGACGAGGCCATGAGCCTCGCAGGAGTACTGCCCGTCGCCGTAGACCACCATCGAGCTGGCCTGAACGAACCGCCGCACACCGGTTGCGGCGCACGCTCGAAGGAGCACCGCTGTCCCCAGGGCGTTGCTCGAGACGTAGTCGTCAATGTCATCAAACCGCGCACCCAGACCAACCTTGGCCGCCAGGTGCACGACCGCATCGGCGCCGTCGAGGTGACCCGTCACGAAGTCCAGGTCGCGGACGTCGCCCACGGCCAGCCCAACCCCGGTCCCGTTCAGGCGGGCGCGCGTCCCGGCTCCGCCATCGTGGTGCGCGTCGGTACGCAGCGAGTCCAGCACCAGGACGTCGTGGCCTGCCGTGGTGAGCTCTCGCACCACTGGCCCGCCGATGAACCCAGCCCCACCCGTGACGACAGTTCGCATCCCCCCACCGTGCCACGCCTGGCCCGGGTATCGAACGGTCCGGCGATTGCGGGAGTCTTACGGGTAGCCGCTGGTGCCACGCCAACGTCGAGGCGAACCGCAGGGGACTACTGTGACCAGCGGCGTCCCGGGAAGCCTGGTCGGCGAGGCTTTGCCTACCCCTGCTTGCCCGCACCAGTCCAGGAGTGTCGTTTCCGAGACCGAACGTTATGCACTCGCGATCCTGTTGGCCAGCGTGGCCGCCCTCGCTGCGGTTCTGCTGAGCCGCATGACTGAACGGATCAGAATTCCTGCGCCGCTGCTCATGCTCGTTGGCGCCGCAGTGGTGGGGAAGCTGGTCCCCGCCCTACAGATCTCCGATGTTGTCACTGTCGCCAAGTTCGAGGGCAACAAGTTCGTCTCCATCGCGACTCCGCCCGAATCCTTCGCCCCACTGGCCGAACCGGACCACAGCGCGTCACGACCCTCGCCGTCGTCTGGCGGTTGATCGGCTCGAACATCGCCCTGCAACTGCGATCGCGGCCACGACTCATCCTCTCCAAGTACGTCTGGGGCACCGCCTTGAAGAACAACGAGGTCAGCATCGCCATCTACCGCAACTTCCTGCCCAGAGCTGACCTGGTTTGCCCCCCTCAGGACTGACCGCACGGATGCCTCGCGGTCCCCACCGTCGATGATGGGGTGATGGGGAATCGTCGATGTCGTCAGCGGTTGGTGGAGCGGGCCAGAGCGGTGCCGCTGGTCGGCCTGGGGGCTGGTCCGGGTGGCGTTCGCGGCCTACGACGCAGCCTCCGGGCGTGCGGGCTCACCACGGAGTGCGAGGCGGTGTTGCCCTCCCCTGTACGGCTCACCGAGCTGGATGCGGACTATCTCCGCCCTGCTGTGTGCCATGTCCCACGTCGACTGCCGGGGGTGATCGGCGATCCTAGGCACGCTGACCTGCGGTTCCAATCGAAGAACTCGTATGTGGCAACTCTTCGACCGTATGCCCGGTTGTGAGGTTGATGCGCCAGACCACTGCGTTATCGCGATGGGGCAGCACGGTGCACCTCTGAGGTCGTCGACCGTCGACGGCGTGGAGGAGGACGACATGAGCAAGCGATTCGTGAGCAAGTCGATTTGGCGGATCTTTGTGCTGCGCGTCAGCACCAAGGGCAGCGACAAGGACAACGCGAACCAGTTGGAGGTGATGCAGGGCTTCGAGCACATCCCTGGTGTCTCGTGGATGTTGGCGAACTTCGATGTCGCCCTGATGAAGGCGTCGTCGGCTGCTGGCGGGCGCCTGCGAGAGCAGTGGCGCAGCTCCTACGGGCTAAGGGTGTTGCGTCGCCAGGGTCGGGAGGACTTCCTCGGCGTCACCCTGGTGGTGGAGGGGACCCGGTTCGTGGTCTACGCGAGCACGGCGGCGCAGATGGACGAGGCCACAGGCAACGCGTTTACTCGATGCCTGACCGAGTTCATACGTGAGGATGCGTTCACTGGGCACGCCGACCCCGACTTCACCCGCCGTCGTGATGCGGGCGAGTTCGAGGCCCAGGAGCACCCCAGTGTCGTCAACGCCTTTGACGCCACGCGCTTCGTGCGCACGTTGCCCTTGGCGTCCCAGTTGTGGCAGGCGGCCGAGTACGCCAGGGCCGTCTTCGACGTCAAGGACATCCGGGTCGATCCCGAGGGTGGGGAGCACCAGCAGATGCTGTGGAGCTTCCTGGCCTTCGGATCGGAGATGGAGCAGACGGTCGGCAAGGTGCGCCGTCTCGTCGGCAAGCTCAACAAGGCGCG
>DASYGI010000145.1:0-17618 GCA_035999925.1 Pedococcus sp.
GACGCCGCCAACCCCTTCTTCATCGACGTCGCCCAGGGGATCGAGGACGCCGCGGCCGAGCTCGATCTCTCGGTCTTCATCTGCAACAGCGACAACCAGGCAGCGCGTGAGGCGGCCTACCTCAAGCGCCTGGAGCAGCAGCGGGTCCAGGGGGTGCTGATCACCCCGGTCGACCCGGAGGACGAACTGCTGGACGAGCTGCCGCGACGCGGCACCCCGTTGGTCATCGTCGACCGCACCAGGCGGAACAACACGCACTGCACCGTGTCGGTCGACGACGTCCTCGGTGGCGAGTTCGCCGCCCGTCACCTGCTCGAGCTCGGCCATGAGCGCATCGCGTTCGTGGGCGGCCCCACCAGCATCGGTCAGGTTCGGGATCGCCATGACGGGGTCCGCCGTGCGCTCGACCAGTCCGGATCCTCCGTGGCAACCCTGACCGACCTCACCACCACGGGCATGACGGTCGCCGAGGGCCGAAGCGCCTGGGAGCGCTGGGCCGGCCTTCCTGCCGCCACGAGACCGACCGCCGCCGTGTGCGCGAACGACCTGCTGGCCCTCGGCCTGCTGCAGAAGTGCGTGGCCAGTGGCGTGCGCGTTCCGGACGAGATGGCGATCGTCGGTTATGACGACATCGAGTTCGCCGCCGCCGCAGCGGTCCCACTGACCTCGGTGCGACAGCCCCGCCGGAAGCTCGGGGCGACCGCGGCGGAGCTCTTGCTCGACGAGTCGACCAACCCTGACCACGAGCACAGCCAGATCGTGTTCACCCCCGCCTTGGTAGTTCGCGCCTCCACCCTTTCGGCACCCAGGCTCCCCTGACCCGAGGGGCGCAGGGGGGCGAGCAGCGGCTGTACGACTGAAGCGACTCACCCCAGCGAACAGCTCCTCTGCATCGTCCGGATTGGGGCCTTGTGGACGGTGAGAGAACTCGCTATGGTGCTATGAAACGATTCAATTTCTCAGGTTCACCGCCGCCAAACCGACCTTCAATGGAGAGCGTCATGGGATCCTTCGCGGACATCGCGGACCAGCTGGCCCAACAGGCGATCGAGCTGCCGTCCTGGGCGTTCGGCAACTCGGGCACGCGGTTCAAGGTGTTCACCACGCCCGGGACTCCCCGCACCGTGGAGGAGAAGCTCGCGGACGCTGCGACGGTCCATCGGATGACCGGGCTGGCTCCTTCGGTGGCACTGCACATCCCGTGGGACCGCGTCGACGACTACGACAAGCTGAGCCGGCGCGCGCAGGACCTCGGCGTCCGCCTCGGGACCATCAACTCGAACACGTTCCAGGACGACGACTACAAGTTCGGCAGCCTGACGCACGTCGACGAGCGGATCAGGGCGAAGGCCATCGCCCACCAGCTCGAGTGCGTCGACATCATGGACCAGACCGGCAGCCGCGACCTTAAGATCTGGCTCCCAGACGGCACCAACTACCCGGGTCAGGCCGACCTGCGCGGCCGGCAGGACCGGCTTGCCGACTCGTTGCAGCAGGTCTACGCCCGGCTCGGGGAGCACCAGCGCCTGGTGTTGGAGTACAAGTTCTTCGAGCCAGCCTTCTACGCCACCGACGTCCCCGACTGGGGCACGTCACTGGTTCAGTGCCTGGCCCTCGGTGAGCGCGCCCTCGTCTGCCTCGATACCGGGCATCACGCCCCCGGGACGAACATCGAGTTCATCGTCATGCAGCTGCTGCGGCTGGGCCGGCTGGGCGCCTTCGACTTCAACTCTCGCTTCTACGCGGACGACGACCTGATCGTCGGCGCCGCTGACCCGTTCCAGCTGTTCCGGATTCTCTACGAGGTGGTCCGCGGCGGCGGCTACGGCCTGAGCAGTGAGGTCACGTTCATGCTCGACCAGTGCCACAACGTCGAGGAGAAGATCCCCGGCCAGATCCGCTCGGTCCTCACCGTTCAGGAGATGACCGCCCGCGCCTTGCTCGTCGACCACGCTGCGCTGCTCGAGGCCGAGCGGGCCGGCGACGTCCTGGCCGGCAACGGCGTCCTGATGGACGCCTTCTACACCGATGTTCGCACCGAGCTCGCCGACTGGCGGGCCAGCCGGGGACTGCCAGCCGACCCGATGGCGGCGTATGCCGCGAGCGGTTACCACGACCAGATCGTCGCCGACCGTGTCGGCGGCACCCAAGCCGGATGGGGAGCCTGAAGCACCATGAACACCACTGTCGAGCAGCTGCTTGGTCGGTCCAACCGCCTAGGCGCTGACCCCAAGAACACCAACTACGCCGGGGGCAACACCTCGGCCAAGGGCCACGAGACCGACCCGGTCACCGGGGAACAGATCGAGCTGCTCTGGGTGAAGGGCTCCGGCGGCGACCTCGGCACCCTCAAGGAGAGTGGACTCGCGGTCCTGCGCCTGGACCGGGTGCGTTCACTCGTCGACGTGTATCCCGGTGTCGACCGGGAGGACGAGATGGTCGCCGCGTTCGACTACTGCCTGCACGGCAAGGGGGGCGCCGCGCCGTCGATCGACACCGCGATGCACGGCCTGGTGGACGCCCCGCATGTCGACCACCTGCACCCCGACAGCGGCATCGCGATCGCGACCGCGAAGGACGGCGAGCAGCTGACCAAGGAGATCTACGGCGACCGGGTCGTCTGGGTGCCCTGGCGTCGCCCGGGCTTCCAGCTCGGTCTGGATATCGCGGCGATCAAGAACGCCAATCCCCACGCGATCGGCACCATCCTCGGTGGCCACGGGGTGACCGCCTGGGGCGACACGAGCGACGAAGCCGAGGCGAACTCGCGCTGGATCATCGAGACCGCGCAGGCGTACCTCGACGAGCACGGCAGCACGACTCCGTTCGGGGCCGCCGTGCCCGGGTATGCCGCCCTCCCGCAGGAGCAGCGTCGGGCCAGGGCCGCGGCTCTGGCGCCCCACCTGAGGGCGGTCGCCTCGCAGGACCGACCGATGGTGGGTCACTTCAGCGACGCCGACGTCGTTCTGGAGTTCCTGGCCAGCGAGAAGCTGGCCACACTGGCCGAGCTCGGGACCTCCTGCCCGGACCATTTCCTGCGTACCAAGGTCAAGCCCCTCGTCGTCGACGTCCCGGCAGACGCGAGCATCGAGGAGACGGTCGCGAGGCTCAGCGAGCGGCATGCGGCATACCGGGAGGACTATCAGGCCTACTACGACCGGCACGCGACCCCGGACTCCCCCGCCATCCGCGGCGCGGACCCGGCCATCGTCCTGGTGCCCGGAGTCGGGATGTTCTCCTACGGCAAGGACAAGCAGACGGCTCGTGTCGCCGGCGAGTTCTATGTCAATGCCATCAACGTGATGCGGGGCGCCGAGTCGGTCTCCACCTACTCCCCCATCGACGAGTCCGAGAAGTTCCGGATCGAGTACTGGGCCCTCGAGGAGGCCAAGCTCGCCCGCCTGCCCAAACCCCGGTCGCATGCCGGGCGGATCGCCCTGGTCACCGGCGCCGCCTCGGGCATCGGCAAGGCCATCGCGACCCGTCTCGCCGAGCAGGGCGCCTGCGTAGTGATCGCCGACCTCGACCTCACGAAGGCGCAGGACGCGGCGGCCGGGATCGGAAGCGCCGACATCGCCATCGGCGTGCAGGCGAACGTCACCGACGCCGCCCAGGTGCAGGCTGCGGTCGACGCGTCCCTGCTGGCCTTCGGCGGGATCGACCTGCTCGTCAACAACGCAGGCCTGTCCATCTCCAAACCCCTGCTGGAGACCACTGAGGCGGACTGGGACCTCCAGCACGACGTCATGGCCAAGGGCAGCTTCCTGATGTCCCAGGCTGCCGCCAAGGCCATGATCGACCAGAAGCTCGGCGGCGACATCGTCTACATCTCCTCGAAGAACTCGGTGTTCGCCGGGCCCAACAACATTGCCTACAGCGCGGTCAAGGCCGACCAGGCCCACCAGGTCCGGCTGCTCGCAGCCGAGCTCGGCGATCACGGCATCAAGGTCAACGGCATCAACCCCGACGGGGTGGTCCGCGGCAGCGGCATCTTCTCCAGCGGCTGGGGAGCCAAGCGGGCAGCCGTGTACGGCGTTCCTGAGGAGGAGCTCGGTGCCTACTACGCCCAGCGCACCCTGCTCAAGCGTGAGGTGCTGCCCGAGCACGTCGCCAACGCGGCCGCGCTCATCACCTCCGACGAGTTCAGCCACACCACCGGACTGCACATCCCCGTGGACGCCGGCGTCGCCGCGGCCTTCCTGCGCTAGACAGGCCGGCCCATGACAGCAAGGGTGTTCGGCGCCATCGACATCGGCGCCTCCGGTGGTCGGGTCATCGGCGGGGTGATCCACGCCGACGGCGCGACCACCCTCAACATCCTCCACCGCTTCCCGAACTCGGCACTCCCCAGCGCCGGGCATCTGCGATGGAACCTGACTGCCCTCTATGGCGAGGTCCTCACGGGCCTAGGTCTTCTCGCCCAGCGCTATCCGCAGGTCGAGTCGATCGGAATCGACACCTGGGCGGTCGACTACGGGCTCCTCGATACGGCGGGCGAGCTACTGGCTGAGCCGATCTCGTACCGAGACCAGCGAACCGCGCAGGCCGTCGCGCGGGTGCACGAGCGGGTCAGCCGAGACGCTTTGTATGCCGTGAACGGGCTCCAGTACCTCCCGTTCAACACGCTCTACCAGCTCGAAGCCGAACGCGCGTCTGCGATATGGGAGAAGGCCGCTCACGTCGTCCTGCTGCCGGACCTTCTCGCGTACTGGCTGACCGGGGCGCTGGCCACCGAGGCCACGAATGCCTCCACCACGGGGCTGCTCGACGTGCACACCGGCGCTTGGTCGCCTTACCTGCTGCGCGAGCTGGGCATCGACCCAGCCCGGCTGCCTACCCTCGAGGCTCCCGGGACAGTGCGAGGACAGCTGACGCCCAAGGTCGCCCGGCAGACGGGCCTGGGCCGCGACACCGTGGTCACCACGGTGGGCTCGCACGACACGGCGTCGGCGGTCGTGGCCGTGCCCGCGACCGGCCGCAACTTCGCCTACGTGTCGAGCGGGACCTGGTCGCTGGCGGGGCTCGAGGTCGACACACCGATCACCACGGCTGAGAGCCAACAGCTGAACTTCACCAACGAAGGCGGCGTCGACGGACGGATCCGCTTCCTGCGCAACGTCGGCGGGTTGTGGCTGCTCCAGGAATGCCTGCGCGAATGGGATGCGCAGGGCCTGGGGCTGGACCTGGCTCCCTTGCTCGCGGAGGCCGAAACGCTACCCACCGATGGTCCGACCGTCGACGTCGACGAGGACCGCTTCATCCCTGCCGGGCCGATGACGCTGCGCATCGCTCAGGCAGTCAGCGAACGCGGTCAGCGAGTGCCAGCCGGGCCGGCCGAGACGGTGCGGTGCATCCTCGACTCGCTGGCCTCGGCATACGCTCGCACCATGGCGCAGGCGGCGACGTTGGCACACGGGCGGGTCGACACCGTCCACATCGTCGGGGGTGGCTCGCAGAACCGGCTGCTGTGCCAGCTGACTGCCGACCTGTCGGGCCTCCCGGTGGTCGCCGGACCCGTGGAGGCGACCGCGCTCGGAAACGTCCTGGTCCAAGCGAGAGCGCACGGTGCGGCGCCGGCCACCCTGGAGGAGATGCGACTGACCGTAGCCGCGTCCCAGCCACTTCGACGTTACGAGCCGCTGTGAAGATCGCCCTGTTCGTCACCTGTCTGGCGGACGTGCTCTTTCCCGACGTGGGAAGGGCAACGGTCACCGTGCTGGAGCGGCTCGGCCACGAGATCGTGTTTCCCGACGAGCAGACCTGCTGCGGGCAGATGCACACCAACACTGGATACCAGCGCGACGCCGTGGGGCTGGTGCGCCACCACGTCGAGGTGTTCGAGCAGGCGCTTGCCGACGGGTGCGAGGCGATCGTGGCGCCCTCCGGCTCATGCGCGGGCTCGGTCCGTCACCAGCACGCCATGCTGGCTCGACGCGCCGGTGACGAGGAGCTCGCCCGGCGGGCCGAGTCCGTGGCGGCCCGGACCCACGAGCTGTCCGAGCTGCTCGTGGACGTGCTGGACGTGACCGATGTCGGTGCCTCGTTCCCACACCGGGTCACGTATCACCCGACCTGCCACTCACTACGGCTACTTGGGGTCGGTGACCGCCCGCTGCGCCTGTTGCGAGCTGTACGAGGCATCGACCTGGTCGAGCTACCGGCAGCCGAGGTGTGCTGCGGTTTCGGGGGCACGTTCTCGGTGAAGAACGCCGAGACCTCCACGGCCATGCTCGCGGACAAGATGACCGCGGTGCTGTCGACCCGGGCCGAGGTGGTCACCGCCGGGGACGCCTCCTGCCTGATGCACATCGGCGGTGGACTCTCACGGCTACGGACCGGGGTCCGTCCCCTACACCTTGCCGAAATCCTGGCGTCGACCGACGGGTCGCCCACGTGAGCACCTTCCTCGGTATGCCGCGTGGCAGCGGAGCGGGGGTCCGCGGCCCAGCCGCCGACCTAGGGATCGGTCAGCTCTCGGGTAACCGGGCCTTTCCCGCGGCCGCGCACGATGCCCTGGGCAACACCCAGCAGCGCCGGAACCTGGCGCACGCCACCTCGACGATTCGCGCCAAACGTGCGGCGGTCGTCAGTGAAGTCCCGGACTGGGAGGCGCTGCGCGATGCAGGGTCAGCCATCAAGGCCGACTCCATGGCCCGGCTCCCCGAGCTGCTGGAACGGCTCGAGTCGCGCGTGCAGGCCCGCGGGGGTGTCGTGCACTGGGCCCGAGACGCCGCCGAGGCCAACGCGATCATCACCCGGCTCGTCCTCGCGACCGGCGCCGCCGAGGTCGTCAAGGTCAAGTCCATGGTCACCCAGGAGATCGGCCTCAACGAGGCCCTGGAGTCAGCGGGCATCACGGCGCACGAGACCGATCTGGCCGAGCTCATCGTCCAGCTCGGCCACGACAAGCCGTCGCACATTCTCGTCCCCGCCATCCACCGTGGGCGATCGGAGATCCGCGACATCTTCGTCCGGGAGATGCCCGGCGTCGGCCCCGACCTCAGCGACGATCCAGCCGCTCTGGCCGGGGCTGCCAGAGTCCACCTGCGGGAGGTGTTTCTGCGGGCGAAGGTCGCCATCAGCGGGGCCAACTTCGCGGTCGCCGAGACCGGCACGCTCAGCGTCGTGGAGTCCGAGGGCAACGGGCGGATGTGCCTGACGCTGCCGGACACCCTGATCACTGTCATGGGCATCGAGAAGGTGGTGCCCACGTGGCGCGACCTGGAGGTGTTCCTCCAGCTGCTCCCCCGCTCCTCCACGGGCGAGCGGATGAACCCTTACACCTCGACGTGGGCCGGCATTACCCCCGGCGACGGACCCCAGCAGTTCCACCTGGTGCTGCTCGACAACGGCCGAACCCGAGCGCTGGCCGACGAGCTCGGCCGGACCGCCTTGCACTGCATCCGGTGCTCCGCCTGCCTCAACGTGTGCCCGGTATACGAGCGCACCGGCGGCCACGCCTACGGGTCGGTGTACCCCGGGCCCATCGGCGCCGTCCTCACCCCGCTGCTCACCGGCCTGACCGGAGACGCCGACCCGAACGACTCACTGCCGTATGCCTCGTCACTGTGCGGCGCCTGCTACGACGTGTGCCCCGTCAAGATCAACATCCCCGACCTCCTGGTCCAGCTGCGTGCGGAGCACACCGAGGCCCACGCCGAGAACCACCGGCTCCCGTCGGCGGAGGCGGCCGCGATGTCAGCAGCCGCCTGGGTCATGGCGGACGCGGGCCGCTTCACCAAGGCCGGACGCGCCGCGGGACTGGCCCGCCACGGCATACGTCGGGGGAAGCCCGTCGTTCCCCTCCCCCCACCGTTGAACGGTTGGACGGCGGCACGCGATGCACCGACCCCACCGTCGGAGACCTTCCGGGACTGGTGGGTCAGAACCCGAAAGGCGTCCTCGTGACCACCGCACGCGACGAGGTCCTCGCTCGGATCCGGGGAGCGCTCGGCGACCAGGTCCTCGCGCCCGCTGTCCCGCGCGACTACCGGCTGGTGGGAGACCATGCCCCCGGCGACCCAGCCCTGGTGGCCCAGCTCGTGGATCGCCTCGAGGACTACAAAGCCACCGTCGTCAGGGTCACCGACCGCGACGACGTCTCGATCGGCCAGGCCGTGGCCGGGGTCCTGGCCGCGCGCGAGATCAGCCAGGCCCTCGTGCCCAGCGGCGCACCTGCGCAGTGGGCTGCTGGACTGTCCGAGCCGATCGTCGACAACGGCACGCTGGATGCTCGCGCCCTCGACCTGGTCCCCGCTGTGGTGACCGGTTCGGTGGTGGCGGTCAGCGAGACAGGCACCATCGCGCTTGACGGGGGGCCACGGTGCGGGCGCCGCGCCATCACCCTGGTCCCCGATGTCCACGTCTGCATCGTGCGGGCCGAGGACGTCGTCCAGACCGTCCCCGAGGGGCTCGCCCGGCTCGATCCCACCCGGCCCTTGACCTTGGTCAGTGGTCCCTCGGCGACCAGCGACATCGAGCTCAGCCGGGTCGAGGGGGTCCACGGTCCCCGCACGCTGGTCATCATCATCGCGGGCTGACGCCCGGGGTCAGGCCGGGAGCGTTGCGTCCCAACCCGTGGGCGACAGCAGGAACTCGGTGGTGTGGTCGACCCACCCATCGACCTCGGACTCCGTCAGTCCCGGGAACATGTGGCCCTGACCAGGCACCAGCTCGAGCCGCACGGCGACCCCGGCGGCCGCCAGCGCCCGCTCGAGCCGCACGCTTTGTCGGGGTGGAACGGCGGTGTCCTGGTCGCCGTGGACGAGCAGGAACGGTGGCGCGGCCGAGGTGACGTGGTTGACCGGGCTGGCCGCCCATGCCAGATCGGGTAGGTCCGCGGCGGCCCCTCCCAGGAAGCGGGCCTCCCGCGAGCTCGGACCTCTGTCGGCGCTCGCTCCCGCCTGGTCGAGGTCATCCGGCATCGCCGCGAGGTCGATGACGGGGTACCACGCCGCCACCGCGTGAATGGCGGGCCCGTTGGTGTTGGTCAACGCGTGCAGGGCAGCCAGGTGTCCCCCGGCGCTGACCCCGAACAGGACCAGTCCCCCAATGCCGAGACCGAGCTCGGCTCGGCGGGTGTCCAGGAAGGAGCAGGCCGCCCGCACGTCCTCCTGCTGGGCGGGAAATCGGGCCTCTGCGCTGAGCCGGTAGTCGACCGAGGCAACGGCCAGCCCGCTGCGAGCCATTCGCGAGAACAACCTGCTCGAGGTGGGGTTCAGGGGTCCCGGGCCCTGCCTGCGGGACCCCACCCGCCATCCGCCGCCGTGCAGGTACACGCAGACGGCACGGGGCGCAGCGGGCACGGCGGGCAGATAGAGGTCAAGCGACAGCGGCCGGAAGCCCTCCGGGGTGGAGAAGACGACGTCAGACGCGACGACGACGTCGGCCCCCGCGGCGCTCACGCCGCGACGGGCTTCGGGCTCTTGTGGAACGCGCCGTTCTGGACGATGTAGACGAGGTTGTCGGCCGCCTCGAGAACGGTCACGTCCTGGGTCGGGTCACCCTTGACCACCAGCAGGTCCGCCAGGTAGCCCGGCTGCAGCAGACCCAGCTCGTCACCCAGACCCATGAGCTGGCCGCCGTACTGCGTCGCCGCCACCAAGGCCTCGACCGGCGAGTAGCCCAGCTCCCGGACGAACAGGTCGAGGTCACGGGCGTTGCGACCGATCGGGTTGTTGGGGAAGCCGTAGTCCCCACCCACCAGGGCTCGGATGCCGCGCTTGCGGATCTCGGGATAGATCGCTCGCATGCCGTCGAGGGCGTCGACCGACCCCATGCTCTGGGCGACCTCGGGAGTGATCCCGTAGTCCGCGCCCTCGTAGACGTTCGCGTAGATGATCCCGGGCGCGGGTGAGACGAAGGCGAAGTCCTTCACGGACTCCAGGAGGTCCAGAGCCTCCTCGTCGGCATACGTGCAGTGGTAGATCGAACGGAACCCCGCACGCACGGCGAGCTTCACGGACTCCGGGGACTGGCAGTGACCGTTCAGCCAGACACCGCTCTCGCGGGCCGCCTCGCCGGCTGCGTTCAGCTCCTCAGCGCTGTACTGGGTCAGGTGGCTCCCACCGGGCACGAAGACGTCGTCGTTGCTCACGAGGAACTTGACGCTGTCGAACCCCTGGGCTGCGTGCTCGCGCACCCACCGGGCGCACGACTCGGGTCCCTGCCAGTCGGCGACCACGTGGCCGTCGGGCCGCTGCGGGTGGTTGTCGCGCTCGGCGGCCGCGGCGAGCATCCGGGGACCGGGGATCGCCCCGGCGCGGATCTTGTCGCGCACGACCGGCTCCACCGGCATCGGCAGTAGCGAGCCGGCCGAGTATGCCGACGTGAACCCCGCATCGAGCAGGATGGCGGCGTTGCGCTCGGTCCTGGCCAGCTCGGACTCGAACCCCTCGATGTGGTGGAAGAACGAGACGTCGAGCGGTGGGTTGAAGGACGGGTCGATATGGCCGACGGCCGAGGGGAACGTCAGGTGAGCATGGGACTCGATGAGTCCAGGCATGACCGTGTGTCCGGTGACGTCGACGACGGTGGTGTGCTCGTCGTACTCGTGGCGCCCCGGTCGCACCTCGACGACGCGATCCGCCTCGATGACGACATCGCCAGGAAACACCCCGGAACCCGTGCCATCGAAGACCTGCCCACCCGCGAAGACCGTCCGTGCCATCGTGACCTCATTATCACATCGTGAAACTGATTTTCGTTTATCAAGTTTGCGACCCTCGCGAGCCGCTGTCAAGGATGCCGCAGCCTCAGACGAACGTCTGGCGGATCTCCCCGATCCCCTCGACCCGGCTCACCAGGACCTCACCGGACCGCAGGAACCGCGGCGGCGTGCGCCGGTTGCCGACTCCCGCCGGGGTCCCGGTGAAGATCAGGTCGCCGGGCAGCAGCGGACAGACGGCCGAGATGCGCGCCACGAGGTCATCGACGGCAAAGATCATCTCGCTGGTGCGCCCTGCCTGGAGCAGCTCGCCGTCCAGGGTCGACTCGAACGCGAGGTCGTCCCGGTCGGACAGCTCGTCGGGGGTGACGACGACCGGTCCGATCGGCCCGAACCCTGGATGGGACTTGCCCAGCGAGAACTGGGGCGGAGTGCCCTGCAGCTGCAGGAGACGTTCGGAGAGGTCCTGACCAACCGTGAGCCCGGCCACCGCGTCCCAGGCGGCCGACCGGTCGATGCGATAACCCCCTCGCCCGACCACGACGACGACCTCGATCTCCCAGTCGACATTGCCCGCGGGCAGCGAGACCTCTTCCACGGGCCCGGTGATGCAGGTCGGGAACTTCGTGAAGACCAGCGGCTCCTCGGGCGACACATAGCCGGCCTCGGCAGCGTGGGGCCGATAGTTGAGGGCGACTGCGAACACCTGCCGAGGCGCCGGCACCGGCGGCCCCAGCTCCTCGGGACGGACCCTTCGCGCGGCAGACCAGTCGGCCGACCGCTCGAAGGCGCACACCGCATTCCACTGGCGCAACGCCACCAGGACGTCCGCGGGAAGCTTTCCCTCGGAAGCCTCCTCGACATCGAGTGCGAGGTCGCCGCGGACGAGGACGAACCGCCCCTGGAGAGTGCCGAACCGCATCCCGGCTCAGCTCGTGTGCGAGGAGTAGAGGTCGGTCGAGTACGGCTCGGTGTCGTGCGCGTCGCGCCAGGCGACCACGTGGTTGCGCAGCACGCCGATGCCCTCGATCTCCGCCTCGATCTGGTCCCCCGGCTGGAGGTAGAAGTCGAACGGGTTGGGCTGGATCGCGGCGACTCCGGAGATCGTCCCGGTCGTGATGATGTCCCCGGCGGTGTAGCCCTGGGCGGAGTGGTACGCGACCAGGTGCGGGATCGAGATGAGCATCTGGGAGGTGTTGCCCTGCTGGCGGACCTCACCGTTGACCCGAAGCTGCATCGACAGCTCCTGCGGGTTGGGGACCTCGTCCTTGGTGACGATCCACGGACCGATCGGGCAGAAGGTGTCGATCGCCTTGGAGAAGGAGAAGACCCCCGACTCCATCTCGCGGCGCTGGATGTCGCGGGCCGTGATGTCGTTGAACACCAGGTAGCCGGCGATGTAGTCCTCGGCCTCCTCGGGGCCGAAGAACTTGCCGCTCTTACCGATGACGATGGCCAGCTCCAGCTCGTAGTCGAGCTCCTTGGTCAGCCCCTCGGGATACACGATGGCCTGGTCCGGGCCGATGATCGCGTCGACGTTCTGGAAGAACACGATCCCCTTGTGCACGGGGTGCGACCAGTTGACCGCCTCGAGCTCCTTGTGGTGGTCGGAGAAGTTGCCGGCCGTGTGGAAGAACTTCTTCGGCTCGATCGGCGCGCGCAGCGTCACCTCGGCCAGGGCCAGGCGCTCCCCCGTCTGCGCCACGTCGCCCCCGCGTTCGAAGAACTCACGGGTGGACCGGCAGTCGAGAACGACGACCTCGTCGCCGTCCACCTGACCAACCCGGCCCTCGTCGAAC
Source organism: Pedococcus sp. (assembly GCA_035999925.1). Lineage (GTDB taxonomy): Bacteria > Actinomycetota > Actinomycetes > Actinomycetales > Dermatophilaceae > Pedococcus. The sequence continues at coordinate 12,466 of DASYGI010000145.1, forward strand.
GTCACGAGCTTCATGGGGCTACCTCCGCGTCGAATGGTGACTTTCATTCATTGAAAGTGACTTTCACAATTCTCAACCGCAGAGGCGTCCGCTGTCAAACGCGGAACACCCTCAGCTGCAGCGCGAGCGTCGCGTAGTAGCCGACGAGGGTGGTCAGCTCGAAGAGGCCCGCCTCCCCCAAGGCGTCCAAGGCCCGGTCGTATGCCGCATCGTCAAGGTCGCCCTCCGCCGCCAGCAGGGCCGCGGTATCGGCGACGACCCGCTCCTGAGCCGGCAGCCCGGCATACGCACGTTCGCGAATGGCTTGGAGCTCCTCGCCGGACAGGCCCACATGCCGCCCCACAGCCTCGTGGGCGTGCCACTCGAAGGCGGACGACCAGTGCACCGCGACGACCAGGATCGCGATCTCACGGGCTCGGTCCGACAGCTCGGTCTCGTAGCGGATGGCCGATCCGACGGCCTGGAGCGCCCCGCCCAGCCTGGGCTGCACCAGGAACGCGTTGAAGGGGCCCTCGAGCCGCCCCTGGTCGTCGGTCAGCGCGAACAGCTGGGGCCCCTGGGCTCGTCGACCTCCGGCGATCGCGTCGTAGACCCTTCGCTGGTCGGCGTCGAGGTCGCCCGGGTGGCGCTTGGCGAGTCGCGGGGTCGACTCGCTCACGCGACCACCCCGGCGGAGACCAGCGTCGAGATCTCGGCACAGGCGGACAGCAAGGCTGGCTTGAGCTCGTCGACGATGCGCTCGGTCGACCAGTCCCGCGCCTGGACCGCCAGGTTCACCCCGGCGACGACGCGACCAGCGGGACCCACCACCGGTGCCGCGACCGAGCGCAGCCCGTAGGCCAGCTCCTCGTCCTGCATCGCCCAGCCTTGTGTCCGGATGGTCTTCAGCTCGGCCCGCAGCTCGGTCAGCGACCGCTTGGCATTGGGCCCGTGCTGGGTCTCGAACGACTCCTTGGTGATGCGCGCCCGCAGCTCCTCGTCGTCGAGATGCGCCAGCAGGAGCTTGCCGATCGAGGTCGTCACCGCCGGGAGGGTCGAGCCCACCTGGATGTTCGCGGTGACGAGATCCTGGTTGCGCAAGCGGACCAGGTAGAGCACCCGGTCAGCGTTGAGCACCGCGAGGTTGACGGTCTCACCAGTGGCCTCGCCGAGCCGCTGCAAGCGCGGGGTGGCCAGCTCGACGAGGTCCAGGCTGCGTAGCGCCGCCGTCCCAAGGGTGAGGGTGCGCACGCCCGGCCGGTAGTCGCCGTTGGGCAGGTGGTCGAGGTAGCCCTCGGCGGTCAAGGTCATGACGACGCGGTAGACCGTCGGCATCGGCAGCCCCGCCTCGGCGGCGAGGTCGGTGACCCGCCACGTCGGGCGCTGCTCGTCGAAGAGCGTCAGCAGGCGCAGGCCCTTGGCGAGCGCCTCGACGCGGTACTCGCGCTTGTCGGCGAGCTCGCCGGCGTCCGGCGCGGCGCTCGCCGCAGCCTTGGCCCCATTGGCTTTCGACTTCGGGGTGGCTGCCGCGGTTCGGCTCCTCGGTGACATGTGAACCCTTCCTGTCCGTCGCCTGTGGGGCGTCGATGTGACGGCCAGCGTAGAGGCGCCCCGCGGCCGGGGGTCTCTGGACACCGTTGGCGCCATCGACTACTTTTATGAGAAAGCGACTTTCATAATACGAGAATTCGTGGAGAATGCACACTATGGGTGACTGGGTGAACCTGGCGGGCCGTTCCGCCATCGTCGTGGGGGCAGGGGGCCTGGGCGCCGCCAGCGCCGTCAGTCTTGCCGTGCAGGGGGCCAATGTCGTCGTCGTCGACGTCAACGAGGTGAACCTCGAGAACGTCGCCCGGGCGGCGAAGGACGCGGGGTCCAGCGTGAGTACCCTCGCGGCGGACGTGAGCTCGCCAACGGCGAGCAGGTCGGCGATCGAGGAGGCGGTCCGGGTCGTCGGCACCCCGCAGGTCTTCCTGCACGCCGTCGGTCGGAACACCCGCCGACCCATTCTCGAGCTCGAGGATGCCGACTGGCAGTCGATGCTCACCCTGAACCTCTCGACGGCGTGGTGGCTCGGCCAAGAGGTCGGTCGGCGCATGGTGTCGGCGGGATACGGCCGGATGATCTTCGTCTCGTCCGTCTCCGGACTGCTGGCCCACGCCAACCATGCCCCGTATGCCGCGAGCAAGGGCGGCATCAACCAGCTGGCCAAGGTGATGGCCCGCGAGTGGGCGGTGCACAACGTGACGGTCAACGCCGTCGCTCCCGGCTATGTGGAGACGGACCTGACCCGGGCCTACCTGGACCGGGACGGTCACCGGGCCGACCTGGAGTCCCTCGTTCCAGCCGGTCGGCTGGGTCGCCCTCAGGAGGTCGCGGACGCCGTCACCTTCCTGGCCTCCGACCGAGCCACCTTCATCACCGGCCAGGTCCTCTACATCGACGGTGGCCGCGTGCTGGTCTAGTGGTCCAGACCTACCCGCCACTCCCCCATCTCCATCTCCGCACACTCCCCGATACCGATACCGATCCCCTGCACTGGAAGGTCCCCCATGCCACTCAACCCGTTGCCCATCCCGCGTCGATTCGAGGGGCGCAGCGTCGTCGTGACCGGGGCCGGCACCGGCTTCGGCGCCGAGATCGCCCTGCGGGCCGCCCAGGAGGGGGCCCGGGTCGTCGGAATCCACTACCGCAGCTCCAAGGCGGGCGCTGAGCGCACCGCCGAACGGGTCAGGGCCGAGGGCGCGGAGGCGGTGCTGCTTCAAGCCGACATCGTCGACTGGTCCCAGGTGGCTGCCATGGCTCAGGAGGCGTTCGACCAGCTCGGCGGCGTCGACGTCCTGGTGAACAACGTCGGAGACGTCGCGCGCGAGCAGATGTCTTGGCGCGACCTCACCGAGGAGTCGATCGACCACGTCCTGGCCGTTGACATCAAGGGCACCATGGCGTGCATTCACGAGTTCGGCCAGCGCATGCTCGACCAGGGCCACGGCTCGATCGTCAACATCGGCTCCACGGTCATCGTGCGAGGCAGCGCGCGAGCACCGCAGTATGCCGCGGCCAAGTACGGCCTCCTGGGTGCCACCAAGTCCTATGCGCACGCCTTCGCCCCGACCGTCCGGGTCAACATCTTCGCGCCGGGCTTCATCGAGACCGAGGCCACCTTGGGACGTGAGGACTGGAAGTCCGGCCGCGGCGACCAGCTGCGCTCGCTGACCCCGATGGGACGCATCCCGGGGCCGGCTGAGCTCGCGGGCGCCGCCCTGTTCCTGGCCACGGACGACGCTCACCACATCACCGGCACGTACATGGTCGCCGACGGCGGCTACAACATGGTCGGCGCCTAGCCATGGCCGGGCCTGCGGGGCTTGCTGGGTCTGAGGGTCCTGCGGGTCCGCACCCGCGGGACCTCGGCCTGGCCGAGGCCCGCGCGCTGGTGCAGCGCGCCGTGGACAAGGCCGAGCAGCTCGGGCTGCGCGGGGCGGTCGCGGTGGTGGGGGCGACCGGGACCCTGCTCACCGCGTCCCGGATGGACGCGGGGGGGCCGGGCGGGATGGCGCGCGCCCGGTCCAAGGCCTGGATCTCGGCGACACAGCAGATCCCGAGCTCGGAGCACCTACACCGGATGACGACGATCGCCCCGCCGATCGCGGCCGGGTTCGCCCAGGCTTCCCCGGAGGCGCTGTTCCCCGGCGCGGGCGGGATGCCAGTGAGCGCCGGCGGCGTGGCGGGGGCCGGCGGCGTGGTCGTGGCCGGCATCGCGGCCTCGGGCGCGACCGTGAGCCCGTTCTTCCCGGACGGCGTCGACCCGCGCGTGGTGAGCGCGGACGGCAAGCCGGCCAACCCGGAGGACCTGCTGATCGCCTACGCCCTCGGCCTCCCGTACGCCGGGCAGCACGGGGACGACCAGAAGCGCTGGGAACAGCGCTTCGGCGACCTGACCGTCGACCCGGCCGACAGCCTCGGCATGGCGCCCGCTCCCCCGGCGAGCCGCCAGGCCCAGCTCGACTGGGCCCGGGCGCTCTGCGACGCCGCCATGGAGGCGGCGTCGCGCCGCGGCGTCGTGGTAGCGGTGGCCGTGGTGGACCGCGGCGGCGACCCGGTCCAGCAGGACCTGATGGACGGCGCCCCGGCCGGCGGGGTGGCCATCGCGCAGGCAGTGGCGGGCGCCGCGGCCCTGTTCGACTGTTGCAGCGGCAACCTCGGCGCCCGGTTCGGCGGGGTGGACGCGGCCGCCGCGCTGGCGGCGCTGGTGGTGCCGCCGGTGCTCGGCGTCCCGGGCGGGCTGCCGGTCCGCGACGGCGGCCACGTGGTCGCCGGCCTCGGCGTCGGCGGTGGCGATCCCGCGGTCTGCGCGGACATCGCCCGGGCCGCGCTGGACTCATGATGACCAGTGCGGCCGGCCCGGCCCCCGGAAGCCAGGGAAGCCCGGGAAGCCCGGCCGTCCGCGTCGCCGTCATCGGCTGCGGCGCGATCGGGAGCCTGTACGCCGCGCACCTGGCGCGCGTTCCCGGCGTCGAGGTGTGGGCCGTCGACCCCTGGGCCGAGCACGTGGACGCGATCGGGTCCCGGGGCCTGCGGGTCACCGGGCTGGCGGACTTCACCGCCGAGGTCCGCGCCCGCACCGACGGCCGCGACCTGCCCGTCTGCGACTTCGGCCTAGTCGCCACCAAGGCGCTGCACACGCGGGCGGCGGTCGTGGGCGCGCGGGCGGCCCTGGCCGGCGCCGCCGTCGTCAGCGTGCAGAACGGGCTCGGCAACGAGGAGGTCATCGCCGAGCTGATGCCGCGGGTCATCCGCGGGAGCATCGTCACGGCCGGGGCGATCGTGGCGCCCGGCGTCGTGCGGTACGACGCGCCCGGGGACTCCTGGTTCGGGCCGTTCGAGCCGCGGCCCGCGCCGATGGGAGAGATCGAGCGGCTGGCCGGGCTGCTCTCCGCGGGCGGGCTGCGCACGCACGCGCTGGAGGACGCCCGCGGGCCGCAGTGGACGAAAGTCATTTTCAATGCCGCGACGAGCCCGCTCGCCGCGCTCACCGGGCTCCCGATGGGCCCCCTCTGCACCGACCGCGCCCTGCGCAGCCAGGTCGACGCGCTGGTCACGGAGGCGCTGGCGGTCTGCGAGCGGAACGGGATCAGGCCGGTGCGCCCGCCGCAGGAGGCGGTGGACGAGGC
>DASYGI010000146.1:0-5776 GCA_035999925.1 Pedococcus sp.
CGGACCCCCCTCCTGCCCTGGCGGACCGCCGTTAGCCCTTCTGGAGGCGGCCGATCTCGGCGCGAGCCGCTGCGACGAGCTCCTCGTTCGTCTGCGCGTGGCCCCACAGACCCCACCCGCCGGGGGCGGCCTCGGTGAGCAAGACCCACGTCCGGTCCTTGAGCGCCTCGTCACCGGCGGCGGTGGCGACCAACGCGGTGAGGCGCTCGACGATCGCGAGCTGCTGGTCGCGGTTCAGGGCCCCGGCGTTGGTGAGCACCTGAACACGGACGTGGCTGCTGTCCCCGTCCACGTTGGCGATCGAGGCGGCGGGCAGCTCGTGGACGAAGGCTGCCGTGTTCTGCCGGAACATCGGGATGTCGGGAACCTTCTCCACGTCCTTGACCGTGGCCGCGGCGTCGATGGCTAGCTGGTGCGGGTCGGCAAACGTCCCGGCCGCGGCGGTGATGTCAATCATGGGCATGGGGTGGGCCTCTCGGGACGAGGACTTCGACAGGGCGCGTCACTGATTATGACGACCGTCATAGACGGTAGATTATGACGGTCGTCATAGTCAAGGATCGGCTTCGAGCATGCTCGTCCCCGATCGAGGTTGGTCAGCGAGAGGATCCCCATGGCCGAGGGAGTGCGTCAGCAGATGGCCCAGAGCGCCGCCGTCCTGCTGGCCCGTCACGGGTTGCAGGCAACGTCGTTCACGGAGGTGCTCAAGGCGTCGGGTGCGCCTCGGGGATCGCTGTACCACCACTTTCCAGGGGGCAAGGACGATCTCGTGCTCGCCGCCCTCGATGCAGCGGACGGCCGAGCGGCGAGCGTCCTCGACGGCCTCGACGGTCAGCCCGCCGACGTCGTAGCCGAGCGCTTCATCGGCCTGTGGCGCGCGGTCCTCACCCGATCGGAGCTCGCCGCGGGGTGCAGCCTGCTTGCGGTGACCGTCGCGACCGACTCTGAGCCACTGCTCGACAAGACCGGCACGATCTTCGCCGCCTGGACGGTGCGGATCGCTGGACTGCTCACCCAGGGTGGGGTGCCCGAGGCACAGAGCACCGCGCTGGCCACCACGCTTATCGCGGCCTGCGAGGGCGGCGTCGTGCTAGCTCGCGCAGCCAGGTCGATGGCGCCCTACGAGTCGGTGGCCGCAGTCCAGCTCGCCACGGTTCGTGGCGCGATGTCCGACTGAGGCCACCGACTCGCCTAGGCGCCCGGCGGTCAGCTGACTACGTTGGCTGGCGTCAGCCCTGCTGGGTGGAAGAGGGAGCGGGCCCACCGGGGCCCCCTTGGGGCATGTCCTTGGCCTCGTTGCCCGCGTGCAGCTTGTCGATCTGCTTGGCGTTGGTGGGGCTGACGCTGAATGTCACCGCGTCCCCCGCGGCCAGGTTGGACAGGACGGCCTCACCGTTCTTGTCGATGTCGCTACTGCTGGTGACCGAGTATGCCGTCGTCCCCGAGGACGTCTTGATCGTCACCGTGCTGGAGCCGACCGCCGTCACGGTGCCGCTCAGACTCAGGGCGCCGCCGGGTCCGCCAGGGCCGTGGTGCTCCTGCGCCTCTGGCACGCCGTCGGCGCCGTTGTCGCCTGGGTGTGGGTCAGCGGTGGTCGTGTTCGTCGACCCGCTGGGGGAGGGTGTGGGGGTGGCAGCCTGTGCGCCAAGAGTCGTCGCGAGGACTCCACCGGCGATGAGACCGGCCGCGGCATAGCCGATCTTGGTCATTCTTGAACTGGGGATGCGCATTCAGTCTCCCGAGGTGTAGGTCAGGCGGGGTGCCTAAGGCTGACCAATCTCGTCCTCGTGCCTACGGTGCGGCTGTCGCAGACCTAGGGACCGGCTATGAATCCCGGCGCTCGTTCACAGGCTCCGGGGGCTAGACGCGACGACTACCCGCGGGGAGCGGTGGCGGCAGTGATGATGCGGGTGGCATAGCGCAGGAGGAAGACCGCCAGCGGGAGCTCGATGAAGACGGCGCTGACGAGCGAGACGACGAGCCCGCTGCCCGTGGACGTCATCACGTCGAACCACGCGTCGGCCAGCAGGAAGGCGGCTGACAGGAACGCCGCCGCGACCTGCATCGGGTGTTCGCGTCGGACCAGCAGACCGGTGCCGCCGAGCAGCAGGATCAGCATGACGTCGAACCCGACCCAGGCGAGGCTCCAGTTGCTCATGACATAGGTCTCTGGCAGTGACGTGGCCAGGTAGGCAACCCAGGGGACCAGCACCGTGGAGCAGGCGAGGCAGACGAGCATCGTCCGCCGGACGGGACCGGAAAGGCTCGGGCGTGAGCGGCCGCCGAAGGGGCTGTCGAGAACACTGACCCGGGGCGCTGCGCTGCTCATGAACTCAGAGTCATCCTGCGGGCAGATAGCCACCTGATGACAACCTGTGGTCTGCCTGTGAGTCCCGGCGAGAGCGGGCCCTCGCTGGGAGCGCCATGATGGCCGTCAGAGCGCGGTCGCGAGAGCCCAGCCCAGCCAGACTGCCGGCAGCCCGAGGCCGAGTGACAGGGCGAGGTTGGCTGCGAAGGGACCCCACGCGCGCTCCTCCAGGAACGCCCAGGTCTCGAAGGCCAGCGTCGAGAAGGTGGTCAGCGCGCCGCAGAACCCCACGCCCACGAGCGGGAGCAGCCATCCCGGCCCTCGTGGCCAACCCGCGGCGGCCCCGAGGACGAACGAACCGGCCACGTTGACGACCAACGTGCCGAGAATCGGCCCATGGGCGAACCGGTCGCGGGCCCAACGGTCCACCAGGAACCGCATCGGTGCGCCGACGACCGCGCCCGCGATGACCAGCAGGACGGTCATCGACGTCGCCCGAAGACGCGCTCGCCTGCGGTGACTCCGACCCCCACGGCGACCAGCCCCAGCAGGAGGGACGCGGCGAGATAGAGGATTGCCGTGCCGACGGAGCCTGCTCGGACCAGGGCGTGGATGTCGAGGGCATAACCGGAGAACGTCGTCCAGCCACCCAGGACCCCCACCCCGAAGAAGGGCCGTAGCCACGGACGCGGCCTGCCCATCGACAGGATCCACGCGACGAGGACCCCCATGGCGAGGGAGCCGGCCACGTTCACCAGGAACGTCGACCACGGGAAGCCGCTGGCGGCATGGGGAAGGGCCAGGCCCGCGGCATACCGGCCCACCGAACCCAGGGCTCCGCCCACCGCGATGACCACCAAGAGGCCGGCGTCTCCTCGGCGCATCAGCGGCGCTTGGTCTCCAGGAAGCCGGCGATCCGCTCGATGGCGTACTCCAGGTCCTCCACGCTCGGCAGAGTGACGATGCGCACGTGGTCGGGGGTGGGCCAGTTGAACCCCGTCCCGTTGGTGATCAGGATGTGCGTCGCGCGCAGCAGCTCGATGACGAAGGCCTGGTCGTCCTCGATGGGATAGACCTCGGGGTCGAGCTTGGGGAACAGGTACAACGCCCCTTGGGGCTTGACGCAGGTGACGCCGGGGATCTGCGTGATGAGGGCGTGGGCCAGGTCGCGCTGGGCGAGCAGCCGTCCGCCGGGTAGGACGAGGTCGTTGATGGACTGGTGGCCGCCGAGGGCCGTCTGGATCGCGTGCTGCGCGGGCACATTCGCGCACATGCGCATGTTCGCGAGCAGGGTCAGTCCCTCGAGGAAGTCGGTCGCGCGAGCGCGGGCGCCGGTGACGACCACCCAGCCCGAACGGAACCCCGCGACGCGGTAGGCCTTCGACAACCCGCTGAAGGTCAGGCAGAGGATGTCGTGGGCGTATGTCGCGGCGTGCACGTGACGGGCGCCGTCGTACAGGATCTTCTCGTAGATCTCGTCCGACAGTAGGACCAGGTCGTGCCTGGACGCCAGGTCCACGAAACCCCGCACGATCTCCTCGGAGTACACCGCGCCGGTCGGGTTGTTGGGGTTGATGAGCACGATCGCCTTGGTACGGCTCGTGATCCGGCTCTCGATGTCCTCCAGGCCCGGGTTCCAGCCGTTGGCTTCGTCGCACAGGTAGTGCACGGGCTGGCCCCCGGCGAGGGTCACCGCGGCGGTCCACAGCGGATAGTCCGGTGCCGGGATGAGGATCTCGTCCCCGTTGTCCACCAGGGCCTGCAGTACCAGCGAGATCATCTCGCTGACGCCGTTGCCGATGAAGACGTCCTCGACCGTGACGTCGGTGAGACCTTCCTCCTGGTAGAAGTGCGCCACGGCCGTGCGGGCCGAGAAGATGCCGCGTGAGTCGGAGTAGCCCTGGGCCTGCGGCAGGTTGTGGATCATGTCGACGAGGATCGACTCGGGTGCCTCGAACCCGAAAGGCGCGGGGTTGCCGATGTTGAGCTTCATGATGCGGTGGCCCTCGGCCTCAAGCCGGTGGGCCTCCTCGAGGATGGGTCCGCGCACGTCGTAGCGGACGTTCTGAAGCTTGGACGACTGGGTCACCGGGCGCACCGTGACAGTGTCTCAGTCCGGGCGGGCTGCCTGGGGCGCGCCACCCCGGTCTGGTGCGGAGCGACCCAGGCGCACGTAGGCTCCCCTCATGTCACCCACCTCCCCCCTGGGCGAGCTCGACTTCGAGCTCGCGAGGATGCTTTGGTGGGCGCGGAGCGCCCAGAAGCGCACGGCGGCCGACATACACCCCGCCCTCGACAATGCCGGATACGCCGTGCTCGTGGCCGTGCGCGAGCTGTCCGGGCCCGATGGCGGAGCCCGAGGTGGTGAGCTCGGGGAGGTCCTGGGGCTGCACAAGTCGACGATCAGCCGGAACCTGACCACGCTCGAGGACCTCGGCCTGATCGAGCGCATCCTTGACCCCACGGACGCTCGGGCCCGTCAGGTGCGTCTGACCGACGGAGGTGTGGCAGCCCTCGACCGCACCTTCGCGGGTCGTCGGGAGCGGCTGCGCTCGCAGCTGAGCACCTGGGATCCCGCCGACATCGGTGAGCTGGCCCACCTGCTGCACCGGTTCAACGACACAACGTTGCCCTGACCTTTGGGTGCCGGCACAGGCAGCCTGGGTGGCGAGGCTCACGCGTCGGGACGGTTCCACCCCTACCGCCCGGTAACTAGGCTCCTCGCATGACGACGCTCGCGGGTAAGACCATCCTCATGTCCGGTGGCAGCAGGGGGATCGGTCTGGCCATCGCCGTCCGGGCGGCCCGCGACGGTGCCAACGTCGCGCTGATCGCCAAGACGGACAAGCCTGACCCGCGCCTGGTGGGGACCATCCACACCGCCGCGGCGGCGATCGAGGAGGCGGGTGGCACCGCGCTGGCCATCATCGGCGACGTCCGCGACGACGAGACGATCGAGTCGGCGGTCGCCAAGACCGCGGCGCAGTTTGGCGGCATCGACATCGTGGTCAACAACGCCAGCGTGCTCAACCTCAGCCCGACGGCCTCCCTCGACCCCAAGCGCTACGACCTCATGCAGGACGTGAACGTCCGAGGCACGTTCATGCTCACGCGAGCCGCCCTGCCGCACCTGCTCGCCTCGCCGGATCCCAAGGTGCTCACGCTGAGCCCACCCATCAACCTGGACCCGCGCTGGTTCGCCGGGCACCCGGCATACACGATGGCCAAGTACGGCATGACGATGGCGGCGCTGGGCTTCGCCCACGAGCTCGGCCAGAAGGGCGTCTCGTCGACCTGTCTGTGGCCAGCCACACTGGTGGCCACCGACGCGATCGGCAACCTGCCGGGCGGGGACCAGATGGTGAAGGTGAGCCGCAAGCCCGACATCGTGGCGGACGCGGCCTACGAGGTGCTCATCACCGACGGTCAGGCGCTGAACGGTCAGACGATCATCGACGAGGACCTGCT
>DASYGI010000147.1:0-1677 GCA_035999925.1 Pedococcus sp.
GTCGCGCTCGCCGTGCTCAACCGCCTCGGTCGCACGCTCGGCCTCCGACCACCGCGAGACGGTTCCGGTCAGGACGGCCGACACCGCGTCGCGCAGATGCCCCGACAGGACTGGCTTGGCCAGCGCCAGGTCGACACCGGCCTCGGCCAGGACCTGCTGGTCGGGCTCGATCGCCGAAGTAAGCAGAACCAGCCGGGTGTGGGCGTGGTCGGGGTCCAGCCGCGCCCGGCGGGCGAACTCGAGCCCGTCCACCTCCGGCATGAGGTAGTCCAAGAGGACGATGTCGAACGGCGCTCCCCGGTCGTGTGCCCGCTCCAGCAGCGTCAGCCCCTCGGCGGCCGAGGCGGCGACCTCGCTGTGCGCGCCCCAGACGGCGACCTGCTCGGCCAGGATCATGCGGTTCGTGTCGTTGTCGTCGACGACGAGGATGCGCACGTCGCGCAGCGAGGTCGGCGGCACCACGCCAGCCGAGGCGGCCTCGTCAGGAGCTCCCAGCAGGGCCGTGAACCAGAACGTGCTGCCCACCCCGGGCTCGCTGCGTACCCCGATCTCGCCGCCCATGGCCGAGACCAGCCGGCTGCTGATGGCCAGACCGAGACCGGTGCCGCCGTACTGCCGCGTCGTGGAGCTGTCCGCTTGAGCGAACGCGTCGAAGAGCCGGGCCTGGTCCTGGACGGCGATGCCGAGCCCGGTGTCGCTGACCTCGATCCGCAGGCGCACCGACTCTGCGGCATGGTCACTGGCGACACGGTCACCAGCCTCACCAGCTTCATCAGGCTGGACCGATGCCCGGACCACCACCTCGCCCGAGGAGGTGAACTTCACGGCATTCGCGGTGAGGTTGGCGAGCACCTGCCCCAGCCGCCCGGGGTCTCCCCGCACCAATGGGGGCAGCTCGGCGGAACAGGCGATGGCAAACTCCAGCGACTTGGCGCGCGCCGCCCCCGCGAGCAGGCTGGCGCTCTGCTCGATGACCAGCCGCGGGTCGAACTCGACCTCCTCGAGGTCGAGTCGCCCGGCTTCGATCTTCGACAGGTCGAGCACGTCGTTGACCAGTCCCAGCAAGGCCCGGCCCGCCTCCTCGATCCCGTCGGCGAGGCGGCGTTGACGGTCGGTGAGCTCGGTCCGGCCGAGCAGCTCGCTCAACCCGATCACCCCGTTGAGCGGGGTGCGGATCTCGTGGCTCATCGTCGCGAGGAACTCCGACTTGGCCCGGGACGCCGACATGGCCTCGTCGCGAGCCGCGGCCAGGACTTCGGAGGCGTGTTCACGTTCGGCGACCCGGGCGAACAACGCCATGGCCTGGGCCACTGTGGCGGTCTCCCGCTCCTCTGGCAGCGCAGTTCCCTCCCGACGCAGGACGAGCGCGCCGGCCACTCGGCCTGCCGCGACCAGGGGCGCCCCCAGCAGCAGCGCGTCGGGCAGGTGCCGAGTGGTCATCTCACCGTTGGCCATCGCGGCCAGCGCCAGCTCGTGCACGGCTTGCGCTTCACCCGCTGCGGGCCGGACCCCACCCAGACTCAGCTCGGCGAGCTCGCCGGTCCCGTCGATGAGGTATGCCGCCTGCGGGCGCCACGGGGTGTAGCGGGTCACCTCCTCGATGGCGGCGGGGACCGCCTCCGCGAGGGTGTCCGCGTCGTTGGCGGCGGTGGCAACGGCGCGCAACAGGGCCAGGGC
>DASYGI010000148.1:0-5171 GCA_035999925.1 Pedococcus sp.
CGGAAACCCCGGGCTGGTCCACCACGACCCAGCGCACCCCCAGCCGCGCGAGGGCCACCGCTGGCCGGGTGGACGCCAGAGCGCTGTGGACCGCTGCGGCGAAGGGGTCCTCACCGGGCACCCGCACGACCGCTGCGGGGCGGCGCACGAGCAGATCGCTACTCGCCACCGTGACGGCGGGCAGCCATCGGGGCAGCGGATCCAGTGCGGAGCGCTCCCGGTTCCACGCAGCACGCCGGTACGCCTCGAAGGGCACCACGACGACGGCCCCTGCCGCGGACGGTCCGGCGACCCGCGCCGCGACCTGCGCGTAGTCGTGCGGGTAGTCGACCGGCGCCAGGCGTCCCGCTAGCCCCCAACCCATCGACGCCGACGTGGCCCCCGGAAGCAGGGCCAGGGCCACCGCCGGGCCGACCCCGCCCGCGACCCGCCAGGCCCCCCGACGCTGGGCGATGGCGTCCACGGCCACCCCGACACCAACGCTCATGGCCACCACCCACGGGCCGACCTGACGGGCACCGTCGCGCAACAGCGCGGTGGCAGGCCACCCGGCCAAAGCCGGCCCCACCTCAGGGAGCGCAACGAGCAGCGCGAGGGCGAGACCCAGCACTCCGGCAAGGCCGGCAGCCAGGGCGACGCGACGGCGGGCGACCACCAGGCCCGACACCCCCAGCACCAGCAGGGCGCACCCGGCCACGGCTCCAGGGATCGTGTCTCGACCCGCCGGCACGACGTCGGAGTTCCAGATCCCACCCCCGGTCAGGATGCTGACCAGGAGCCCGAACGGCGTGTCCGCGCGCGGCGCGAAGACGGCCCCCGAGGCGTTGGCGACCGTCCCGCCGGGGCGGATCAGCGCGGGGACTGCCCACGGAAGTGCCAGGAGGAGCAGCAGACCGCCAAGGAGTGCCCCGCCGCGATACAGCACTCGCGCACGGGCCCCCACCACCCAGCCCACCAGGGCGACGAGCACGACGAGGAACCAGGCCGGGGGCCCGCCCAGCGACCCCAGCACCACGGGGACCGCCACCCGCAGCCACGCCCGGCGCGCGGTGGTGCTTCGGTCGCCACTGGACACCGCCCCCCACTCCCACGCGCCGCGCAGAACCCAGGGCAGGGCGGCATACCCGACGAGCACCGCCCATTGGCCCGCAGCGAGCCGCTCGCCGACATAGGGGTTCCAGACCGCGGCTGCCGTCGCCGCGGACGTGCCGATGGCCCCCATCCGCACCACGAGCCCCGCACCCACCCCGGCGGCCAGGAGCACGGCGAACAGCACCAGCTTCTGGACCACCTGGCCTGGCAGGACGGCGCTGAGCAAGGCGACTACGGCGTCCGACGGGACTGCGCGCGGGGTGGTGGACGACAGGCCGATGAGGTTTCCGTCGATCCTCAGCCGGGGGACGAACACCATGTCCCCGACCAGGACGTAGCCCGGGCGCAGCGCCGGACCGAGGACGACGAGTGCGCTGACCACCGCTGTCACCAGGGCCGCCCTGGCCGAGGTGTTGGTGGGGGCAGTCGTGGGCGCGACCGGCAGTGCGCTCGTCCGGGCGCGCCGTTGTCGCACGTTCATCGATCGGACCTTATGCCAAACGCTAGGGTGGCGGGCGTGATCCGCGGCGCCGTACGACTCATGCGCCCGCGCCAGTGGTCCAAGAACGTCCTGGTCGGTGCCGCCCCACTGGCCGCCGGAACCATCCTGCGCGGCCCCACCCTCGCGCACACCGCCCTGGCCTTCGCGGCGTTCTGCCTGGCCAGCAGTGCCACCTACTGCCTGAACGACGTGATGGACGCCGAGGCCGACGCCAAGCACCCCACCAAGCGTCGCCGCCCGGTGGCCTCGGGCCAGATCAGCCGCCCGGTAGCCCTGGTCCTCGCGTTGGTGCTGGCGATCGTGGCGGTGGCGCTCCCGGGACCGCTGAGGTTCCACCTCGTGGTTCTCGGGTACCTCGTCCTGACCGCCTCGTACAGCCTCTGGCTCAAACACCGCCCGGTCCTCGAGCTCGGGCTGGTCTCGGGGGGCTTCCTGCTTCGCGCCATGGCCGGCGGCCTCGCCACCGGGCTGCCGCTGTCGAAGTGGTTCCTCATCGTCACGGCGTTCGGGTCGCTCTTCATGGTCACCGGCAAGCGGCTCTCCGAGCTGATCTCCGCGGAGAACGCCACCGCCATCGTGCGACGGAGCCTCACGTTCTATCCGCTGTCCTACCTGCGCATGGTGCTTGGGGTCAGCGCCGGCGTCACCATCACCGGGTACTGCCTGTGGGCCTTCGAGGTGGGCGCGGCGCATCGTGGTGGTGCCTGGTCCGCCATCAGCGTGGCGCCGTTCGTCCTCGGGCTGATGCGGTACGGCCTGGACAGCGACCTCGGCAACGTCGAGGAGCCCGAGGAGGTCGTCCGCCGGGACACCACCTTGCAGATCCTGGGCCTACTGTGGCTCGTCACCTTCTCCCTGGGAGTCGCCCTGTGAGCACCCCGACCGAATGGCTCACCGGCTGGGGGCGGGCCACCCGCACCCCGGCCCAGGTCAGCCATGAGGCCACCACCGCCGCCGTCGCCGAGGTGGTGCGCACCGGCCTGGACGGCGGGCTCCCCCGTGGCCTGCTCCCGCGCGGCCTGGGCCGCGCCTACGGCGACGCCGCGCTCAACTCCGGTGGGCGAGTCGTCAGCACGGACGCGCTGCGCGGCATCGGCGAGATCAGCGCGGACGGGGTCGTCGAGGCCCAGTCCGGGGTGAGCATCGAGGACCTCCTGGCGTATGCCGTGCCGCGCGGCTGGTTCGTGCCGGTCACCCCCGGCACCCGGCATGTCTCTCTCGGGGGCGCGCTGGCCGCAGACGTGCACGGGAAGAACCACCACCGCGACGGCAGCATCGGCCAACACGTCGAACGCCTCGAGCTGGTCGACGGCACCGGTCAGGTGCGCAGCGTCTCGCCGGCCGACGCGGCATACGGCGCCGTGGTCGGAGGCATGGGGCTGGCGGGGATCGTCACCCGGGTGTGGCTGCGGATGCGACCCATCACCACCGCGAGCCTTCGCGTGCACACCACGCGGACGACCGACCTGGACGGGACCATGGCCGCACTGCAGGCGGCCGACACCGAGCACCGGTACACCGTGGCCTGGCTGGACACCCTCGCCACCGGCTCTGCGTTGGGCCGCGGGGTGCTGACCGCAGGCGAGCACGCCGAGCGGGACGACGTGGCGCGCGGGCGTCGACCGATCCCGCTCGCCGACTACAGCACCGGCCGGGTCCTCCCCGGCCCCCCGTGGGCCCCCGCAGGGCTGCTGTCGTCAGTGAGCATGCGGCTGTTCAACGAGACCTACTACCGCGCAGCGCCGGCCCAGCCGGTAGTGACGCTGGAGTCCGTCGCCTCCTTCTTCCACCCGCTGGACGTGGTACGCGGCTGGAACCGGATGTACGGACGGCCGGGGTTCCTGCAGTACCAGTTCGCCGTCGAGGACGCCGGCTGCGTCCGGACCGTTCTGGAGCTGTTCGCCCGCGAACGAGTACCCGGCTTCCTGGCCGTGCTCAAGCGGTTCGGACCCGGCTCGGGACTGCCGCTGTCCTTCCCCACCCCCGGCTGGACCTTGGCCATGGACATGCCGGCCACGGCCGGTCTGGCCAGGGTGCTCGACCAGGCCGACGACCTCGTCGCGGCGCACGGTGGCCGCCTCTACCTGGCCAAGGACAGCAGGATGAAACCCGAGCTGTTGGCGCAGATGTACCCCGGGCTCGACGCCTGGCGTGAGCAGCGCGAGCTGCTCGACCCCCATCACCTGTTCGTGTCCGACCTCTCTCGAAGGCTGCAGCTGTGCTAGATGCTCTTGGCTCCCCCCAGACCGTCCTCGTCCTGGGCGCCTCGTCCGACATCGCCCAGGCCAGCCTCACGGCCCTGTCCCGCAAGGGCCGGCTCGCCCGGGTGGTGCTCGCCGGCCGCCCCGGTCAGGGTCGCGACGCGGCCGTCGAGGCCACCCGCCAGCTGGTCGGCGACGGCTCAGTCACGGCCATCGACTTCGATGCGACGCAGGTGGCGGACCACGCCGCCCCGCTCACGGCGGTGTTCACCGAAGGTGACGTCGACGTTGTGCTGCTGGCCTTCGGAGTGCTCCCCGACGAAGCGACCGCTGCGGACCCGGTTGCCGCCGCCCACGTCGTGACGACGAACTTCACCGGGGCGGTGTCGTCACTTACCGTCATCGCGGCCGCCCTGAAAGCCCAGGGCCACGGCACGATCGTGGTGCTGTCCTCGGTGGCCGGCGAGCGTCCGCGTCGGTCCAACTACCTCTACGGCTCGACCAAGGCTGGTCTCGACGCGTTCGCGACCGGGCTCGGCGACGACCTGGCCGGCACCGGGGTGGGCGTCGTGGTCGTGCGGCCCGGCTTCGTGCGAACGTCCATGACCCGCGGCCTCCAGGATGCTCCGCTCGCCGTGGACGCCACCGACGTCGCCGACGCCATCGCCGGTGCGGTCGGCGGTCCCAGCCGGACGGTGTGGGTGCCGGGCCCGATGCGCCTGGTCATGTCGGTGTTGCGGCACCTGCCGCGTGCGGTGTTCCGCCGGCTCCCGATCTAGGTTCGTTCCCTCCGGTTCGCTTCGTCAGCCGGTCGCTTGGTCAGCCGGTTTGCTTCGTCGGCCGGCCGCCAGCCTCAGGGGACGATGGCGGCCTGTGGGTTCGGCCAGGCCGGCGGCAGCTCGCTGGGGTCGTAGCCCGTCGTCGCCGTACCGTTGTCGATCGCGGTCAGGGTGTTGGAGCCCTGGCCGCCGTCCTGTGAGAAGCCGAGCTCGGTCGCAATCGCGCCCGACGCCGGGTAGGCCCCGTTGCGCACCCACCGGTCCAACAGGTCGATCACCCCGACCTGCTCCTGGGTGGTGAAGTTGCAGTGGCCGGCACCGTACGGCGCGGCGGTGTACTTCACCGGCGGGCGGGTCAGGAACCCGGCCAGCTCACCGCTCGCCTTCGCGGCGTCAACGCGCTTGCCGTAGACGTTCTCGTTCGCAGCCAGGACCAAGGGGTCGTCGAGGGTGTGCATGGTGAGGGTGGGCATCGCGATGTGGCCGCTCGGGTTGCCGAGGGCGTCGGCCTTCGACCGGGCGGTCGGGTCCGGGGTCACCCTGGCGCCGCCGGCCAGCCTGGCGAGTATGCCGTCCAGCTTGCCCGGCGCAGCCGCG
>DASYGI010000149.1:0-20113 GCA_035999925.1 Pedococcus sp.
ACGGCTGCAGCTTCGGAGGCCCGGAGGGCGTTGATGCCGAGCAGGAACGCCAGGGCGCCGTGGTGGACGGTGATGGTTTGGGCGACTTGGAGGAACCGGATCAGCTCGAGCCGGTCCAGCCCTTGGGTGCGGGTCTCGTCCCGGTGAACCTTGGGTAGCCGGGCGTAGACGGCGGGGTCGGAGCCGATGAGGCCGTCGATGTGGGCGAACCGGAAGTACCCGCGGACGGCGTGCATGCTGGTGACCACGGAGGAGTCCATCAGGCCATGCTCGCCGAGCTGGCGGATGTACAGCTCGACATGAGCGCGTTGAATGCCGGCCAACGGGTCGAGTTCGTTGGTCTCGCACCAGGCGAACCACTCCCGCAGCGGGTACGCGTACATGGTGTAAGTGCGGCCGGCGTACCGGGCCAGGTAGGACACCGCAGCCAGTTGGGCGGCCGACATCGTCGCGGGCTGAGACGGCAGAAGCATCATTGGGCTAGACACGAGATCACCTCACGCGGCGACGCTGCCCGGGCCCAACCACGCCCGCCGCCACCGCGGCTGGGGATAGTGACCGCATCGACGCTAGCCCCGCCGAGCGATGGGTTTGCAGGGCTTGCGGGGCGTCTGTGCAGTTGTCCCGGGTGCCACGGGATGGGTACGCCTCTGAGCTGTTCGGGCGGCGTTCCGCCGATTGTTGGATCCGGTCGTGGCGGCGGACCAGCAGTTCAGGTATGAGGTCGGCGACACCCGGCTGCACGACCTGACCACGGACCATCCCTTCGTCACCTACACCCTGCCGGACGGCGGCACCGAGCGGCTCGACGCCGACGTGGTCGTCGGGTGCGACGGCTCGTTTGGGCCGAGCCGGGCCGCCGCCCCCGCCGGCGCTCGCCAGGTCTGGGAGCGCACCCATCCCTACTCCTGGCTCGGCCTGCTCGCGGACAGGCCCCCCTCGACCGACGAGCTCATCTACGCCTGGCATCCCGACGGCTTCGCCCTGCACTCGGTGCGCTCGGCCACGGTGAGCCGGCTGTTTCTGGAGGCGCCGCCGGACACCGACGTAGGCGATTGGCCGGACGACCGAATCTGGGCGGCGCCGGCCGAGCGGCTCGGGTCCGCGTGCAGGGATGGCATCTCGAGTCGGGAACCATCACGGAGAAGAGCGTGCTGCCGATGCGCAGCTACGTGCAGTCGCCGATGCGCGACCGGCGCCTGTTCCTGGCTGGGGACGCCGCCCACATCGTGCCGCCCACCGGCGCCAAGGGGCTCAACCTGGCGGTGGCGGACGTCGCGCTGCTGGCGCCCGCGCTCGCCCGGTGACTGTCCAAGAACGACAGCACGCTCGCCGACGCGTACTCCGACGCCGCCCTGCGCCGCGTCTGGCGGTGCACCCACTTCTCCTGGTGGATGACGACGATGCTGCACACCAGCGGGGACCCCTTCGACGCGCAGCTGCGCCTGTCCGAACTGAAATGGGTGGCGACGAGCAGTGACGCCCGGAGCGCCGCATACGACGCCCTGCCGCTGCCACCGGGCTGGCCGAGAACTACGCCGGACTCCCGATCGGCTACCGAACCACCCCTGGACGGTCCGTCGCGAGAGGGGTTGACTGGCCGCCATGCCACTCCTCGAAGGACCCGCCTGGCAGGCCAAGATCTACTCCACCGGCTGGGTCGACGGCTCGGGGGAGCCCTATCCCGTGGTGTCGCCGGCCACCGGCGAGCAGCTCGCGACGATGGGCGCGGCGACGCCGGCCGACGTGCACAAGGCCGCGACGGTTGCGACCGACGCGCAGCGGAACTGGGCGGCCCTGCCGTACACCGATAGGTCGGCGGTGCTGCGCCGCGCCGGCGACCTCTGGCACGCGAACGCCGAGGAGATCACCGGCTGGCTGATGCGCGAGAGCGGCGCCATCGGGCCGTTCGCCGGGTTCCAGATCATGACCTCGGCCGAGGAGTGCTATGAGGCGGCGGCTCTCGCGTCGGCTCCGTACGGGCAGCTGCTGAGGTCGTCGATGCCACGGCTCAGCCTCGCCCGCCGCGTCCCGGTGGGGGTCGTCGGCGTGATCGCGCCGTTCAACGTGCCGACGATCCTCTCCATCCGCGCCGTGGCGCCGGCCCTGGCGCTGGGGAACGCCGTGCTGCTCAAGCCGGACCCCAGGACCGCGGTCAGCGGCGGGGCGGTCCTGGCCGAGATCTTCGCTGCCGCGGGCCTGCCGGACGGTTTGCTGCACGTCCTGCCCGGCGGCGCGGAGGTGGGGGAGGCGCTCGTGACCGAGCCCGCCGTCCGGGTGATCGCGTTCACGGGGTCCACCCGCGCGGGGCGTGCCGTCGCCGCGCTGGCGGCGCAGCACCTCAAGCGCGTGCACCTCGAGCTCGGCGGCAACTCGGCACTGCTCGTGCTCGACGACGTCGACGTCGAGGCCGCGTCGTCGGTCGGCGCGTGGGGTTCCTTCGCCCACCAGGGCCAAGTGTGCATGGCGGCGGGGCGGCACCTCGTGCAGTCGGCCGTCGCGGACGACTACGTCGCCGCGCTGGCCGCCCGGGCCGACCACCTCCCCGTCGGCGACCCCGTGTCGGGGCAGGTCGCCCTGGGCCCGGTCATCGACGCCGGCCAGCGCGACCGTATCCACGCGATGGTCACCGAGTCGGTCGACGCCGGAGCGCGGCTGGCCGCCGGCGGCACCTACGAGGGCCTGTTCTACCGACCCACGGTGCTGGCGGACGTGCCGACCACGGCGCCGACCTACAGCGATGAGGTGTTCGGCCCGGTGGCTCCCGTGGTGAGGTTCGACAGCGTGGAGGAAGTGGTGCGGTTGGCGGCCGACACGCCCTACGGGCTGTCCCTGGGCATCCTCACCCGCGACGTGATGCGCGGGCTCGAGATCGCCGAGCGGATCCCGAGCGGCCTGGTGCACATCAACGACCAGACAATCAACGACGAGGCGAACATCCCCTTCGGCGGCGTCAAGGACTCGGGCACCGGGTCGCGCCAGGGCGGCGGGACGGCAAACCTCGACGCGTTCACCGACACGCAGTGGGTCACCGTCAGGGGGACACTGCCGCAGTACCCGATGTGAGTGTCAGCCCCACACCTCCTGCGCCGTCTCCACGATCAGCCGGAGCTTGGCGACCTCCTCCTCGTACGTGAGGACGTTGCCCTCGACCGTCGAGGAGAAGCCGCACTGGGGTGAGAGGCAGAGCTGGTCGAGGGGGACGTGCTTCGCCGCCTCGTCGATCCGCCGCTTGAGCTGGTCCTTGCTCTCGAGGGCCCCGCGTTTGGTCGTGACGAGGCCGAGCACCACCTGCTTGCCGGGCGGCACGAACCGCAGCGGCTCGAAACCGCCGGAGCGGTCGTCGTCGTACTCCAGGAAGAACCCGTCCACCTCGAGCTGAGAGAACAGCGCCTCGGCGACGAAGTCGTAGCCGCCCTCGGCGGCCCAGGACGACCGGTAGTTGCCGCGGCACATGTGCGTCGTGACTCTCATGCCGTCCGGGCGGTCCCGGAGCGCGGCGTTGATGTTGCGGATGTACGTCTCGTGCTGGTGCTCGGAGTCGGCGCCCTGCTCGGCGAGCATCGCCCGCTGCTGGGGATCGTTGAGATACGCAAGGCTGGTGTCGTCCAGCTGGAGGTAAGTGCAGCCGAGCTCGCCGAGTCGGCGTACCTCGTCCGCGTAGGCACGGGTGAGGTCGGACCAGAAGGCGTCGAGCTCGGGGTACACGTCCTCGTCGATCGCGGCCCGACCGCCGCGGTAGTGCACCATGCTCGGGGACGGGATCGTCAGCTTCGACGTCTGCCTGGCCGAGGCGGTCTCGCGCAGGAAGCGGAAGGCATCGCCGAAGATCGTGTCGGTGAGCGTGACCCGGTCGTGCACCTTCAGGGCCGCGGACTCGAAGTCCATCTCGCCCTGGTCGTTACGGAAGTGGACCGTCAACTTCTCGTCCGTTCGCGCCACTCCGCCGAGCTGGTAAATGAAGTCCATGTGCCACGACGTCCTGCGGAACTCGCCGTCGGTGGCCGTCTGGAGCCCCACGTCCTCCTGCATGCGGACGACCTGCCGGATGGCGGCGTCCTCAGCGGTCCGCAGCGCGTCCGCGTCGATCCCACCGGCGGCGTGCCTCGCTCGAGCCTCGATCAGCGCGGTGGGTCGGAGCAGGCTGCCCACGTGGTCGGCACGGAACGGCGGTGTCTCGCGAACCATCCCCCGACGGTAGTTGCAGCCGACCGACCTGCGCGAGGGTCGGGTCAGGCCGTGAACGACTGGCGGAGCTCGCCGACGCCCTCGAGGCGGCTAACGAGCACCTCGCCGGGCCGCAGGAAGCACGGGGGCGTGCGCCGGTTGCCTACCCCGCCCGGGGTTCCCGTGAAGATCAGGCGTCGGTGCGGCCTCGGGACCTGGCCGGCAAGACCCGACGCCGGCTCGCCGTCGAGCAGCTGGGCGAGCTGGTCGTGGTGGCCAGGAAGATCAAGCAGCTGACCAAAGAGCTCAAGGCGATGGTCGTCGCCTCAGGCTCAACGCTGATGAACCTGCTCGGCGTCGGACCCGTCGTCGCCGCCCGCACCCTGGCCGACGTCGGTGATGTGGCCCGGTTCGCCGACCGGAACCGGTTTCGCGTCATGGACCGGGACCGCCCCGATCGAGGCGTCCTCCGCGGAGATCGTCCGGCACCGCCTCTCAAGGGCGGGGAACCGGCGGATGAACCACGTCATCCACATCGCCGCCGTCAGCCAGATCCGCCTCGACACTCCAGGCCGGGCCTACTACCGGCGTAAGCTCGCCGCCGAGAAGACCCGCGCCGAAGCAATGCGCTGCCTCAAGCGCCGCATCTCCGACGCCCTCTATCGGCAGCTCCTCGCCGACGCAAAGGTCCAAGGCTCCGAAGGGGGCGGATGCGGGTCCGGGAGGGCACTGCGGGGCGTCACTTAACTCCAGCGCGGCCGGCTCACACCCGCACACCAGCACTTCGGATCAGCCACTTCCCGGACCCGCACCCAGGACGCTACCCGCACCGACACCAGCGAGGAAGAGCCCCACCTCAAGGCCCCGGCAACCCGCCTCTTGACGTCAGAGGGGTCCCGGTGTGACGTGGCCGCTTCGCGGCAATAGGACGCAGGTCTGACTCGCGCCGGATCGCCCCGATGAGCGTGCCTCTGCCACGAGGCCACGTGGCGGCTGGGGGGCGTGAATGGCGCGTGCAATGCGATGGTCACGTCCGTTGCTGGGGTGGTGCTGCCACCGGATCAGCACCGGGCTGAGTAGCCTTCGCGAGTGGACGCGGAAGTGGGAGTGCCGCACATATTGGTGATCGGTTTGGATCCCTTCCGCGTTCCTGGGCCCTGGGACCCAGAGCCGGTGGCTGCGGGCATCCAGTCCGGCATAGACCAGTTCGTCGAACACGGTCTGGATGCAGAATTTTGCCTGTTCGGGCTCGATGGCAGCGACGACATTGACGAGGTCGTCCGTGCGGCTCTGAAGGATCGAACGTGGGACTGTGTGGTCGTGGGAGGCGGTGTACGCCACGAGGTGCTGCTGTTGGAGCGTGTCGTGAACCTTGTGCGGCGTCACGCTCCGAACGCGGCGATCGCCTTCAACTCTGGTCCTGCTGACACGTTCGAGGCGGCGGCCCGCTGGATGCCCTGATGTTCTGACGAGGTGGCGGACGGTGCGGAACCAACCAGGGCTAGGCCAGGTCCCGGGCTCGGGTGGCAGCCGGTCGGGGATCGTGGGTGCGTGGACCGGCTGGGGGCCAATCGGTCGGGCCGTCCGCGAGCAACAGCCGCTGCCCCGCACCAGGCCACCGGCACCGACGCCGCCGGGCTGTTCTCACTGTTGAGCTGCAGGCCCTTCTTCCGCGCCCCGTCAACGCCGTCGTTCTCCGAGCGCACCCGGCTGTGGTTGGCGGGAATGTCTTCGAGTGTCCCGGTAGCACCAGGGTGACGTCTAACGAGCTCATGGTCCATGGCCGGGGGACTGGCGGCCCGTGCTCGGTGAGCCGCAGGAGGCCTCGACACTCCACCGAAGGCGGCCGCCCATGCGGCCGACCACGCGGTCGGCGGCGTGCTTTGGGATGAGCGCCACAACCCCGTGGGAGCGGCTCGAGCGTGGCCGCGAAGAGTGCTGACGCGGACGTTCTCCGCCAGTCCCGGTGCGAGGTAGAAGATGGGTAGATGATTGGGCGGGCACGCTTGCGGGAGTTGGCGGCAGCGTCTCTGTGGGTCTTGCCGGCGGTCTGGGCGGTGGTCGCGCTGATGGCGGGCACCGCCATCTCGCAGGTGACGGTGGATCCCGGGTCAGCGTGGGCGCCGCTGGCGTTCCAGGGCACGGCCGACGACGCCCGAACCCTGCTGATCACCATTGCCAGCACCGTGGTGACGGTCATTGCGCTGGTGTTGGGCTTGACCGTTGTGGCGTTGCAGCTCTCGTCGACCCAGTTCTCCCCTCGACTGTTGCGTAACTTCCTGCGCGACCGGCCCACCCAACGGGTCCTCAGCGTGTTCCTGTCCACGTTCACCTACAGCGCCGCCGGTCTGTACACGGTCGGCGTCGCCTCGGGAACCCGCACCGAGCAGTTCCCCCGGCTCGCGGTCACTGGAGCGATCCTGCTGCTGTTCGCCAGTTTGGCGATGGTGATCTACTTCGCCGACCACCTGGCGCATTCGATCCAGATCGACGCGATCACCGACCTGGTCCAGCGTGGCACCGTGCAGGTCGTCCTCAGCAAGCCCGGTGACGTTGAAGAGCCCACCCCCCAACCGCCGCCCTGGGCGGTCATCGTGCCCGCCACCGGCTCCGGCTACGTGCAGACCGCCCACCCGAGACTTCTCCTGCCGTTGGCCACCCAACTCGAGGTGACCGTCCTGATCCGTCCTCGGGTCGGGGAACACGTGGTCGCCGGGACGACGTTGGCGTGGGTCTGGCGCCCCAACGCCCACGATGCGGCCCCGGACCTGAGCGCGCTCGGCCCCGCTATCGAGCAGGCCGTCCGGGTCGGCTTCGAGCGGACCTTGGAACAGGACGCCGCGTTCGGGATCCGCCAGCTCGTGGACGTCGCCTGCAAGGCCCTGTCCCCGGCGGTCAATGACCCCTACACCGCCGTGCAGGCCGTCGAGCACCTATCCGTCATCTTCTGCGCCTTGGCCGTCCGGCCGCTCGGCGACGACATCGCCCACGACCCCGCCGGCACGGTAGCGGTGATCGTTCCTGGGCGACGCTTCGCCGGCTACCTCGAGACCATGTGCGGCCTGATCCGCCGCTACGGCGCCGGTGAACCCACCGTGGCCCTGGCCCTACTGCGCCTCCTGGACGACTGCGCCACGTCGGTCACCGACAACCCGACCCGCATCCAGGCGATCCTCGACCAGGCCGCGCTCATCCTCGACGACGCCGAACGAGACATCGCCCAACCCGCCGACGCGATCCCCGTCCGGACCGCCGCCATCGCTCTTCAACACCGACTCGACGACCACTCGAGATGGTGAGCGTCACCGGCAGGGAGGCTGCGGCAGGTCCGACGAACCGCGTCACCGACAACGGCATGACTCAGTAAGCGGAAAGGTTCCGAGGACTGAAACAGGCGTGGCGGAGCGGCGCGAGTGGTCTTCCATGCACTGGCAAGGCCGGTGCAACCCGTACGCCCACAGGCGGCGGAGTGGGTCACCTCCAGCCGGCGATCCGAGCATGCGCGATTGGCCGACTAGGGAGGGTCGGTGGCGTGTCACCGACAGCCACCGGTGGGAATGACCGATCCGCGGCATAGGACCTTTCTTGGTGACCTTCTCACCGCCGTGGCGCGTCTTTCGATGCGCGGGCCGGCGCCGTGAGGGCGCAAGCCGCAGCCGCGAGCCGGGGGGCAGGTCTACGAGGACAAGCCGTGGGCCGCAGGCCTACCAGGAGTTGCCGTTGTCGGGCCTCTCTCCCTGGCGGTCGGCGCCGGCGGGTTGGGTTGGTCAGGACGTCGACGGTTGTGCCGTCATCCGTCAGGTGAGCGAGATATCAGCAAGCACCGGTTCGGCGCCGCACTTGCCGGCTCCTGTTGGTCGCACCCAGTGACCATGCGGTACGGGAAACCGACTTAGAAGTAGTGGCCGGCGATCACCGGTTCCGCGCAGGTCCAGGTCGAACGGGTCCCCAGGCCGAGAAGCCGTCATGAGATGAAGCGGTGTATTGCCTCGTTGGCGTTGGCCTGGAATGCCGGGTTTGCCAGGTCGGGGAGGAACTCTGATTGATTGACCATGGGACCTTTGACCCTGCGTTGACCGAAGACGATCGAGGATTCCCGTAGGGCGTAGAAGCCGAGGACGAACCCTGCGGGAGGGTCGACCCACCACCAGCCCAGCGTCGAGTTGAGGGCGAGCCCCGATAAGAACGGCTGCGGCGAGTACGCCGTCGATGAATGTCACGCGACTCTCGGTGACGCCACCGAGGCCCCGTTGCGTGTTGACCGTCTAGTCAGTAATGTTGACCGCGTGGTCAACAACAACGCGCAACGAGCAACCCCAGAGGTCCTGCGCCGGGTAAGTCTGTTCGTCTGGATCTACATCGGCGTGGTCGCGGCAACGCTCGCCGTTCTAGCCCTCCTGTCGGTCGTATCACCGGACGATGCGACCTCCGACGGGTGGGGTCATGCGGTGATCGTGGGCGCGTTCGCCGTGCTCCTCGCCGCGCGCATGCGCGCGGCCCGTCGCGGCGACGAGGGGGCCCTCAAGGCGGTCGGGATCATCGCGTCGGTGCTCTTGGCGGTCAACGTCGTCGAGGCGCTCATCCCGGGGTTCCTGCCCGGGTGGATGCGAATCGAGATGATCGGTATCGCCGCCCTGATGCTCGCCATCGTCGTCTCGGTCTTCCGGCCACGACGGTGACGCGCAGCCCCTGCGGGACCCTCCGGTCCCAGGACGTCGGCTAGATGGCCGACGAGGTGCGCAAGCGTCAGCGTCTAGGCCCGCAGGAGCGCCGCGAACAACTGATGGCCGCCACCGTCGAGGTCCTCGCGGTGCACGGGTATCGCGGGGTGACCGCCGACGCGATCGCCCGGCGGGCGGGCGTCTCCAAGGGCCTCTTGTGGCACTACTTCGCCGACCTAGACGAGCTCTTCGAGATGACCGCGCGGCGCACCCTGAAGACGCTGATGATGGCGGCGGGTCATGGGATCGACCTCGAGGCGCCCGCGCCGCAGGTGATCCGCCAGGCAGTCCACGCTGCCGTCACACTACGGCGCACCCATGCTCGCGAACGGCGTGCACTGAGCGAGATCATCCAGAACCTGCGCACGCCGGACGGCCAACCACATCTCGGCATCCGAGACCTGGACGACCTGTACGGCGCCCAGGAGGCGATCTTCCGGCGTGGCCAGCACGAGGGTCACTTCCGCACCACGCTCGACCCGAGACTCCTGGCTGTCACCTATCAGGGCGCGGTCGACAGCATGCTGGGTTACCTGGATGCAGTCCCCGACGCCGACCCGGAACGGCACGCCGACACCGTCGCCGACGTACTGCTCGACGGTATCGCGAACAGACACTGAGGAACGCGCCGGCACCCTTCGGCGGATCCGCCCCCGAGTGCTTGCGCCCGTTGGCGGCAGGGCAGAGCGCGAGGCGATGCCCTCGTCGTGTTGTCAGGCCGGATCACGGCTATCGCCGATTACAACAACCGTGCTTCGGGAAGGTCTGCGACAAAGAGCCTGCCACCTGACGGGTCTCGCGCTACTCCAGCTCCACCGCCTTGCTCTTCTCGACATCGATGGCTACGGGTTGACCGCCGATCACGAGAGTGAGTTCGACGTCGCCAATTGCGCGCTGTGCTTGACGGCGTCCAGGCGACCACGCAACAATCCCGGAAAACGGTGCCCCCAACCGCACTCTAGGGTCGAGCACGATCTTTGCGATCATCGCGGGCCTCATCGGCAGCGCACTGATCGTGAGATCCGGTAGAGCCGGTGCCGGGTGACGCAGCCTCTGCGACTTGGGAAACGCACGTCAGCGTTGTCGACGGCGACTTTCGGGGACCGGCCGTGCACGGCAAGCGGGGGGGATCGCTTCCTGTATCTAACCTGGGGTTCCCCATCGGAGCACAACTCCTGGTCCATGTTCCGCCGTGCGAAGCTCTCGCTCGATCACCTCGAAGTCGGACTGCTTGCGGCGGCCGAAGGACGGGGTGTGGTCGCCAACTTCTCATTGACCGACTCCAAGGGTGAACCGCGGTGTGCGCGGATTGCTCCACCAGCCGCCTCATGGAGCATCGCCTGAGCCTTGCTCCGTACGCTCGGAGGCGAATCACGCTCTCCCGTCGTCAAGACGTCCGATCCTCGGCACGACGGGCTGTCGTGTCAGGTACCGGAGGCCATGTAGGCGGCGAGGATGTAGTTGGGGTGGCGGTCCAGGATTTGCGGGCGCGGTCGTAGCGCATGGCCTTGCGCGGGTCGGCGTGTCGGGGGCGATCTGGACGTCGCGTAGGTCGACGCCGGCGTCCAGCATGGTGGTGACGAACGTGTGCCGCCGCGTGGGCGGATGCATCCGGGGTAGACGGACCCGGCTTGGTCGGCGAGGGTGGGTAGCCGTCGGGTGGCGGCGTGCCGGTCCATACGGGTGCTGCGGCGGGTCCGCAGGATCGGACCCATGTCCCTTCTCCGACGCGCACGCCCACGCGGTCACCGGCGCACGCCATCTCTGTCCGATACTGGGTGGACCCAGTGGCGGAGACGATCTCCGGTGCACACCTGGTTGCTCTGCTGCGCCTGACCAGTCACCGGATCGGCAGCACTATTGCCGAATGCACCGCGGATCGCGGTGAGCCGGTCATGTTCCCCGGGGACGGGACAAGTAGTGAGTTCGAAATACCAGAAGTGGGACCGCGTACGCGAGGGATACCAGGCCGCACACGTAGCCGATGATGAAGACGACTTTGATGGCACTGTTGGGGTTGGATAGCTGGAACCCTACGGCGCCGGACAGGATTGTGTGCAGATAGAAGAGGCCCTCAACGATCGTGAATGACCACAGGACCCAGAAGCCGTAGAGTTTCCCAGCCCTCGTCGCTGTGAAGCCGAAGAGGAACCAGGCCAGCGTGAGACCAAGAAGCACGCCCGCGGACACGCTCGGCGGCGCCCCATACCGGAACAGGTAGTTGATCAGGTAGTACGGGATTTGCGCCACGTAATCCAGTACGACGATGCCGAACAGTATCCACAGACTGGGCGGCCACCATCGCGATGTGCTGTCAGTCCGCAGGAGTCTGTTCGCGGAGGATGGCGGCTGCGGTACGGGGTCCGGACGTGCTGCGCTCGGCGGGCCTTTCGCTCTCGCGCCTCGTCTTCCAGTCACTTCGGATCTGGTCGTCCAGGCAACCGAGCACGGCCGCGTTGTCCTGGTTGTCGGTTCGTCATCCGTTCATCGTGCCAGCGTAGAAGACGACGTGCTCCGCCCGGATCCGGCCCTGGTCGTCGACGCGGTAGAGGCGAGCGCCCGGGAGCGGGCAGCTGCCGGCACCGAGATCGACGTCGACCGTCACAGTGAGCAGCGCGTTGTGGTCATCGCCGGTGGCAGCGAGCACCTGAAGGCTGCCCGGGACGACCGCGGCGGCAAACGAGGTCAGGCCGGCCATGTAGTCCTCGATGCCCGACCGGGCGGTGGGTGGCCGCGTCGGCTCGGTGGTCACAGCCGTGACGGTGACGTCGGGAGCCAGGCCGGCTCGCGCGTCGTCGAAGTGGTGGTTGCTCCACGCGCGCACGTGGGCGAGCGCGGCGGCGACGGCCTTGGGCTGATCGGTTGCTGTCATGACGGGCTCCTTGACTAGATGGCGGTTCGTGCGCTGATGTGGACGGTGGGGGACGCGCATATTGGGCGGCCCCTGACCGCCCAGTTCCGGCGACCCGCGACGTCTGCACCACGGACGGGCGCCCCGTCCGTCCGGGCGGGACACCAGGAGTGGAGGACCAGGTGAGCACCGACGTGTCCATCGACCTGCTCGACCGCGCTCAGGCCGGCGACCGGCAGGCGTTCGACCGGCTCGTCTGCGGCTACCGACGGGAGCTGCACGTGTACTGCTACCGGTACCTCGGCTCGTTCGCGGAGGCCGAGGACGTGCTGCAGGAGACGCTGCTCTCCGCATGGAGGGGCCTGCCTGGTTTCGAGCGCCGCGCCTCATTGCGCACGTGGCTCTATCGGATCGCCACGTCGCGCTGCGTGGACGCGGCGCGCTCCAACCGGCCCCAGGCCCCGTGGATCGATGCCGCGGGCCGCGCCGAGGCGCTGTCACCTCCGCAGCCGACGAGGCTGGGCCGGCTCTTCTGGCTCGAGCCCTACCCCGACGAGCTTCTCGCCGAGCTGCCCGACTCCGCGCCCGGTCCGGACGCGCGGATCGAGAAGGCGGAGTCCGTGTCGCTGGCCTTCATCACGGCGCTTCAGGTGCTCACGCCACGCCAACGCGCCGCGGTGATCCTGCGGGACGTGCTGGACTTCTCCGCGATCGAGGCCGCGGCGATCGTGGGCACCACCGTGGAGTCACTGACCAGCGCGCTCAAACGCGCACGCGCGACCCTCGCGCGGCATCGGCGCACCGACCCGCCGCGTCCGCCCAGCGCGGGATCCGCCCTCGAGCAGCGCACGGTCCGCCGCCTGGTCTCAGCCTTCGAGGCCGGGGACGTCGCAGCGCTCGTTCGCCTGCTCACCGACGACGTCCAGCTGACCATGCCACCGCTGCCGTTCGAGTACGACGGACCGCAGCTCGCCGGTGCGTTCCTGGCGGCGACCGCGCTTCGCCCCGGCTGGCGGTGCCGGCTACTGCCGACCCGCGCCAACGGGCAGCCCGCCTTCGGCTTCTACGCCAGGGACCCAGACGGCGGGGCCTTCCGAACCGTCGGTCTGCTGGCGGTGACGCTGGACGGCGCCCGCGTCTGCGCCCTGACCCGCTTCGATCCGCGCGTCCTTGAACGCTTCGGACTGCCTGCCCGCCTCGCCGAGACAGGCGACCACCGCCGCTGAATCACCCGTAACTGTGGGGGTGGCTGGCCTGGGGCTGGTCGGTCAGGGTGGGACGTCGCCTGCACGCGTGGTTCGTGAGACTCGTGAATCGCCCGGCCCTCTCGCGGGGTGCCTTTCCCGGGATCTGTCCGCGGGCGCCAGGTAGGCGACGTCGACCCGGCCCACCACCTTGATGGCTTGACTAGAGGCCTGCCCGATCCCTTCGTGCTGTGCGTGGGTGAGGGCGTCAGCCTGGCCTGGGTCACGCTCACCCGGGACGCCATTGATCGCAGCCGCCGCAACCGATGGCGCGTGCACGTCGAGCGCCAACACTCGTACGCTCAGAGAACGCCCGGGGGGCCCTCCACATATGTCTGACGGGCCGAGTTGGCAGCCCCTACTCGGTAACCTACGAATCTCTGCGAGTGGGCCCCGGCCCGCAGCCACCCAGCCGCCCGAGCGGTCACTGCATACCGTCTAGCGCGCCGATGCGGCGGATGCCGTTTCAGAACGAGCGACGTAGCCGGAGGGCGAGAGGGCGCCCGTCTGGGTCGTAGACGGCACGGTAGGCCGCTGTCGCGAGCGCGCGGGTCGTCGGCCGCACCGGCGTGGACGCCAATGGTCGAAGCTGGCCCGGGGGCCGGGGACCTGGGCGCCCTCGGGCTCGCCAGGCCTCGAGCCGGGCCGCCGACTCGGCGAACAGGCGGAACTGGTCAGCGAGGGGGATGGCCATCCCGGTCTCAGCCGCAAGGTGCTCCTGGGCCAGCTGCTCCCGCAGGGTGCGGGCGAACCCGGCGTGCGCGACGGCGGCCGATGCCTCGGAGTCGTGGGTCCAGGAACGCCGGTTGAAGTTGTCGGATCCAACCGACGCCCATTGGTCGTCGATGACGCAGACCTTCGAGTGCACGTAGATGGGTGTCCCGGCCGAGTTCTCGAGCCCGTAGGCCGCCACCCGGCCGGGCGCCGCTCGATCGAGCATCCCCAGCAGGGCCTGCCGGGACACGAGGTTGGGGGGCTCCGACAGCCTGCCGTCCTGGTCGGGAAACGGTGGTAGGACGGCGATGAGGCGCAGATCGAGGTTGCGGGTGAGGGCGGCCGCGAACACTGCGGCGACCTCCTTCGACCACAGGTATTGGTCCTCGAGGTAGATCAGGTGGCGGGCTTGGCCGATGGCCTTGATGTAGGCCCGGGCCACGCTGCGTTCCCCGTGGGGTGCGAAGGGGTAGCCGCCGACCCGGCGGGGGTAGGTACGCAGGATCTGCACGGGGTGGGGGCCCGCGATGGGCGGGTCCGGCAGCTGCGGCGGGAGCGGGCTGCGGGCCGGACGGTCACGCCGTCGACGGTCCTGCAGGGCTCGGAAGGGCGACCGGCTGAGCAGCTGTGGGTCCTGCCAGCGTTCTCGGAAGACGGTCTCGACATCGCCCACGGCGGGTCCCTCGATGGCCAGCTGGACGTCGTGCCACGGCGGGGTCGGCCCGTAGACCTTGGCCATCGCCTGCCGTTGTCGGTCTCCGTGGTGCCCGATGTCGTCACGCCGGCTGTGGCACAGGTCGATGCCGCCCAGGAAGGCGACGTCCCGCCCCGGTTGCTTGGGGTGGCGTAGGACGACGAACTTCTGGTGGTGTGAGCCGCCCAGCCGGACCCGCATGTCGAGGACGACCTCGCCGCCGCGGGCGTTGATCTGCTCACCGAGATGCCGGTTCTCTGATGCGGAGAAGGCGATCCGGTCCCAATGCGAACGCCAGACCAACCCCCGCACGTCGACACCGCGGCCAGCGGCAGCGGCCAGGACCGCACCGACCGCGCTGCCCGGCTGACCGGTGAGCTCCTCGTCGGGATCCCCTCGCCAGTCCACGAAAAGGATCACGTCACCGTCTCCCATCCGGGCGACACGCTCGTGCAGCTCCAAGAAATAGGAGGCTCCGTGGATCAATGGCCGCACCAAGTTCCCCGCCGTCCAGGCGGCACCGTCGTCGTGGCGCGAATCGAGACTGGTCGAGACGTTGCCCCGTTCGCCGGCGGTGAGATACCACTGCGCTGCGTCCACGGCCGGATCGTAACCGCGCCACTGGATCGCGCCCACCACCTTCGCGAAAGCGGACAGCCCCCGCCCAGCCCCGCCCAGCCGCAGGGCTCGCCCAGCGGCCCGCTCTTCACGCGGCTCGTCAGTCCCGACCGCGAAACCATCGCGCACCTGGCCACCGGCCACACACCCAGCTAAGGCCGGCATGTTCGTACGTCGAACTCGTGGCTTGAGCAGCTGCGGGCTTCTCACGAGCCCGGCCATGAACTGCCCGGGCTACCGGGCTGCTGAGACATACGTCGGCCGCGGATGGATCGCCATGGTGACGGTCGAGTGTTACTTGCCGGCCCGGCGCAGGCACTTAACGTCGACGGGAAGTTCGTGGGCTCTTCCGCCAAGTTTGGGATTCCTGGTGTTGGTTATCAGGCCGCCTTTCGGTTCGACAATCTGCGCGGCTATCTTGCGGCTTGTTCCTCCCCGCCGGGGCACCGGTGCGCAGGCCGGTCTCCTTCAGGCGGGCCCGAGCCCGTCTCCGGCCCGCACCAGCCCGGCTTCGTAGGCCAGGACCACCGCCTGTACCCGGTCCCGCAGCCGCAGCTTGGTCAGGATGCGGCTGACGTGGGTCTTGGCGGTCGTCTCCGACACGACGAGGCGGCGGGCGATCTCCGCGTTGGACAGGCCTCGGCCGACAAGCTCGAGGACCTCGCGTTCCCGCTCGGTCAGGGGCGTCAGGGCCGTTGCGGCGTGTCCGGCGACGGGGCGGCTGACGAACTCCTCCACGAGGCGTCGGGTGATGCTGGGCGCGAGGAGGGTGTCGCCGGCGGCGACGGCGCGCACGCCGTGAGCCAGCTGGTCCGGTGAGACGTCCTTGAGGAGAAAGCCGCTGGCACCGGCCCGGATCGCGTCGTAGACGTACTCGTCGAGGTCGAACGTCGTAAGCATGAGCACCCGGGGGCCGGGAGCGCTGGTCAGTCGTCGGGTCGCCTCAATGCCGTCCATGACGGGCATCCGGATGTCCATGAGAACGACGTCCGGCTGGGCGCGGGCGCAGACCTCGAGGGCCTCGGCGCCGTCGGCGGCGTCGCCGACGACCTCGATGTCGCGTTCGCTTTCGAGGATCATCAAGAATCCGCCGCGGACGAGGGCCTGGTCGTCGACGACGACGACGCGGATGCTCACGACGGGCCTGACAGCGGCAGGTGCGCCGTGACGACGAACCCGCCCTCGGGCCCGTCTCCTGAGGCGACCGTGCCTCCGTAGAGCTGGGCGCGGGCCGTCATCCCCGCCAGCCCCCGCCCCGTGCCGCCGACGAGCGGAGCGCCTCCGCGGCCGTCGTCGGCCACCCGGATGTCCAGGGCGTCGGCGGCATATTCCAGGGCGACCCACGCTCGCCGGGCGTGCGCATGGCGCAGGATGTTGGTCAGGCTCTCCTGGACGATGCGGTACGCGGTCAGCTCCAACCCCGGCGACAGCTCGCGCACCTGGCCGTCCGTCGACGCCTGAACCTCGAGCCCCTGAGCGCGCAGGGGTTCCATGAGGGCGTCGAGGTCCGCCAGGCGGGGGGCGGGCTGCACCGCTGCTCCGGCCGAGGCGCCTGGCCGCAGGACTCCCAGCAGCACCCTCAGCTCGTCGAGCGCCTGGCGTCCGGTGGCGCGGACCGACTCCAGGGCCGCCTGCGCCCGCTGGGGGTCCACCGCGACCATGCGCTCGGCCGCGCCGGCCTGCACGACCATGACGCTCACCGAGTGAGCGACGACGTCGTGGAGCTCACGGGCCAGTCGGGCGCGTTCCGCGCCCACCGCTAGCTGCGCCTGCGCATCCCGGGAACGCTCCAGCTCGGCGGCAGTCGCGTTGAGCCGGTCGATGAGCAGCTGGCGCGAGCGGATCAGCCGCCCCGCGACCCACCCGGCCCCGAGAATGAACCCGCCCCACAAGTAGCCGCCCGGGTCGACCAGAGCCGTGACCATGAGGCTGACGTAGGCGACGACAAGGCCGACGAGCGAGGGAACCAGCGCCGACCGGGCTGCGAGGACTCCCACCACGGCGACCCCGGGGACTACCGAGCCGATGAAGTTGTAGAGGCTCACCCCGAGCGCCACGCTGAGCACCATCGTGGCGTAGACGACGACCAGGGCGACCCACGGGCTGCGGCGCATCCCCAGCATCGGCAGGGCGAACCCGGCCGTCAGCAGAACGCCGCGCCAGACCGACGCGGCAACCTGACCGGTGGCCAGCTCGGCGACACAGATGCCGGCGACCAGGACGAAGAGGCCGACGTCCAACGGTGCCGGCGCGAGGGCGCCCCACCGGGAACGGACACTACGAAGCGCACTGGACGCCATGGCCCGAGGGTAGGACGCAGCTGGCTATTCCGCGTCCTCCTCCGGGAGTATGCGCTGCGTCTCACGGGCGTACGTCGCCGCGGCGGACTGTCGCTGTACAGCGGGGCATGGCCTCCGGCGCGACGATGCGGGACGACCCGTCCCGTCCCTACCGTCGAAACCGGTCGGTCGACGAGGCCGGCCGCCGTCCCCACAGGGCGGCCCTCGAACACGGAAGAAGGAACCCACCATGTCCGTCACCTCCGGACCACACACCACCTCCACCTCTACCGGTCCTGCCTCGGCGACGGGGACGTTTCCCACCGGGCTGCGCCGCGTGCTTGGCCCGCTGACTCTGCCGGCGATGTTCGTCTGTCTCCTTGCTACCGGACCCCTGGACCCCTTCTCCGACGACAGCGCAAAACCGAGTGCACAGCTGCCGCAGATGCTCGGCCACGTCGGTGACGTCCGGGCGATGAGCGCGCTCGAGCTCGTCGCCGCTGCCCTCATGGTGGGCGTGGTCCTGTTCTTCGTCGGCGGCACCCGCGGGCGCGGCCGGGGCCTCGGTAACGCCGGGGCCGTCATCGGGACGCTCGGCACGATCGGCCTGTCGTTCATCGCGGTCCACCACCTGGTCATGGCGGCCCTAGCCGACCTGCCCCCTACCACCGGGACCCAGGTACTGGACGCCCTCGACGCCGCCGTCGGACCGGGCATCTTCCCGCTGTTCTTCGCGGCGCCGGCGGCGATCCTCTTGTTCGTCATCGCCGGCTTCCGCGCCGGGTTCGTACCACTGCCGGCACTTGCCCTCGGTTGCGCCTTCTATGTCGGCGAGCTCGTGCCGGGCCTGCCCCACGGAGAGCTTGTCCCCCTGCTCCTCGGACTCGTCGCCTCCACCTGGATCGCCGTCACCCTCCTACGGCGGCCGGGCACCGGTCACGTCGCCTGAGTGGGCACAGTGGCAACCAGCCCCTAACCGCTCTTCGGCACGATGGTGCGCTGCTGATGAGCGGGTGGGCTGCGCGGGGGAGTGGGCGGGTCGGGCGGTCAGGCGGCGAGGCGAGCGGCGTCGTGGGGCAGATGTTTGGCGAGGAAGTCGTCCCAGCTTTGCTGGCCCACGGCCCGGTCGGGTGCCAGGTTCGCCCCGTTCCGGAGTGCGGCCGCGGCCCGTCCGGGTAACCGGATGGGCACCAGCAGGCGTCGTCGGCTGGTCGCCCGCAGGTAGCCGCGGAGCATCTGGTCCATCGTGTGGACCCGTGGCCCGGCGATGTCGTCGACGAGTCCGGCCGGCTCGGCGAGGGTCAGCTCGACGATCCGGTCGGCCACCTCGGCGGCGGCGACGGGCTGGAACCGCATTCCGCTGGGCACCGGGACGATCGGCAGCTTGGCCATCGCCGCCACGGTGGTCAGCGACAGCTGGTGGAACTGGGTGGCCCGCAGCGTGGTGAACGGAACCCCGGAGTCCTCGATGACCTGCTCGGCGGCCCGCTTGAAGGCGAAGTAGCCGAACATCGCCCGGTCCACCCGGCTGCTGACCGGTACCCGGTCGGCGCCGACCACGGAGATGAAGACCAGGTGCCGGACCTGGGCGGCGAGGGCCGCTCGGGTCAGCGTGAGGGCCTTGACGTCGTCGTCCTTGGCGGTGCCGGCGCAGTGGACGACGGTCTCCGCCCCGGATACCGCGAGCTCGACGCCGTCGCCGGTCATCAGATCACCGGTTACCACCGTGGTCCCTGGGTCGAGCCGGGCTGAGGTTCGGCTCAGCACGCGGACGTCCCGTCCGGCGTCCCGCAGCCGGGAGACGACGAGGCGGCCGAGCGTCCCGCTGCCGCCAGTGACGAGGATGGGCGAAGGCATGGGATCTCCCGAAGTAGGGGCGGGGTACCCCGATGCCGGTCACATCGAGGTGGTCTGGTGGGTCTACCGGTACGACACGCGACGAGGAGCAGATGTGACCGACCGACCTGACGTGCCGGGAAGGTCCTGGGTGGCGGACCGTTTCCAGCAGGAGCGGAACCGGCTCGTCGGCGTGGCTTACCGCCTGCTCGGGTCGACC
Organism: Pedococcus sp.; assembly: GCA_035999925.1. Lineage (GTDB taxonomy): Bacteria > Actinomycetota > Actinomycetes > Actinomycetales > Dermatophilaceae > Pedococcus. The sequence continues at coordinate 19,345 of DASYGI010000149.1, forward strand.
AGCGAAGCCGAGGACGCCGTCCAGGAGGCGTGGCTGCGGTTGAGCCGATCGGACCCCGAGTCCGTCGAGAACATGTCGGCGTGGCTGACCACCGTGGTCGCCCGGATCAGCCTCAACATGCTGCGGGACCGTCGCTCCCGCCGCGAGGACCCGCTGGACGACCAGGCGGACCGAGACCGGTCGCTCACCACCGACTCCGGCACCCAGTCCCGCAGCACCCAACCCGAGCAGGAGGCCGTTCTGGCCGACTCCGTCGGCCTGGCTCTGCTCGTCGTCCTCGACACGCTCACCCCCGCCGAACGGCTGGCCTTCGTCCTGCACGACATGTTCGACCTGCCCTTCGACCAGATCGCCCCCATCGTGGACCGCAGCCCGGCCGCCGCCCGGCAGCTGGCCAGCCGCGCTCGCCGGCGGCTGCGCGGCGCGGCCCAACCGCACCAGGACCTACACCGACAGCGCCGGGTGGTCGAGGCGTACCTCACCGCCACCCGCAGCGGGGACTTCGACGCGCTACTGGCCCTGCTCGACCCCAACGTCGTCCTGCACGCAGACCGACAGGCTGGCCCCACCGCCGGCCCCACCACCCTGAACGGTGCCCGCGCGGTCGCCGGCGGAGCAGTCGCCTCCACCGTCCGAGCCCGCGTCACCGAGCCGGCCCTCATCGACGGCTCCGTCGGGCTGGTCATGGCACCCCAAGGCCGACTCACCGTCGCGCTTGCCTTCACCATCGTCGGTGACACCATCACCGCCATCGACATCATCGCCGACC
>DASYGI010000150.1:0-1817 GCA_035999925.1 Pedococcus sp.
CTGCGGTCAGGACCTGCTGACCATGCCGGAGGAGCAGCGCCGCAAGACCCGCGGCCCCGAGGTCTCCATGGTGTTCCAGGACGCGCTGTCGTCGCTGAACCCGGTGTTCCCGGTGGGCTGGCAGATCGCGGAGATGTTCCGGGTGCACCGCGGCATGAACAAGTCCGACGCTCTCGAGCGTGCGGTCAAGCTCATGCAGCGCGTGCAGATCCCGGCGGCCAAGGAGCGGGTGAAGGCCTACCCGCACCAGTTCTCCGGCGGCATGCGGCAGCGCATCATGATCGCGATGGCCATCGCCCTCGACCCGGCGGTCCTCATCGCCGACGAGCCGACGACCGCGCTGGACGTCACGGTCCAGGCGCAGATCATGGCGCTGCTCCAGGAGCTGCAGGAGGAGCGCCAGATGGGGCTCATCCTGATCACCCACGACCTCGGTGTCGTTGCCGACGTGGCCGACAAGATCGCGGTGATGTACGCCGGCCGGATCGTCGAGCGTGCCGACGTCTACGACCTCTACCGTCAGCCCGGTCACCCGTACACCAAGGGCCTGTTGGAGTCGATCCCGCGACTGGACCAGAAGGGCCAGCAGCTCGCTGCCATCGGTGGCCTGCCGCCGAACCTGATGCGTATCCCGTCCGGGTGTGCGTTCAACCCGCGCTGCAAGCTGGTCCAGGACGTGTGCCGCACGGATCGGCCAGCCCTGGTCGAGATCGCCCCGGGCCGCGAGTCGGCCTGCCACTTTGCCGAGGAGGTCCTCAATGGCTGAGGCCATTCTGACCGCGACCGACCTGGTCAAGTACTACCCCATCAAGGGCGGTGTGCTGCGACGCACCGTGGGCCAGGTCAAGGCCGTCGACGGGGTGAGCTTCGAGCTCCGCAAGGGCGAGACGCTCGGCATCGTCGGTGAGTCCGGGTGTGGGAAGTCCACCCTCGGCCGGCTGCTGATGCGCCTGGAGGAGCCGACGTCCGGCTCGGTGATCTTCGACGGTGTGGACATGTACGCCCAGAAGGGGCGTGCGATGCGCCGCCTTCGCCGCGACATCCAGATCGTGTTCCAGGACCCGTACACCTCGCTCAACCCGCGCAAGACGGTCGGCGACATCGTCGGGGAGCCGTTCGACATCCACACGGACGTGGTGCCGAAGAAGGGCCGTCGTCGGGCGGTCCAGGACCTGCTCGACCTGGTGGGCCTCAACCCGGAGCACATCAACCGGTACCCGCACCAGTTCTCCGGCGGACAGCGTCAGCGCATCGGCATCGCCCGTGGCATCGCGCTGAACCCCAAGGTGCTGATCTGCGACGAGCCGGTCTCCGCGCTGGACGTCTCGGTGCAGGCGCAGGTCGTCAACCTGATGGAGAAGCTGCAGGACGAGCTCGGCCTGTCCTACCTCTTCATCGCGCACGACCTGTCCGTGGTCCGTCACATCTCCGACCGGGTCGGCGTGATGTACCTGGGCAAGATGGCCGAGCTGGGCGACGAGGACGACATCTATGCTCGTCCGACCCACCCCTACACCCAGGCCCTGTTGTCGGCGGTCCCCGTGCCGGACCCGACCTTGCGGGACAAGCGCGAGCAGATCGTCCTCAAGGGCGACGTGCCGTCTCCGGCCAACCCGCCGTCGGGGTGCCGCTTCCACACGCGCTGCTTCAAGGCGCAGGACAAGTGCTCGGTCGACATCCCGCTGCTCGAGATCCGCCCCGACGGGGCGGCCGGCCACCTCTCGGCCTGCCACTTCGCCACTCCGCGCGAGATGATCGAGACGATCGACCTGACCGACCAGGCGCTGGACGCCTGAGCCGGCTGTCACGCCACGGCA
>DASYGI010000151.1:0-5605 GCA_035999925.1 Pedococcus sp.
CAGTCGCTGACGTTCTTGGCGGCCGGTCTGGAGAACACCGCGCCGCCGGGCGCCCAACCGAACGTCGACGTGGCCGGCATCGACGTGGCCGACGACGGGACGTGGGCGTACACGACCAGCCGGACGGACGCGTCAGGATTCCAGCACACCGACGCCCAGCTCATCATCATGAAGGGGACCAAGCGCCTCGCGGTGGCCGACATCTTGGCCTACGAGACCGCCAAGAACCCGGACCAGAAGAACACGTACGGGCTGGCGCCCGGCACGGACTGCGCCGACGGGCGCGCCTGGCTCGGTCAGGTCACCGGGGGGTCGGCCACCTACCAGGGCCTCGTCGACTCGCACCCCTACGCGGTGGCCAGTCTCGGGCACGGCAGCTGGGCGGTCGCGGACGCGGGGGCGAACGCGATCTTCAAGGTCACGGCGTCCGGGCAGGTCTCGACGATCTCGGTCCTGCCGCCCCAGCAGACGACCATCACCCAGGCGCTGCTCGACTCGGCGTCGGTCGACCAGAACGGCAACCCGGTGCCCGTGCCCGACTCGGCGAAGTGCCTCATCGGCAAGTCGTACGGGTTCGAGGCGGTGCCGACTGATGTCGAGGTCGGCCCGTTCGGACAGTTCTGGGTCTCGACCCTGCCGGGAGGCCCCGAGGACCCCAGCCTCGGAGCGCGCGGAAGTGTCTACCTGGTCAACCCGCAGACCGGGTGGTCATGGCGGCTCGCCACCGGTTTCGCCGGCGCGACCAACCTCGCCGTGGCCAAGGACGGCACGACGTACGTCTCGGAGCTCTTCGGCGGCAAGATCACCAAGGTCAGCCTGTGGGGCGGCAAGAGCACGTTCAAGACCGTCGACAGCCCACTGGCCCTGGAGACCCAAGGTCCCTACGTGTACGCGGCCCTCTCGGGTCTGGACTTCGCCACCGGACCCACCGGCAAGGGTGCGATCGTCCAGTACAAGCGCTGACGCATACCGTATCGACCATCGCTGCGACGGCAGGCCCGCGGGACATCCGCGGGCCTGCAGTCGTTAGCACGTCGTGAACCGACTGTGGCCCCCGGCGGAGACGACTCGGGTTACCGTGCTCCGGTGCTGCTGACCCCCCAACGTCCCGGCCGTCGGGGTCGGCGGACGCTTCTCGCGGTGGTGGGTGCCGTCGTGGCGTCACTCAGCCTCTCCTCCTGCCTCGTCCTGCCGTTCCTGCCGACCGACGACTCCGGCGGCTCGTCGGGGGAGCCCACGTTCGTGCCGCAGACGCCGCCCACGGGGACGACGGGTCTGGAGACCTTCTACAACCAGCGCCTGCAGTGGGCCAGCTGTACCGGCGGCGAGTGTGCCAAGCTGCGCGTCCCGATCGACTACGCGAACCCCACCGGCGAGACGATGCAGCTGGCGGTGATCCGGTCCAAGGCGCGCTCGTCCAACCAGCGGATCGGCGCCCTCGTCTACAACCCGGGCGGTCCGGGCGCCTCTCCGGTGGACTACGTCGCGCAGTCCGCGAGCTCGCTGGTGAGCAGCGACGTCCGGCGCCGCTACGACCTCATCGGCTTCGACCCTCGAGGGGTGGGCCGGTCCTCGCCCATCGACTGTGTGGGCGACCGTGAGCTGGACACCTTCATCGGCGGCGTCGACGCGACGCCGGACACACCGGCCGAGGAACAGGGGCTGATCGCCGAGGCGACCAAGCTCGCCGAGGGGTGCGCCGCGAAGAACCCCAAGATCATCGGCCATGTCTCGACGGTCGAGGCCGCTCGCGACATGGACGTGCTCCGGGCGGCGCTCGGAGAGCCGAAGCTGAACTACCTCGGCAAGTCCTACGGCACGCTGCTCGGTGCGACCTACGCCGGCCTCTTCCCCGGCCAGATGGGCCGGTTCGTCCTCGACGGACCACTTCCGCCGGACCTCACCCCACAGGACCTCGCCAGCGGACAGGCCAAGGGGTTCGAGATGGCGACGCAGGCCTACGTCGACAACTGCGTCAAGCAGTCCGACTGCCCGGTGGGTCAGAGCCGCGCCGAGGGGATGGCCTGGATCCGCGACTTCCTCAAGGGCCTGGACGCCCAGCCGCTGCCGGTCACCAACGACCAGACGGTCACCCAGCTGACCGAGGCCTGGGCGTCGACCGGGATCGCTCAGGCGATGTACACCACATCGCTCTGGCCGCAGCTCACCGACGCCCTCAAGGACGCGAAGTCGGGGGACGGGAACAGGTTGATGCGCCTCGCCGACAGCTACGCCCGACGCACTCCGGGCGGCCAGTACCAGAGCAACATCATGGAGGCGATCTACGCGGTCAACTGCCTCGACAAGGCCGACACCGCGGATCCCGCGCAGATCGAGGCGTTCGCGCAGAAGCTGAGCCAGGACGCCCCGACCTGGGGTCGTTACCTCGCGTGGGGCAACGTGCCGTGCGGGGTGTGGAAGGTCCCCGCGACGGGCACGACCGCACCCATCGCCGCTCAGGGGTCGCCGCCGATCGTCATCGTCGGAACGACCCGTGACCCGGCCACCCCGTACGAGTGGGCCACCCGAATGCGCCAGCAGCTCGCGCACGGCGTCCTCGTCACCCGCGACGGTGACGGGCACACTGCCTACCCCCGGTCCAGCCCCTGCGTGGACAAGGCCGTGGACGGCTGGTTCATCGACGGAACGGTGCCGCAGGACGGGCTGAAGTGCTAGCCGGTCCGTGGCCCCGCCGGGTCCGCGCGCAGGCTCGTTGCTCGGTTCGGAGAACGCCTGGCCAGTCCGTATAGTGGTGCCCCGCGCCCGCCAGGGTGCACGCCGCCTTAGCTCAGTCGGCCAGAGCGATTCACTCGTAATGAATAGGTCATCGGTTCGATTCCGATAGGCGGCTCAACGAAACCCGCGGTGACCAGCGCAGACACCCTCAGCGCCAGGTGGGCCACGCACGCTGGGAACGGCTCGCGTACCACATCGCGTACCACGTCAGGCCCTCTCGGCCTCGCCGGGGCGGGCTACCAGGGAGCCCAGAGTGGCATCTAAGGACGTCGCGGCGGCATCGCTGGCGATCCGGCGACCCATGTAGACGTCCTGAGTCATCGACGGCCGGGCGTGGCCCAGCTGGTCGGCAATCGCCCGCGCTGACAGGCCTTGCTCGTCGAGCAGAGTCGCCACGGTGCGCCTGGTGATGTGCGAGACGAACCACTCCGTAACGGCCGGGCATGCGATCGACTGCATGCCCGACCGGCGGCGTCAGCTCAGCTTTTCCAGTCAGTCGTCGACGGAGATCTTCACGACCTGACCGGTGGGTCCACCGCCGTTGGAGGCCGGCATGATGCTCCAGTTGGAGACATACACGCCGCCATCCTTGAAGGCGAAGCCGGACGGGAAGTTCAACGACCCGACCCCGAGCATGGTGCGGACCCCCTTCGGGGTCACCTTGACGACGGCGCCTGACGAGTCCGGGCCGAACATCCCGTTGGCCTGGAACTCCGTGGCGTAGAAGTTGCCACGGTTGTCGAAGCCGCATCCCTGGATGCCGGTGAAACCCGTCCACTTGACCGTCGCCCGCCCGTCGGCAATCCGCCACACCCGGGCGTGTCCGGGCGCGAAGTCGCCGCCGAGCAGCTCACCGACGTACAGCGAGCCGTCGGGGGCGGTGGCGACACAGGTCGGCACCGCGTCGGTGGGTGACCCGTCGGGCACCTGCAGGTAGGCCAGCGTCGAGACCTGTCCGCGCTTGTCCACCTTGGCGATCAGGTTCCCTCCGGCGTCGGCGACATACTGGGTCTGACCGACAGTCTCCAGCCCGTTCGGGTTCGCGTCGGGGAACTGGTCAGGCTGCAGGTCCTTGTGGTCACCGGTCCAGGCGAAGTCCGCGTCGCCGGTGCCGGCGATCGCGGTCCATGAGCCGTTGTCCTTGATGGCGATCGTGTGACCGAGCTGGGCGCGGGCCGCGTCGATGACCGGGCCCGATGGCGCGTTCGGCGGGATGGTCCCGGTGTGCAGCGCGAACTGGCCGTAAGTGTGGTTGCCCTGGGTCGAGACCGCGACCAGGCCTTCCGCCGAGGACCCGTCTGGGCCTGCCACCGAGATCAGGTGGTCGACGACGTGGGTCACCCGGCCGTTTGACAGCTTGCTCAGGGCGCCGGTCAGGCCGGCGCACTGTGGACCCTCGGGCCCGTCGCCGAGGCAGAGACCTCCGCCGTGCCCGGCCTCGGCGATGTACAGCTCCCCACGCGGACCGAAGGCCAGCCCTCTCGGGTTGTCGAGGTTGCCGGCGACCACCTTGACCGCCTGGTGCCCCCCGTCGTGCGCCTGGGCGGCTGGGGCCATCGCGGTTCCGGCGACGGCTAGCGCAGCTACCGAGAGCGCTCCGGCGAGGGGGTAGTAGGGGCGGCGGCCGATTAAACGATGAGTCATGTTCCCTCCGATGGGTCGGGGTGATGGTGATGGACTTTCCTCGCCTGCCCGTCGCGTGTCTTGACATTCGGTGAAATCGTCGCTACGCAGTCAAATTGACTGGACAAACCGCGCAAATTGGGCGCGAGGAGACAGGCCTGGCCACCGCGAGGGCTCGGGAGCAGGGAATAAGCTCCGGCGTGCCGCCGGCCTTCCGCTGCCACGCCGATGGCGTAGTGCGGGGCAGGCATTGCAAACGCAGCTGCGTTCATCCAGACCGGCGACAGGCTCGGCCAGGTCACCAAGGCGACAGGTGCTTCCAACCACACGACGTACATCGTCCCCAAGGCCACCCGCGCGGACCGCCGCATCGAGGACGTCGGACGGCCCTGCGCCAAGGCCAAGCAGTAACCCCCGGCGGACCGGCTCTTCACGCCGGCAGTGGTCTGCCGCAGGACTGGGTTCGGTTCGCCCAGCCCCGTGGGAGGACAGAGTCGAGAAGGCCGGACCCGCAAGCCATCTTGACCATGTCCCTCAGCCAAGTACTGCCACCGTCACGCGACTTGCCGCCACGGCTGGTCCCTGTCACGCGCCGCGGCTGCTCACACGAGCCTTCCCGCCGGACAGGCTCCGAGTTTGCAAACAGGGGCGCTGTAGAAGACTCCGAGTGGGAAGAGGCGCGCCGACCACAAACTGCCTCACCTCCGAGCCGCCGACCCCGCGCTGGAGCGTTCGCCCGGTTTCGGATCGCGTCAAGGCCGCTGCGCGTCCCTTCGGGATGGCCTTCGGCCAGTCTGGACCCGATCACTCCGCCGGGCTCTTCATGCTCCGCTATGGGTTTGGTGGCTCTCCCTGGCCACGTACTACGTCGGGTACTACGTGCCCTCCAGAACCGGCCGAACAACCACCATTGCCGGAAGGTCTGCAAGCACGAGGACAGGGTGGTTCGACCTCCGGGCAGTAACGAATTGGTCATCGGTTCGATTCCGATAGGCGGCTCCACCGCTTCACACCGCATCCCACCGGGTCAGACCCGGACGCGGCACTCCCCAACGGGTCTCCCCGTCTCCCGGGCGCTGAACGCTGTCCTGAGGACTGTGCCCCGCTGTCACGTATGTCGCGGCCTGGGCGAAGTCTGTCGAAGTCGGCTCGTCGCGGTGCCATCCGCCCGCGCCGCCGAGACGAACCTCACCGTGCAGGGGACCATCTCGAAAGGACAGCTGAATGAGCCAGACCAGCCGGCGAG
>DASYGI010000152.1:0-1645 GCA_035999925.1 Pedococcus sp.
CGCCTCGGAGACCCGGCCGAGCGGGGTGCGAGTGCTGCGCTCCGGGGGCCGGCTCGGCGTCTATCCCCGCGCCGCGCTGGCGGTCCTCCAGCGCCGGGTGCCCCGGCCCGACATCATCATCGAGGCGCAGAACGGGATCCCATTCCTCGCCGCGCTGTGGGCCCCGCGCACGCCCCGCGTCGTCCTGGTCCACCACGTCCACCGCGAGCAGTGGCCGGTCGTCTTCCCCCGGCTCATCGCCCGCCTCGGGTGGTGGGTGGAGTCCCGGTTGGCTCCGCGGTTGAACCGGCGCAGCCCCTACGTGACCGTGTCGCAGGTGAGCCGGGCCGAGCTGGCCGACCTCGGCATCGAACCCGAACGCATCCGCGTGGTGCACAACGGCGTCATCCCACCCCCGGCCCACGACGTGCTTCGTACGACCCATCCACAGCTGCTGGTCCTGGGCCGGCTGGTCCCCCACAAGCGCATCGAGGTGGCGATGGACGTGGCGCAGCGGCTGCGGGGCGAGTTCCCCACCCTGCGACTCGTGATCGCCGGACGGGGTTGGTGGGAGGACCAGCTGCGCCATGAGATCGAGGTGCGTGGGATCGGGGACTTCGTCGACCTGGTCGGCTTTGTCAGCACCGAGGACCGCCATCGCCTGTATGCCGGCAGCTGGGTGTCGCTCGTCCCCTCCCTGAAAGAGGGTTGGGGTCTGGTCGTCGTCGAGGCCGGGATGAACCACACGCCGAGCGTCGCCTTCCATGGTGCCGGCGGGGTGAGCGAGTCGATCATCGACGGTCAGACCGGGGCGCTGGCCGCTGCCGACGACGTCGAGGACTTCACCGAGCTGACCCGCGCGTTGCTGCGGGACTCGCCCCAACGAGCCGACATGGGTCGACAGGCTGCGGCGTTTGCCGGGCAGTTCACCTGGGCCGAGGCGGTCGGCCAGTTCAACGCTCTGATCGCTGAGCTGACCGGCGGCGCGACTGAGGTGGAGCTGGCCGACGAGGACCTGGATGCCGTGGCGACCGCGACGCAGTCGGTGGCGACGACTTTGGTGGAGCCCGCCCTCGACTGAGGGGGCTCGGGTCAGTCAGCTCAGGTCAGCGCGAGCTGCCGTAGTCGTACAGCGGCGCCTGGCTCTGCTGCACGGCTGGCTGTGCGGCCTGGTAGATCCCGTAGCTGGAGAGCAACCCCAGGACGACGGCGATCACAGCGGTGACAGCGATACGCATGCCGCTCGAACCTCCAGGCTGGTCAGTGGGCGCCCCATTACTGGGCTACCGAACAGTATCACCGGGGTTCGGGCGGAGGTGCGGCTTCGAGGTGGCGCGCCGTCGCCTACCTGGGATAGCGAGGGCGACAAGGGTGAGCACGGCGACCAGCAGGTCGGTGACCACAACCGGAGCGAGCGCCGGGCGCCAGCGGCGACCAGGATCACGGGCCGCGACAGGATCGACGCCCGGCACCTCGAAAAGGCGCAGCTGCGGACCGGCCCAGCGTGGTACGACTCCAGCCGGCGCGGAAACCCCGGGCTGGTCCACCACGACCCAGCGCACCCCCAGCCGCGCGAGGGCCACCGCTGGCCGGGTGGACGCCAGAGCGCTGTGGACCGCTGCGGCGAAGGGGTCCTCACCGGGCACCCGCACGACCGCTGCGGGGC
>DASYGI010000153.1:0-16926 GCA_035999925.1 Pedococcus sp.
GCTCAGCCTCGCGCAGCTCGCCGTGGCCTGGGTGCTGCAGAACCAGAACGTCGCCTCCGCCATCATCGGCGCGTCCCGCCCCGAGCAGGTGACCGAGAACGTCAAGGCGGCAGGGGTCCAACTCGACGACGACGCGCTCAAGGCCATCGACACCGCACTGGGCGACATCCCGGAGAAGGACCCGGCTCAGACGACGTCGCCGCAGCAGCGGCCCGCCTGACCCGCAGCAGCCGCCAAACCCAGGGCGTCCAAGGGCCGTACGGGGGCGTCCGGGGCAACCGGATCCAGCCCTCGCGTCGCGCCACCGCAACCTGCGACGCCTCGGCGGACACCATCAGCGACAAGGCGGCGGCGCAGGCGACCAGCGCCGCGACGACAGCGTCCAGGAACCGTCGTCGGAGCGCTCGCACGTGTCGGCACGGCGGATTTCACGTGCGCCGCCTCGCGGCTGGACGCATCTCTCCGGGGTCGGAACGGGTGTGGCCGCTGGTTGTGACGAGGGTGTCTGCGCTGTCGTGCAGTCCTCTCCGCCGGCATCACGTACTCCTCCGCGCGGGCGACCGATCGAAATCTACGGGGGCCGATTACGCGTTGAAGCCGCTGCTGTCCCAGTGTCGCGCCTGTCGGGACTCGTCCTGCACGTTTGTGACGAATCCGCAGCGACGACAGTGCAGCTGGTCGACTCCTTCATGCCTCTCGCGGCGCCACTTGTGAGTGGTGATTGCGCACCACCAGCGCTTGAGGTTCATGATGGCTCCCTTCGTCAGCATTCGACCACTTCTTGGCCCGCTTACTCTTCCGAGGCGGTCAGTTCCCGTCTGTGCGCGAGGCGACACACCGGCCGTGCCCTCGAAGACGCAGGGTGCAAGGAGCGTGACCCCGACTCCTGGGCCCCCCTGCATCACCGCAGATGGGCGGCGGTGGCGTGCACTTCCGTGCCAGACACAACGCGCGAAGTGACGCAAGTCAGACGGGGCGGATCGCGGCAGTTGCGGACAGCCACCACCTGAGAAGGTGGTGGCTGTCCGTGGCTCCCGGCGGGGCTACCGGGAGGCGAGCTCCAACCACGAAAAGTCCCCGGTGTAGCGTTCCTCGCTTGTCATGGTTGTGTTCTCCTTCACCCACGCGCCGAGCGCGGCGTCCGCCTCCTTGGCGTGCTCCTCGGATTCCCACTGGCTCACCGAGACGACCTTGTCGCCGTAGAACATCACCCCGTAGGAGATGTACCCCGGAGTGCCGGTCACGATCGGGATGACGCCGGCGCGCGCCTTGGCCTCCAACGCGTCCTTGTCCTCGGTATGCGTGTAGATGACGACTCGTCCGTACATATGCATGACTCCTTTGTCATAACTGAGATCCCGGGCCGAGCAGGCGTCTTCCCGCGCTCAGTGCCCTGAACGTAGCCCTGCCGGCACCGGCTCCGGGCGGGTTCTGGAAAGGACCTCAGGCACGTGCCCAGCACACACGACCCTCGCGCCGATCAACGCGCGCAAACGCACGCGCCCCGCCGATTGGCGCCCCTCCGAACGGAACTTCCCCGGGTGTACCTCGGGGCTAGTAGACGACTCTGTGCGACCGGTGTCCGGGCGGATTCGCTCCAGGCGTCCGGCGAGATGCTCTCTGCGGCTGCCGACCTGATCGGTGGCGCCTCGACATCGGTCTGCTTCTCGCCGGTCGCCGTGTCGAGGCGTGGCTCTAGCTAATCGAGGGTCCGCGCAGCCGCTGGTGACCGGCGGTTGGCGCGATGCCGATCCTGCTTCGACCGGCTGCTCGGGCAAGGGCTAGCGCCAGCCCTTTCTGGGCGCCGGTGTGGGGCACGTTCGCCGTGGGCAATGCCAGCACCCCTCATGGCACATGAGGCGGCTCGTGCCGTGTCGCGGAACGTCCGACTCTCGGCAGATCCGTTAAACCTTGGGGCGCCGACAGGCGGCGGAGCGGGTCACCGTGGAACACGTGGTCGGCGACGCAACGTGGGGCCGCCTACTGAAGCGATTTGACGGCCGCGACGAGGTGGCCGATGCACTACATCGTCTCGTTCAACTTGGGTGTGTCTGTGTGTGAGTTTCGGTGGGTAACCAGCAGGAGATTGGCTCTCCCTCGGACCAGAACGTTCCTTGGCGTTCGGTGGAACCGCCCAACACCCTCACCGATCGGTGGATCCGGGTTAAGACCCGGACGCAGCTGAGGCGGTGACGCAGTCCACGGCGTGCAGGCCAACCGGCACCGGCCTGATGAATGAACGCTCCGCACCACCAAGTTCAGCACCGCCACCGGCACCAGGAGGGGACCGCCCAGATCCCCCCACGGCCACCACTCACCCATAGTCCACACCGACCACCCGGCGGAACCTCGGACGCCACGGCATCTCGGAGGAGACGAATTGCTGATCCGATGTGGCAGCCCCGCAGCAGCGGATCTCCGGTTCCCCGGTCCCACTTCGCCGCAATAGGTTTCCTGGCCGCCTGCGCGGCCGCGGGACCCCGGCACCGGCCGGAGTTACGACGGACCTGGAGGTGCTCAGTAGTAGTACTTGCGTCCGCCGACGGCGCGGCCGGTCATGCCCAGCACGAGCAGGACCAGCCCGATGACCAGCACGATGATCCCGATGGTCCACAGGATCGGGATGCTGGCGAGGAAGCCGATGATGAGCAGAATGACGCCCAGGATGATCATGTTGATGCTCCTTCGGTTGTGGATGGCGAACGCGGCCTGACCGGGTCCGCTTCGAGGGTGGTGCGGTCGATGCTGGTTTTGGCGAGGAGGGCGTCGACGACTTCGCCGGGGACGTCGCGCTGCTGGGCCTGGAGGGCTTCCTCGTGCTGCCGTACCTCGACCCGGGCGGCCTGCCATGCGGACCAGTGCCCGGAGACCAGGGCCCACAAGGACAGGGCGGAGACGTAGACGACCGAGTTCAGCCAGCCCTGCCACATGGAGATCGGGATCATCACGATCCAGAAGATGGCCAGCCACCCGTTGACCCGGCGCATGAACACCGGGTCGCCCTGCACCGAGGTCCACAACGTCTTCACGACGCTCATTCCCAACGCTCCTAACAGTTGGACAGACCCCGAGCTGAACTGTTCTACCGGTTCGAACTGAGCATTGGGCCTCGGAACGGCGCGGCCTGCTCTCCGGTCACCCCACCAGTCAAGTTGACCACCTTAAGGGTGGTCTGGGCACACCCCTAGGGAGGTTAGATTCCGGTCATGGCCGCCACCGATGTGACCCCGGCAAGGGCGGCGCTGGCCGACAACGACGACGTGGTCCTCTCTGGTCGGGCGCACCTGCTCGACCCCTACCGGGACCGGATCCGCATCGTCGAGATCGACGCCAACGAACCGGTCCACCTCCGACGTCGACATCGTCCCGTACGACTCGTTCGCCCAACCTGAGTCCGACCACCAGCAGATTGCCGTGCTGGTCGCCAACTCCCACGCCCGCCGTGTCGGCATGTACCCGCGGAACTTCCACCCCGACCTGATCGACGCCGCCCACCACCTCGGCGTCGACGGCTACCTGCCCAAGACACTGCCCGCCCGCGACCTCGTCACCGCCGTCCAACACGTCCACGCCGGGCAGACCGTGATCAGCCAGCCCCCCACCCGGGCTCGGACCCCGTCCGGGCTGGACCGGCCCGAGCGCAGCGAAGGGTTCACCGACCGGGCGTCGGAGATCCTCACCCTGATCAATCACGGCAAAAGCAACGCCGAGGTCGACCGGTCGACCTACCGCAAACCCAACACCGTCAAGTCGTACATCCGCGCCACCTACCGCAAGGTCGGCGCCCCCAGCCCCACCGCCCCGGTCGTTGGCATTGCGTTTCCCGCTGACCGTCTGGCTGATCCGCGACACGCCCACCACGGTCAGGCCTCGAGGATGTCGATATCTCGGCACACATCTCACGCGCCGCCTGGCGCGTTAACCGCCCCTGGGGCGGTCGGCTCGTAGCTGGGTGTTCTGGGTTTCGAGGTCGAGGACCATGCTGATGCCGGCGAGGTTGAGGCCGGCGTCGAGGAGCTGGGCGATGCGGCGGAGTCGGTCGAGGTCGTCGGCGCTGTAGCGGCGGGTGCCACCGTCGGTGCGGGCGGGCTGGAGCAGCCCGCGGGCCTCGTACAGTCTCAGGTTCTGCACGCCCATCCCGACCAGGTCGGCGGCCACCGAGATGCCGTACACGCCGCGCTGGGGGTCCAGCGCCGGTGGCTCGCTCATCACGCTCCTTCCAATCCCGTTGTGCTTGACGTCATTGCCCTCGACCTCTTGACAGCTTGCCACGCACGTTGTATCAAATCTACTGCGCACGCCACAGATCCCCCGGTCTGTGAATCAACGAGAAGCATCACGAGATGGGAGTGATGGAGGTGGAGACGATGCTGATGCGCACCGACCCGTTCCGTGAGCTGGACCGGCTCACCCAGCAGGTGTGGGGAACCTCGGGAACCCCGGGGACCCTGGCCCGGCCGGCCGTCATGCCGATGGACGCCTGGCGTGACGGGGACACCTTCCATGTCGAGTTCGACCTGCCCGGCGTCAGTCCGAACTCGATCGACCTGGATGTGGAACGCAACGTGGTCACCGTCAAGGCCGAACGGCCACCGCGGGACGATGCTGGCGAGCCGTTGGCCGCGGAACGACCCAGGGGCGTGTTCAGCCGGCAGCTGGTCCTGGGTGACAACCTGGACACCGAGCACATCACCGCCGGCTACCACGCGGGCGTGCTCAGCCTGGACATCCCGGTCGCCGAGCGAGCCAAGCCCCGCAAGATCACCGTGACCAGCAACGGCCAAGACCGTCAGGCCATCAACGCCTAGACGTCGCCTAGACGTCGCCCAGACCGCGCCTCAACCGGACCTCAGCCATGGTTGCCGTGACATCCACCGTCCCACCGTCGTACGGCGTCGCACCGGACGCGCGCGGCCCGGTCGGCCAAGTCGGCCAGGTCGAGCACGTGGAGGACGTGACCGGGGTGACCGGGGTGGACGAGGTGGTCGAGGTGGACGACGTGGACGAGGAGTTCGTGACGCTGGTCTACTCCGACCCGGAGTGGTTGCGCGCCGAGTTCGACGCGATCATCGCCGCCGCCTGGTCCAGCCCGCCACCACCGCCACCGGCCCGCGACAAGGGCGCCGACAAGCCACCAGACCGCCCCCAGCCCGTCCCGTCCCCGCCGCCTCGCGGCCGCTGGCGGGCGGGGAGCGTCGCCTGCCCCCGAGATCGGGGCGCTCAGACCCGATCGCCCCCCGATATCAGCGGCAGCGAGTGTGAAGGAGGGCCCCTCCCTGCATGATCCAATTGCCCGGGTGGCTGGGTTGCCCCGTATCCGTCCGCTCAGTTCCAGCGCCTGACACGCTGCGCTACACCGTCGGGAGGCCCCTGCGGGCAAGCACAAGCCGGTCACCCGTCAGACGTGGTCCCGGCCGTCACGGACGGCCGGGACCACGCCGCCGCCGCACACACCGGTCGTAAGAACAGTGAGATGCTCGGGTCGGCGTCCATCACCAAACTCGGCGAGAGGCGCCAACCGGCGTCACCCAAGACCACCCGGACTCCCTCCGGCAGGCGTCTTCCGCGAAGCCCCAGAACGGCGGACGCGGGATTATCGTATGCCGACCGACTCGAACACGCGGCGTCAGCCTCCGCTTGAGCCGTTCCCACCCGGACCCCGTGGGAAGGAAACCGATGACCTCAGATGCCCTGACCCGACTACTGGCCCGGCAAGACGGCCACGCACCCGGCAACGGCTTCATTCATCATGCCACCGCCCCGGACTTGTCCGAAGAAGTCGTCCAACTGCGGGCCGCCCTGGTCACTAACCGCCGGATCAGCATGGCGATGGGCATCCTGATGCGGGACCGAAACCTGAACGAGGACGGGGCCTTCGCGGTCCTGCGCCGGATTAGCCAAGACAGCAACCGCAAGCTGCGTGACGTCGCCGAGGACGTCATCCATCACCGGCGGATCCCGCCAGGCAGCGAGGGAGCGGAGAGGCTCACGTTGTGACCCTGTTGTCCTCACCCAGGAATGAGCGGAGCGTCCCGGCGTTGCGGACCGCGTTCGCGTCTGCGTCGTTGTTGAAGAAGGCGTACACATCACGTCCCGGAGACCGCCAGTCTCGGATCCGGTCAGGCCACCACGGCAGGTCCTCGTCGGAGTAGGACCGGGCGTACAAGCACTGGACATCCGGACCATGCAGCCGGACGTACACCCTCTTCGCCGTCGCGCGCAGTACGCACGGAGCCCAGCCCGCGACATCACCACGTACGCGCTCTGGTGCCCCTCGAGCAGGGCGAGCACCTCGTCGCATACCCACGAGGGGTGCCGGAACTCAACGGCGGTCGGCACCCGTCGCGTTCCATCCCTGGCGGTAACTGGATCAGCACGCCGCGCCTGTCGGACAGCCGGTCCCAACTGGCGGTGAGTCGGGGCACGTCATGGTGGTAGGGAGGAACTGGCCTTGCGAAACGGATGCGACTTGCCTGGGCGTTACCTGAGGGTGGCCCTCTCGAGGTGCTGGACTGGGAGGGCCGTTCCATACTCGGTGGTTCGAGAGGGGTGGGCGGTGGCGCCCGCCACGGTTGGCGGAAGGACAGCGCGACGATGAAGACGCGCCCTTGGCTCGAGTGGCCGGTCTACCGGCAGGTGACGGGGTTGGATCCTCTCGGTCGCGGCGCCGCCGCTGTCTCGCCGGGCTTTGCCGGGCTGCAGCCGCGGACGTCGACCGCTGACCGGGTGGTCGACTCGGTGTGTCCGTTCTGTGCGGTGGGCTGCGGTCAGCGGGTGTTCGTCAAGGACGAAAAGGTGGTACACGTTGAGGGGGATCCTGCGTCGCCGATCAGCCGAGGACGGTTGTGTCCCAAGGGTTCGGCGACGTTGCAGCTGACCACCGGCAGTGCCCGTGAGCGGCGGGTCCTGTACCGCCGTCCGTACGGTCGTGAGTGGGAGCCGTTGCCGCTGGACCGGGCGTTGGACATGGTGGCCGACCGGTTGTTGGCCAGCCGGAAGGCGGGCTGGCAGTGGGAGCAGGACGGCAAGCGCGTCCGGCGCACGATGGGGGTGGCGAGCCTGGGCGGGGCCACGCTGGACAACGAGGAGAACTACCTGATCAAGAAGCTGTTCACCGCGTTGGGGATCGTGCAGGTCGAGAACCAGGCTCGGATCTGCCACAGCTCTACCGTGGTCGGGTTGGGGACGAGCTTCGGTCGGGGCGGGTCGACGACCTGTCTGCAGGACCTTCAGCACGCCGACTGCATCATCATCCAGGGCTCCAACTTTGCGGAGGCACACCCGGTGGGGTTCCAGTGGGTGATGGAGGCGAAGGCGCGCGGCGCCCGGGTCATCCACGTGGACCCGCGGTTCACCAGAACCAGCGCCGTGGCCGACCTGCATGTCCCGATCCGTGCCGGTACCGACATTGCCTTCCTCGGTGGGCTGATCCGGCACGTGTTGGAGAACGACCTGTGGTTCCACGAGTACGTCTGCGCTTACACCAACGCCTCAACGCTGCTGAGGGAGGACTTCCTCGACACCGAGGATCTGGACGGGGTCTTCTCTGGCCTTCACGAGAACGGCCGATCGTATGACGACGCAACCTGGCAGTACCAGGGGATGGAGGTCGCGGCGGCGTCGGGTGAGCGCGACGCCGACGACGACGAGTCGGTTCAACGGTCGGGCCACGGTGAGTCCCATGGTTCCGGGGGGCCGGCGCTGAGGGGCAACCCGGAACGCGACGAGACGCTGCGGGACCCGCGCACCGTCTTTCAGACCCTGCGCCGCCATTACGCCCGGTACACCCCGGAGATGGTCGAGCGGGTCTGTGGGGTGCCGCCGCACCTGCTGGCTCAGGTCGCCGACGCACTGACCGCCAACAGTGGCCGTGAGCGGACCAGCGCTTTCGCCTACGCGGTTGGTTGGACCCAGCACAGCACCGGTTCGCAGAACATCCGTGCCGCCAGCGTCCTGCAGCTGCTGCTGGGCAACATCGGCCGCCCGGGCGGCGGGGTGATGGCGCTGCGTGGGCATGCCAGCATCCAAGGGTCGAGCGACATCCCCACGTTGTTCGACCTGCTGCCCGGCTACATCCCGATGCCGCACGCCCACCGGCACGAGAACCTGCGCGAGTTCGTCGAGGCCGACTCGGCCCAGCGAGGGTTCTGGGCCAACATGCAGTCGTATCTGGTCAGCCTGCTCAAGGCGTACTGGGGGGACGCAGCCCAGCAAGGCAACGACTTCTGCTTCGACTACCTGCCCCGGATCACCGGTTCGCACAGCACGTACGACACCGTCCAGGAACAGCTCGCCGGCCGGTGCAAGGGCTACTTCCTTCTCGGCGAGAACCCCGCCGTCGGATCGGCCAACGCCCGGATGCAGCGAATGGGTCTGGGGAAGCTGGACTGGCTCGTCGTGCGGGACTTCTCCCTCATCGAGAGTGCGACGTTCTGGAAGGACGGACCGGAAGTCGAGTCGGGCGAGACCCGACCGGAGGACATCGGCACCGAGGTGTTCTTCTTCCCGGCTGCCGCGCACACCGAGAAGGAGGGGACGTTCACCAACACCAACCGTCTGTTGCAGTGGCATCACCAGGCGGTGGACCCGGTTGGCGACCAGCGCAGCGACCTGTGGTTCCTGTACCACCTCGGCCGGGCCGTTCGCGACCGGCTAGCCTCCAGCACCGACGAGATGGACCGTCCGGTCCTCGACCTGACCTGGGACTACCCGACCAGCGGCCCGCACGCCGAGCCGGACGCCGAAGCGGTCCTGCGCGAGATCAACGGCTACGGCCCGGACGGCAGGCCTCTCGGCGCGTACACCGAGCTGAAGGACGACGGCAGCACCAGCTGTGGATGCTGGATCTACTGCGGCGTCTTCGCGCACGGCGAGAACCAGTCCCAGCGGCGGACCGACCACCGGGACCAGAACTGGCTCGGCCCGCAGTGGGGGTGGGCCTGGCCGGCGAACCGTCGGGTGCTGTACAACCGGGCCTCGGCCGACCCCGACGGGCGGCCTTGGAGCGACCGGAAGGCGCTGGTGTGGTGGGACGAGGAGCATCAGAAGTGGACCGGGCATGACGTCCCGGACTTCGTGCCTGACAAGCGGCCGGACTACCAGCCGCCGCCTCATGGCAAAGGACCGGAGGGCCTGTCCGGGGCGGAGCCGTTCATCATGCAGGCCGACGGCCGTGGGTGGCTGTACGCGCCGTCCGGCGTCACCGACGGCCCGCTGCCGACGCACTACGAGCCGCAGGACTCTCCCGTTCGGAACCCGCTCTACCGGCAGAGCCGCAACCCGGTCCGCGGCTTGGTCGACCATCCGGACAACCGCTACCACCCGAGCGGCGACGAACCCGGTGCGGACGCCTACCCGTTCGTTGTCACCACCTACCGGCTCACCGAGCACTTCACCGCCGGCGGCATGTCCCGGTGGACCCCGTACCTGGCCGAGTTGCAGCCCGAGCTGTTCTGCGAGGTCTCCCCGGCGTTGGCCGAGCTGCGGGGCCTGGAGAACGGGCAGTGGGCCACCATCGTCACCGCCCGGTCGGCCATCGAGGCCAAGGTCTTGGTCACCGACCGGATCGCCGAGCTGCGTGCTGACGGACGTCCGATGTACCAGATCGGCCTGCCTTTCCATTGGGGCCCCAACGGGTACAGCCGCGGCGACGCCGCGAATGACCTGACCTCGATCGTCCTTGACCCGACCGCTCACATCGAGGAGGTCAAGGCGCTGACCGCTGACATCCACCCCGGCCGTCGCCCCCGGGGCGACGCGTTGCGTACCTACGTCGAGACCGTCCGCAGCCAAGCTGGGGTCACCGAGAAGACCGGAGCATCGGAATGAGCCGGTTCAGTGGCGCCGAGCCGCACGTCGCGCAGGACGCGGGCTGGACCAGCCCCCCGGCTCGGAAGGGGTTCTTCACCGACACCAGCGTATGCATCGGCTGTAAGGCGTGCGAGGTCGCCTGCAAGGAGTGGAACGCCGTCCCCGAGGACGGCCTCAACTTCACCGGCATGTCCTACGACAACACCGCCGGGCTCGGCGCCGACACCTGGCGACACGTCGCCTTCATCGAGCAAAAGACCCCGGCCCGCGCCCCAGTCTCGCTCGGCATGCCGGGCTCCGGGCCCCCGCTCGACGCCGGTGCTGCCGTCCCGCACGCTTCGCCGGCCCAGGACGTGGGCACGGGCGGGGTGCGGTGGCTGATGTCCTCCGATGTCTGCAAACACTGCACCCACGCCGCCTGCCTCGACGTCTGCCCCACCGGTGCCCTGGTCCGCACCGAGTTCGGCACCGTCGTCGTGCAGGAGGACGTCTGCAACGGCTGCGGCTACTGCGTCTCCGCCTGCCCGTACGGCGTCATCGACCAACGCAAGGAGGACGGCCGCGTCTTCAAGTGCACCCTCTGCTACGACCGGCTCTCCGTGGGGCAGGAGCCCGCCTGCGCGAAAGCCTGCCCCACCCAGTCGATCCAGTTCGGTGACCTCGATGAGCTGCGCGAGCGCGCCCACCAACGGGTCCAGGCCCTGCACGATGCCGGCACGACCGAAGCGCGGCTGTACGGCGACGACCCGAACGACGGTGTCGGGGGCGCCGGCGCGTTCTTCCTCCTGCTCGACCAACCTCAGGCGTACGGGCTACCCCCGGACCCCGTCGTCACCACCCGGGACCTCCCGGCCATGTGGCGCCGGGCCGCGGTCGCCGCGGTCGGCCTCCTGGCCGCCGGTGCCGTGGCCGTCATCGGCGGCACCCGATGAGCGCCGACGCCGGCCACGCGGTCTCCGCCTCCCGCGCCGCTGGTCAGCGACCCAGCCGGGACACCCCGCTGGGCGAACCTCAGCCTCCACTGTCGGACCCCGGCTCGGGACGACGACGGCGCCGGCGCGGTGAACAGCTCATGGTGCCGAAGGCGTCCTTCGAGTCCTACTACGGGCGCCCGATCCTGAAAGAACCGACCTGGCAGGCCCTCGACATCGCCGGGTACCTCTTCCTCGGCGGGCTCGCCGGGGCGTCATCGGTGCTGGCCGCCGGAGCCGAGGCGACACGCCGTCCCGAACTGGCCCGGGTCTGCCGGGCCGGCGCTGCCGCCGCCATCTCGCTGTCCCTCGTCGCTCTCGTCCACGACCTGGGAAAGCCGACTCGGTTCGTCAACATGCTCCGGGTCGCCAAGCCCACCTCCCCGATGAGCGTGGGCTCATGGGTGCTGACCTGCTACGCGCCGATGGCCATCGGCGCGGCCACCCTCGATCTCAGCGGCCGCCTGCCAACCGTGAAGACGCTCGCGACGGCCGGCGCTGCCGGGCTGGGACCGGTCGTCGCGTCCTACACCGCAGTGCTTCTCGCCGACACCGCGGTCCCGGCGTGGCACGCCCCCCACCGGGTGCTGCCGTTCGTCTTCGCCGGTTCCGCAGCCAGCGCCGCCGGAGGCCTCGCGCTACTGCTGGCGCCGTCGGCCCAGACTGGCCCGGCCCGGAGAGTGGCGCTGATCGGTGCCGCCACCGAGACGGTCGCCGCCCATCAAATGACCGCAGCTGCCGGCCTAGCCGGTGACTGCTTCCGGCAGGGACCGGCCGGCAGGCTGCTGAAGACCGCTCGTGTACTCACGGTCACCGGATCGGCCCTCACCGTGGTCGGGACGCGACTGCCGCTCGCAGCCCGGCTCGGCGGCGCTGCGCTCCTGGCGGCCAGCGCCTGCACCAGGTTCGGGATCTTCTCCGCCGGCGTCGCCTCCACCCAGGACCCCCGCTACGTCGTGGCGCCTCAGCAGCAGGAACGGCCGGACCGTGGCCGCCCCTGACCACGAAAGTTGCAGGCCCTGATGGCCGGCGACGACCCGCTCGACCAGGAGCTGACCCACCGACGCACCGCCAACGGTGAGCATCGCCTCCCGCCGGTCATCGCCGTTCTCGTCGCGATCGTCGCGTACGCGCTGCTCCCGCAGTCACTGCTGATCGGACCACGACTGGTCATTCCCCTCCTCGAGCTCGCCCTGCTGGTCGCCCTGACCGCGACCAACCCGTGGCGCATGCGCCGCCAAACCCGCTGGTCCAGATGGGCCTCCGTCACCCTCGCCGGCCTCGTCATCGTCGCCAACCTCGCCGCCCTCGGGATGCTCATCTCCGCCCTCAGCAGCACATCCGAAGGACCAGGCCTGCTCCTGGCCGCCATGCAGGTCTGGCTCACCAACGTCATCGGGTTCGGGCTCCTCTACTGGGAGCTCGACCGAGGCGGACCCGTCCGCCGGCGAACCGAACGACGCGACCGCCTTCCCCCAGCCGACTGGCGGTTCTCCCAAGACGAAAACGACGACGCCGTCGTCGAGGTAGCCACCGGCGCCAGCAAAAGCAGCGGCTGGATCCCCACCTTCATCGACTACCTCTACGTATCCATCACCAACTCCAGCGCGTTCAGCCCCACCGACACCATGCCCCTGTCGACGCGAGCCAAGGCCCTGATGAGCCTCGAAGCCACCGCAGCGCTACTCACCTCCCTCCTGGTGATCGCGAAAGCCGTCAGCTCCCTCGGCGGTCAGCACTCGTAACCCGGAAGACGGCGATGGGCGCCGCCGGCAGCATCGCCAACAACAGCAGCGCCTCACCAACCCCCCGGTCGGCGAGGCCGTCTGCCTGGGGTGCGGGTCGCCGGGGCCAGCGGCCAAGACCGGTCAGCAGACAGTTCAGCAGCGGCAACGCCCATCCACCGGACCGCCCCGGTCGAGCCAGCGCGCGACCAGCAGGTTGCCGTGCACCGGGCACCGGGGTCAATTCGCGGTTCCCCGGCGCCAGGTCCATGACCAGACCTAGCAAGTCCAAGCGCAACTGGCTAACCAAGCGAGACGATGGCGGAGCCCTCGGGCGTGACGAAGTTCTGGAACGGCCCGGTAAATGCAAGACCAGACCCGACGGTTCGCCGGCAAGGTCGCGTTCGTGTCCGGCCCGGCGGAGGCATCGGCCGTGCCACCGCTGGCACGTTCGCGCGAGAAGGCGCCAGCCTGGTGGTCGCCGACGATCGACCAGCAGGGCCACACCTGAGAGGGCAGGACTGACGAGACAGCGGCCGGGCGCGTCTCGCCCAGCCTGGCGACGTGACGCGAGCCGAAGACCTCGGGCGGTCTTGGTCGACCACGCGTCTGTCGCCCTGGCCAAAGCCGCGGTCCACGACCACACAGTTCAGCGGGATGAGGCCCTCGCAAAACCGCCGTATCGCCGAAGCGGTCGGAATCCTTATGGGGAACTACCAGGTGGACAACGGCAGGTATCAACCTCCGACGGACGCCTCGCTTCCGGGTAGGAGACGGGGGTACGGCTGGTCATTCCCCATGGTGGGACCTGTGCTCGGCTGCGGCCTCGACGGCGGCGGTCTCTTCGTCGTCCAGCTTGCGGGTGTCGCGGGCCTCGGCGAATGGCTGGACGTCCGGCGGCAGGCCCTCGGAGATCGCCTTGCCGTGTTCGAGCTCGGCGTTTACCTCCGCGCCGAGGAGGAGGGCGATGTTGGTGATCCACAGCCAGACCAGGAAGATGACGACGCCGGCCATGGACCCGTAGGTCTTGTCGTAGGAGGCGAAGTGGGCGACGTAGAGCGCGAAGATGGCCGAGGCGCCGAGCCAGATGAGGACGGCGATGCCGCCGCCTGGGCTGACCCACTTGATGCCCGCCTGTTTGGCGTTGGGGCTGGCCCAGAACATCACCGCGAGGAACACCGACACGATCACCACGAGGATCGGCCACTTGATGATGTTCCAGACCAGCACGGTCGTGTCGCCGACCCCGATGGCGTCGCCGACCTGCTGGGCGACCGGGCCGCTGACCACGGCGATGATCACTGCGACGACGATGACCACGACAGCGAGCACGGTCAGCCCGATCCGGATCGGCAGGGTCTTCCAGATCGGTCGGCCCTCGCCGATGTCGTAGATGACGTTGGAGGCGCGCATGAACGCGGCCACGTACCCGGACGCCGACCACAGTGCCACGAGGATCCCGATGACGGCGCCGATGCCCGCGCCGGTCCGGTTGCTCTGGGCCTGTCCGATGAGGTTCGACACGAGGTCGGCGCTGCTCCCTGGCGCGATGGACTGGACTTGTTCGGTGACCTGCCTCGTGGTGTCAGGGCCGAGGAGACCGAGGGCGGCGACGAGGACGATGAGCGCAGGGACCGCCGACAGGGTGGCGTAGTAGGTGAGGCCGGCGGCGAGGTCGGTGAGGTGGTCGCGTCGGAACTCCGCCCGGGCTCGTTTCACCACGTCTCGAAGACTCGACGAGGGGAGGTCGGTCGGGCTGTCCAGGTCCTGGGTACTCATGTCCGGTGAATGCCCAACCGGTCGGCCTGCTACACCTGCGTAGGCGTCGCCGTCTTCCGACCTGACTTTGACCTGCGTGCTGCGCCTTGAGATGCCGCCGAGGACCCGCGCGTGACCTTCCAAGGCTTACGCGGGCGTGTCGACCTAGGCGACGACCGCGTCGATGGCCTTCTTGAGGGCACTGGGCGACGCCGGCGAGGTGGGGGCCTGCTTCTTCGCGGCGAGCAGCTTCTCGCCGAGCTCCTGCAGCTGTCGGCGACCGAGTCCTTCGCGCACCTTCGGGAACCAGTCCTGCTCCTCCTCGTCCATGTGGTGCGTCACGTTCTCGATGAGCACCGTGGTCTTGGCCTCGAACCGCTCGTCCTTGGGGCTCATCTGGTGCAGCCCCATGACCAGGACGTCGGCCACGTCCGGCGCCGATCAGGCCGACCCCAACCGGGCCCGACCTAGACGTGACTCGGCTCCGGTTGTGACCCTCCCTGGTCCTGCTGGCTTCGCTCCCGCCATGCGGCGGAAACCTGGTCCAATGCCTGGTGGTCGAGGCTCATTCCGCCGAAGTTGGCGAGCGTGCTCATCGGCATGGTGCCAACCACGCTCAAGAGCTCGGCGTCCATCACGGCGGCCGGCTGGCCCGCGGCGACGGCCTCAGCGAGGAGCTGACGGCCGACGGGATCGGCCATCCACTCGTGCAGGGTGGAGTCCTTGGTCAGCGGTGGCGACACGGACGGGCCGTCGACCGTGACCGTCCGCGCCAAGGGCAGGTCCCGCGAGCTCCTTCCCACCTCGATGGTGAACGCTCCCGGCTCGACGACCCAAGAGCGGTGGGGGACCGACCAGTACGAGAAAGCTCGTTGGTCGAGCTCGATGATGACCTTCTCCGACCCGCCGGGACTCACCCGAACCTTGGCGAAGCCCTTCAGCTCTCGAACGGGCCGTCCGACGGTCGACTCGTCGTCGCGGACATAGACCTGAACGACCTCGGATCCCGCCACGGAGCCGGTGTTGGCCACGGTGACGGACACGGTGGCCGCGAGACTCCCGTCAACGACCGAACCCGACGTCGCGACGGTCAGGTCGGACAGCTCGAACGTCGTGTACGACAGGCCGAACCCGAACGGGAACGCCACGTCCGTACTGGTCTTGTCGTACCCGCGGTACCCGATGTAGAGACCCTCGCCGTACCGGACGACCTGGGAGTCACCGGGGAAGTTCAGGTAGGAGGAGTTGTCCTCGAGCCGGTGCGGGATGCTCTCGGCCAGCCGTCCGGACGGGTTGACCCGGCCGGTGAGGACGTCGACGATCGCGGCCCCGGCAGCCTGACCGCCGAGCCAGGCTTCGACCAACGCCACCGCGTAGGGACGGACGTCGCCGAGGACGACCGTGGATCCGTTCACGAGGACGACGACGACGTTGGGGTTGGCGCCGGCCACCGATTTGAGGGCCGTCAGCTGGTTGGCGGGCAGGTTCATGTGGGTGCGGTCGAAGCCCTCGGACTCGTCGGCACCGGGCAGCCCGATCACCATGACGACGGTGTCGGCGGAGGTGGCGGCATTGACGGCCTCGGCGAGCAGAGTCTCGTCGTCAGCGGTGTCGCCGATCCCGAAGCCCGCGGCGAAGGGGATGTCTCCGTACACCGAGGTGAGCTCGTCCAGGATCGTGTCGACGCGGGTCGGGTTGACCTGCGAGGACCCGGCACCCTGGAACCGCGGAGTGCGGGCAAACTCGCCGACAACGGCGATGCTGGTGCCGGGGGCCAGTGGGAGTGTGCCATCGTTGGCCAGCAGCACCACCGACTCGGCGGCGGCCTCGCGGGCCAGCGCGTGGTGCTCGTCCTGAACCTCCTGGTCGAACGACTCGTCGATCTCCAGCACGGGCATGCCCTTGGCGACCAGCTCCAGCATCGCCCGGACCCGGGTGTCGAGGACGTCGACGGGCACCTCCCCGGACTTCACGGCGGCGACGACCGACTCAGGACTTCGCCCCAACGCCGGCGGCATCTCCAGGTCCAGCCCGGCGAGCAGTGCGGGTACCCGGTGGTACACGGCTCCCCAGTCGGAGACGACTACCCCCCGGAAGCCCCACTCCTCGCGCAGGACGGTGGTCAGGAGCCAGGTGTTCTCGGACGAGGACACACCGTTGACCCTGTTGTATGAGCACATCACCGTCCACGGCTGCGCCGCCTTGACCACCCGCTCGAAGGCCGGAAAGTAGATCTCCCGCAGGGCTCGTTCGTCGACCTGCGCGTCCACGCGGAGCCGGTCGGCCTCCTGGTTGTTCGCCGCGTAGTGCTTGACCGACGTGCCGACGCCCTGGGACTGGATTCCGTCGATGATGCCCACGGCGAGCTCGCCGGCCAGGTAGGGGTCCTCGGAGAGGTACTCGAAGTTCCGCCCGCACAGCGGCGAGCGCTTCATGTTGATCCCCGGGCCGAGAATGACGGACAGGTTGCAGGCTCGCGCCTCTCGTCCCAACGCCACCCCGACCCGGCGCAGCAGTTCCGGGTTCCAGCTCGACGCGATCGCCGACGCGGTCGGGAAGCACGTCGCCGGCAGCGACCCAGCAAGCCCGACGTGGTCCCCGTCCCCGGGTTGGGCTCGCAGTCCATGGGGGCCGTCGGACACCATGATCTTGGGGATGCCGAG
>DASYGI010000154.1:0-6436 GCA_035999925.1 Pedococcus sp.
ATCACCTGCCCGGATCGCTCGCAGGTGGGTCAGGGGTTGGTGACGGTCTGCAAGGGCTCCGTCGACGGCTTCGACTGGACAGGGATCGTCGTGTTCGAGGACGACGCGGGCACGTTCGTCATCAACGAGCTCTGAGGAACGATCGACGAGCTCTGAGGAACGCGGAACATCCACGTCCGCATGGCGACGAACCGCAGGATCGTCGAGAGCCCCGTCGCTACGGCGACCACCGTCGTCGCCAGGGCCGTCGAAGGGGCGGCCACCGTGGCGTGCAGGGCCTCCAGCGCGCCGGCCGTCATCAGCCAGGTCACGGCGAACACGAGCAACCCCTGCAGCTGGTGCCTCGCGTGACCGGTCCCGCGCAACCCGAAGGTCCAACGTCGGTTGAGGGCCGTGTTGGCGATCGTGGCGAGGAGCAGCCCGACCAGGTTCGCGGTCTGTCGTGAGCCAGTCGGCACCGTGAGCGCCGCGAACAACCCGAGGTGGACGGCGGTGCTGAGCACGCCCACGGCAGCGAACCGTCGCAGCTGTCGCCCGGTCCCGGTGCCGGGACTGTGCCGGCCGATCCTGGCGGCCAGCTCTGCGACCGGAAGGCGGCCGGAGGCGAGGGACCTGCGCAGCCGCCAGACCCCACGCAGGTCGTCCAGCGCGGTGGCCACCAGGTCGACCCGCGAGTCAGGATCGTCGAACCAGTCGACGGGAACCTCGTGGATGCGCAGCCCTGAACGCTCCGCGAGCACCAGCAGCTCGGTGTCGAAGAACCAGGTTGGGTCCTCGACCAGTGGGAGCAGGTCAGCCGCGACATCGGCCCGGATGGCCTTGAAGCCGCATTGCGCATCAGAGAACCTCGCGCCCAGCGCCCCGCGCAACAGGAGGTTGTAGCAGCGCGAGATCACCTCTCGTCTGGCTCCGCGGACCACCCGTGAACCGCGAGCCAGCCGCGACCCGATGGCCAGGTCGGAGTGCCCGGACATCAGCGGTGCCAGCAACGGCCACAGGGCGTCGAGGTCTGTCGACAGGTCGACATCCACGTACGCCAGGATCGGCGCGTCCGAGGCGAGCCACACCTGTTTGAGCGCCCGGCCGCGACCCTTCTGGGTCAGCCGGGCCACCTCCACGCCGGGCATCGTGGCCGCCAGCTCCGACGCGACCAAGGCAGTCGCGTCGGAGCTGGCGTTGTCCGCCACGGTGATCCGGAACGGGTACGGGAACGTCGCCACCAGATGCGCGTGCAGCTGCCGGACACAGGCCGCCACTGTGTGCTGCTCGTTGTGGACGGGGACCACCACGTCGAGGACCGGGAAGCTCGCGCAGCTCATGATGCTGTCTCAGGTGTTCTGAGTGGTGGCCGAGGTGACGGCGGACGTTCCCGCCAGTGGCCTGGTCAGGTCGTAGAACGTCGTCCCGCCGATCGTCACCTGCGTGAAGTTGGCCTGCACCCACGTCGAGATCTGCGAGCTGGTGCCAGATCCGCCACCCGGACCAGCCACACCCTGGCGGGCGCCGTTTGCGCCGGCCGCGAAGTAGTGGATCTGGCCGGCGGCGACGTAGGTCTCGAACTGGGCCAGCGTCGGCGACGGGTCGCTGCCGTTGAAGCCACCGATAGCCATGACCGGCAGGCCGGTCCCGAGCTGGAGCCCGGCCGCGTTCTGGGAGCCGATGGCGGCGGCAACCCAGCGGTACGCGCTGGAGTTGGCAGACAGGGCAGTGGTGACCTCGGTATTGGGCGTGGAGGCATCGAGCAGTCCGCCGAGCCCCCCACCGGTGGACGCCTGCCCCGGGGTGGGTGCCCCCTGGACGCCACTGGCGAGGCCGCCTGCGGGGCCACCCGGCATACCTCCGGCGAAGCTACGGGCGGGGCCACCCGCGAACCCGCCGGCACCACCGGGGCCGCCACGGCCCGTGGAGGGACCTGCCGTGACGATGGAGCCGGTGTGGCCGGTGCTGACGGTCTGGAGGCTGTAGGCGGCCGGGCCGGCCAGCATGGCGACTACGGCCGTGACCACGACTGCGGGCACGCAGTGACGGTGCAGCTGGGTGATGGCCAGCATGAGCAGCGCACTGGCCACGCCGAGCACGAGCACCGCCACTCGCAACCAGTTCTGCCAGTCCGTGCGCGAGAGCAGCAGGAACGACCAGGCCGAGGTAGCGGCGATGGCAGCAGCCAGCGTGACCGAGCCGAGCCGCGAGGCGCGGTGCTCCCAGGCCTCCTTGGCGCCCATGGCGACGACCGCGGCGATCGCCGGAGCCAGTGCGACCGTGTAGTACTCGTGGAAGATGCCGGCCATGAACGAGAACGTCACCATCGTGACGAGGAGCCAACCGCCCCAGACCACGTATGCCGCGCGGCGCAGGTCAGTGCGTGGCGGCCGTCCGCGCAGCAGGACCCCCACCACGAGCAGGATGCCGGCCGCTGGCAGCAGCCAGGAGATCTGACCGCCGACGGAGCTCGAGAACATCCGCAACAGTCCGGGGGTTCCCCACCCGTTGCCTCCACCGACGGAGCCGGTCTCGTTGCCACTGATGCGCCCGAGGCCGTTGTAGCCGAACGTGACGGACAGGAACGAGTTGTCCTGGGACCCACCGATGTAGGGCCGCATGTTGGCCGGGACGAGCTGGACGATGGCGACCCACCACCCCGCGCTGAGGACCATGGCGCCAGCGCCGAGCAGGGCGCCGGTGATGCGGCGACGGAGGGTGGTGTCGGCGAACAGCACATAGGCCAGCCCGAAGGCGGGGACGACCAGGAAGACCTGCAGGGCCTTGGTGAGGAAGCCCAGTCCGATGAAGACGCCCACGATGGCGAACCACCTGGCGCTGCCCTGCTCGATGGACTTCATGGTCGCCCACGCCCCCAGGGCCATGAGCAGCACGAGGAGGGCGTCGGGGTTGTTGAAGCGAAACATCAGCACGGCCACGGGGGTCAGCGCCATGACCAGGCCGCCCAGGAGACCTGCGGCGGCCCCGAACTGGCGCTTGACCGTGGCGTACACGACGCCCACCGTGGCCATGCCCATCAGCACCTCTGGCATGAGGATGCTGAACGAGCTCAGCCCGAAGGCGCGCACCGACAGTGCCATGAACCACAGGGAGGCCGGGGGCTTGTCGACGGTGATGGAGTTGCCCGCATCGGAGGACCCGTAGAGGAACGCCTTCCAGCTGGCGCTGCCAGCCTGGACCGCGGCCGAGTAGAACGAGTTGGCGTAGCCGCTCGAGGTGAGGTTGTAGAAGTACAGCACCGCGGTGGCGAGGAGCAGGCCGAGTAGTGCCGGGCGAGCCCAGGAGGGGTCGCCTTGGGGGCCACGCCACACTCGCCGTGCCCAAGAGGCGGGCGGCTGGGTCGCAGGGGCTGGGGCGGCCAGGTCTGGTGGGACAGCGGTCGTGCCGGGCACGCTGGCTGTCGCGGTGCGGGGGAGGGTGGTCGTGTCCATGTCCACCACCGTCAGGCCCGGCGCTGTGGGGTCACTGTGACCTCCCTGAGGCGCGGTGATGAGCCCTGACTGCGCGCCGATGTGCCGCCTGGTGAGCTGACGCGTCGTCAGCCGGCGGGCAGCAGAACCGTGAAGGTGGTGTCGCCGGGGGCGCTCTGGAGCTGCACGGTCCCGCCGTGCGACCGCGCGACGGCATCGACGATGCTCAGGCCGAGCCCGGTCGAGCCAGCCGCTCGGTTCCGCGAGTCGTCGCCGCGGGTGAACCGTTGGAAGACGTTGCGTTGCAACGCCTTTGGCACCCCCGGGCCGTCGTCGGTCACGCTGACCCGGACCCACGGCCCCTCGGTCTTGATAGCTGTCGTGACGCGGGTGCCAGGTGGCGTGTGGGTGCGCGCGTTCGCGAGCAGGTTGGCGACCACCTGGTGCAGTCGCGCATGGTCGCCGCTGACCTCGATCGGCTCCTCGGGAAGGTCGAGCTCCCAGCGGTGGTCCGGCGCGGCAGCGTGCGCGTCACTCACCGCGTCCATGGCCAGCAGCGACAGGTCGACTGGTTCGCGGTCCAGTGGGCGCCCGGCGTCCAGTCGTGCGAGCAGCAGCAGGTCCTCGACCAGGCCCTGCATCCGGAGGGCTTCGGACTCGACACGGGTGAGGGCATGGGTTATCGACGAGGGCACCGGCTCGCGCTCGCGGCGGGACAGCTCGGCATACCCGCGGATGGACGCCAGGGGCGTGCGCAGCTCATGGGAGGCGTCGGCAACGAACTGGCGCACCCTCTGCTCTGAGTCGTGCCGGGCCTGGAGGGCGCCTTCGACGTTGTCCAGCATGTTGTTCAGGGCAAGGCCGACCTGGCCGACCTCGGTGTGGGGGTCGGCGTCGACGGCGGCCACGCGTTGGGCCAGCGCGACGTCACCGGTGTCGAGCCGGAGCTTGGCGACCTGCGTCGCGGTGTGCGCCACCCGCTGCAGGGGGGCGAGGTTCCGCCGCACCAGCCAGAAGCCGCCGACGGTCACCAGGATGAAGCCGGCAATGGTGCCACCCGTCACCAGGATGATCATCTGGCTGACCGTCTCGGTCACGCCGGCCAGGGGCAGTCCGGCGATCACGAGATCGCCGTCGGCTTCACGCATGGCCGCGACCCGGTAGGGGCCGAGCCCGTTGACCTCGACGGTCTTGGGGGTCTGACCGATGCCCGCGGCATTGAGCTGCGCGATCTGCCCGTTCGTCAGGGTCGTCAGCGTGCGCTCGTGCTCGACGTGGCTGGTCGTGGTGCCGTCCGCGGAGATGATCAGTCGCAGTGACTCGCCGAGACCTCCGGGTGGGGTGATCCCGCCACCGGGGCCGGAGCCATCGCCGGGTCCCCGAGGTCCCCCGCCGCCCGCTCGAAGCACGGTGGCCTGGACGTCCTGGTCGAGCTGTTGGACGAGGTGCTGGTGGAGCAGGACGACAGTAAGCGCCGAGGTAGTCAGCGTGACAGCCAGGAACAGTCCGACGACAGCCGCCACGAGCTTGGTCGAGAGTGACCAGCGCGAGGGCCGCAGACCGTCCCGGACGCGGTTGGTGGCGGGTGCGCTCATGGCGCCGGCTTGAGGACGTACCCCACGCCGCGCATCGTGTGGATCATCGGGTCACGTCCCGCGTCGACCTTCTTGCGCAGGTAGGAGATGTACAGCTCGACGACGTTGGCTTGGCCACCGAAGTCGTAGTTCCAGACCCGGTCGAGGATCTGCGCCTTGGACAGCACCCGCTTGGGGTTGCGCATGAGGTAGCGCAGCAGCTCGAACTCTGTTGCGGTGAGCTGGATCTGGTCGCCGGACCTGGTCACCTCGTGACTGTCCTCGTCCATGGTGAGGTTGCCGACGACCAGCATCGAGGATGCGTCGTCGGCGACGACGGCGGTGCGCCGCATGAGGGCGCGCAGCCGGGCGACGACCTCCTCGAGGCTGAACGGCTTGGTGACGTAGTCGTCGCCTCCGGCGGTCAGGCCCGCCACCCGGTCCTCCACGGCGTCCTTCGCGGTCAGGAACAGCACCGGCACGTTGGGGTTGTCGCCGCGCATCCGGCGCAGCACCTCGAGTCCGTCGAAGTCCGGCAGCATCATGTCGAGGGCGACCGCGTCGGGCTGGAAGTCGCGCGCGGCCCGGACGGCGGAGGCGCCGTTGCTGGCCGTGCGGACCTCCCACCCCTCGTAGCGCAGGGCCATGCTGAGGAGTTCGGTCAAGTTGCTCTCGTCGTCCACGACCAGCACCCGCACGGGGGAGCCGTCGAGGCGCTGGAGCTTGGCTGACGTGGACTGCTGCGTGCTCATGTCCCTAGGAAACACCGAGAACCTTGTGTGCGCGCCCCTGGTGGGCTGTGGGCTTCCTGTGAGCCCTCTGTGGTCGATCGCTCAGAGAGCGGATACGGAGACCACAGGACGCCCACAGGGGGTGCGCCGAGGCTGGGTCCCATGACCCCACCATCCTTCGGAGGCCTCGATGAGCAACAGCTCCCACACCCGTGACGATCACACCCTTGACGATCCGGTCCCGGCGGCGACCGCTCCCGCCCTCAACCCACCCAG
Organism: Pedococcus sp.; assembly: GCA_035999925.1. GTDB lineage: Bacteria > Actinomycetota > Actinomycetes > Actinomycetales > Dermatophilaceae > Pedococcus. The sequence continues at coordinate 5,992 of DASYGI010000154.1, forward strand.
CTGGAGCGGCCGGAAGACGGCGATCGCGGCGGCCCTGGCCATTGGAATCTCGGGGGCCGGCGCGGCCGCTGCAGCCACGAGGGTGCCGGTCGGTTCGGCGCAGTCCGACCAGGGACAGTTCCAGCGTGGTGGCCCCGGTCCGGGCGGTCCGGGCGGCGCTGGCGGAGTCGGCGGGCAGGCGCCCGTTCAGGGTGTGCCGGCGAACCCGAACGGAAGCGGGGCGTGACCACCCGAGATCTCGTCCGCCCGCCTCGCGGTGGGGTCAGGTCCGGGCAGAACCCAGCCCGATCAGGACGGCGAGGCCCAGCGCGCTGCGTGGCGCGTAGGGCGTGCGCCACAGGCCGCCATGGACCGCGTTGCGCGCTTCCTCGCGCCAGGGTGCGGTCGGCTCGGGTGTAGCGGTACGAAGGTCGTGGACCAGCAGTGCGGCCATCAGGGTGTTGCT
>DASYGI010000155.1:0-4141 GCA_035999925.1 Pedococcus sp.
ACGGATCCGGTCATGCAGCTCGGAGACCCCGTCCTCGTCGAGCGGGGCGATTGCCTCCCGCTCGGTCTCACGCCAGAGCAACAGATCGGCGTCATTCAACTGAGCCAGCAACCTCTTGTCCATGGTTCATCCTTTCCGTCCCGAGCGGAACGTGTGCCGCCTTCACGACAGCATCCCCGAATCCGGTGGTACGCCGTGACCAACACGATCTCCCAACCCAGACGGAACGACACCCCCGTCGACCTCTCCGCGATACTGGCCGCGACAGCAGTGGTCGACTCGGGTTGCCGCGTGGCGGACTGCTGGAATAGTCCGATCTGCTCTGGCACCACGTCTCCGACCGCCGTCCAGCACGACGCCTCCGAGGCGGCTGCCAACGCCACGGAGGACGCCCCCGCACAGCCAAGACCATCAGACCACCGCAGGGATCGAGCTGGAACTTCGTGGGCGACCGTCCGGCCACACCCACCGACGACCTCAACGGCGCGCAGGAACCCGGGAGTGTGGACGAAGCCGACCATCATTTTCTTTGCTCACCGTGTCGCGGCTATCGAACGACCTGCGGCACTTCGCCCTGATAGGGCGTGGTCGCAGCGGTGCTGCACACCGGCCCACTATGAGCGCACAGGCGACCCACTGATCTGCATGCCGATGTCGGCGCTTTCTACCGATCACCGACGACGGCGGTCAGCGGTTCGTTGGATGCAACCGCGACCCCGATAACACGTTGACGCTCCGCGGCACTGACAGCTCGCGCCGGGCGGCCGAAGGGGCCGCCCCCGGCGAAGAAGCCGATTGCTCGAAGGATCCAGCCACCGTCAGGCGGCGATCGACCGGTGCCGTCACAGCGACCGCAGCCACCTCGCCGTAACCTCGATACCACTCCCCAAACCCACTAGGGATACTGGACCCATCGCCGCGATCGACAGCGGCGGGTAGGCACCGAGGATCAACCCCCAAGTCCACTACTTCGGGGGAACGCAATCCGCGCGTGCCTCGGTGCGAGAGCGGAGGTGAGCACCGACTTGCCAGCAGAACTTCCGAACAGGCAACCAGGTCGGCACATGGTCAACGGCGCGCGACTGCCCCATGCCGACCGGCGGGCGGTCGGCCGGGCGTCGCGCAGGATCGTGCCGAGAACGCAGCAGGGACGGTGGCAGCGCACGCCCGATGGCACGCCGGCGCTGGCACAGCTACGTGCGCAGGAGCCGATCCGGGTGCGGGCACTGCTGCCGCTGCGCTATGAGCGGATGGCGTTGTCCCCTTGGAGCTACTTCCGGGGTGCCGCCGCCGTGATGGCGGCGGATATGGCTGGGCACGCCCACACGGGACTGACGGTGCAGATGTCCGGTGACGCGCACGTGCTCAACTTCGGTCTGTGGGCTACCCCCGAGCGCAACCTGGCCTTCGCTCTGCGCGACTTCGACGAGACGCTGGCCGGACCGTTCGAGTGGGATATCAAGCGCTTGGCGACCAGTCTCGTGGTGATCGCCCGGGAGAACGGGTGTCCCGACGAGGTCGGTCTGGACGCGGTGCGCACCTGTGTCGGCGAATACCGCAAGCGGATGCGCCGGTACGCGACGGCCGGCCAGCTGGAGATCTGGTATGACGCGATTCACGTCGAGGAGCTGGTCGGCTACTTTCCAGGCCGGGCTCGCGAACCGGCCCGCGAGCACATTGCCAAGAAGGCCCGAAAGCGCACTAGCCAGGGGGCCTTCGATCGGCTGGTCGAGCGCGTGGACGGTCAGCTCAGGATTCGGGAGGAGCCACCGCGGACGACCCACCTTCCGGAGCCTGTGCAGGTCGACATCGCCCATCAGATCTACGAGCAGTACCGGCAGACCCTGCTGCCGGACCGTCAGGTCTGCCTGAGCAACTTCACCCATGTCGATACGGTTCGGCAGGTCGTCGGCGTCGGCAGTGTCGGGATGCAGGTCTACCTGGTCCTGTTGAGCGGGCCGCGGGACGAGCCACTCTTCCTGCAGGTCAAGCAGGCCGGACCTTCGGTCTATGAGAAGCACCTGGGGCCGAGCCCCTACGGCAACCATGCCGAGCGGGTGATCAACGGCAAACGCCTGATCCAGAGCGCCAGCGACATGTTCGCCGGCTGGACCCGCTTCGCCGGTGCCGACTTCTATGTGCGCCAGTTCCGCGACATGAAGGTCATCCCCGACGGCAACCTGCTCCGGCCGATCCTCGCCGATTTCGCCGCCGCCTGCGGAGCCGCTCTGGCCAAGGCTCATGCCCGGTCGGGCGATCCCACGGCGATCGATGCCTACCTGGGCCGGAGCCCCGCCTTCACGACGGCGATGACCGTGTTCGCCGCGAGCTACGCCGACAGAAACGAGGCCGACCACGCCGATCTCGTCGCAGCGCTGGGCCGATCGACCCGATGAGCTGGGTCGGGCCACGACTGGCCCCCATCGCGGGCCGCGGCTATGACGCAGCGTGGCTGCGCTCGATGCTGGTCGAGGTCAACGATGGGATCATCGTCACCGCCGGGGTCGTCGAGGGGCTGGCCGGCGCGGGGGCTAGTGCGAAGACGATCCTCATCGCCGGGTTCTCCGCGATTGTCGGCGGCGGGATCGCCCTCGGCGGTGCGAAGTACGGCGAGGAAGCCGCCGAACTCGACGCGCGCCTGGCCATCCTCGAGGAGGAGCAGCGTCAGCTGAGTCTCTCCCCGGAGCAGGAGATGGCCGAGCTGGTCGAGCTTTACCAGCGTCGAGGGCTGTCATCGCGGCTGGCCCACGAGGTCGCGCAGGCGCTCTCCCGGCGGAACGCGCTGGCAGCCCACCTCGAAGCCGAGCACGGACTGGTTCTCGGAGACCCACTGCCTTCCCCCATCGTCAGTGGCGTCGCGGCCGGGCTCGCCTTCGGGTTGGGATCCCTCGTGCCGATGCTGTCCGTCGCGTTGGCCCCCAATGCATGGAGGGTCTGGGTCATCTTCCTCGCCGTGATCGTGTCGTTGACGGTCACCTCGCTGGTCCTCGCCGCCGCGGGTGGGACCAATGTGTGGCGCACCCTGATCCGCTCTGTGTCGATCGGGGTCCTGGCCATGGTGCTGACGCTGGCGTCCGGCACGCTGTTCCACAGCTGATCACGGGGACTCTGGAGGCCCGTTGTCAACGGCAATCTCAGCGAGGCCGGGCAGAGCCTGCGCACCGCCTTCGTGGAGATCTGCGGCCCCGGCCAGCTAGCGCCGGTGACTGCGTCCGCCCTGGGCGCAGCGTCAACTCTCAGTGGACGGAGCCTTCCGCTGGCCGACACCGACGAGGCGGACGCACCGTTTGGGCCTGACAGCGCACGGAACTTCCCTATCCCGCGTTCTCGTCTCGACCGGTAATCGCCGCCCCGTGGGAAGGCGCGAACCATGGCGGTGTCGCGGATTGTGGTGTTCCTGCAGGAGAACAAGACCACGGACTTCTACTTCGCCTCGATGGCGGGGGAGCGGCCGTGGGCAACCAGGGGCCGCCGCCTGAGTCGGTTCGAACAACCTCGCTAATCCGGTCCTGCTGAGGGGATCGTCGTTCAGCGATGACCCCAACACGACCACGTCCACGCCGGCTTCCGGACCTGAGCGCCGGCGGCAGCCATCAGTGACGTGGGCCACGGGGCCGACATCACGCGATCAGGACTGAACCCCAACCGTTCAGACGTGAGCGGCATCCAGGACGGCCTGGAGACTCTGCTGGTTCCCCTGGAGGACGGACCTTGGATGCCCCACAGGCCCCTCAAGACCCCAAGGGCCACCGGTGTCCGTATGGCTGCTATGCGACGAGCCACCGGATGATGTCGCCGATGACGGCAACGCGCTTGGGACAACGTGTCCGGTTCCGGCGATGGCCCGATCGGGCTATGGAGCCGTATCGGATGCCGCCCTACCGTGAGAGGTCAGCCGGGGGGCCGACACACGGAAAGCGGCTGACATGTCCAAGTACCTGTTTAAGGCGAACTACACGCTCGAAGGCCTCAAGGGAGTCCGTGCAAAGGGCGCCAAGTCGCGCGCCGATGCCATAGCCAGCATGGTCAACGGCATGGGCGGGACCGTGGAGTCGTTCTACTTCGCCTTCGGCGACGACGACGCCTACGTCGTGGTCGACCTTCCGGACGACGAGACCGCGGCGGCGGTCGCATTCACCGT
>DASYGI010000156.1:0-7401 GCA_035999925.1 Pedococcus sp.
CATCGCGGCGAGTGAGGGCGCCCATCGCCTTGGGACGCTCGGACTCCACGAATTCGGCGAACTGACCCACCCCACGCTTGTAGACGCTCAGGGTGCTCTTGGCGCACGAATGGCGGATCGACAGCAGCCAATCTCGCGTCCACTCCTCCCATTCGCTCATCATTGTGCTAGGTTATCACCACACCAAGCGCTGTGCATAACAGACTCGCAGAGGGATAGCCGAGCAATCGACGCGAAAGAGCATGTGAGACAGGGAAATCTGCCACTCACCGGAGAGCGAACCGCACCGGGCATCTGGCACGAGAACTACTGGTTCCGGCGGCACGAGGCTGCCTACCTCGCCGTCGCCGGTTGGGTCGCCAGGGAGCCGGCCCTGGTCATCGATGCCGGCTGTGGGGAGGGGTATGCCGCGACGATCCTGCGGGGCGCGTGGCCGGCAGTGAGCGTGCTCGGGTTCGACTACGACCCGGCCACGACGGCTCGCGCCGCCCGCACCTATGGCGACGCGACCACGGCATACGTGCGGGCGGGACTGACCGCCATGCCGGTGGCCGACCACGTCGCGGACGTCACCGTCTCCCTCCAGGTGCTCGAACACATCTGGACCCCGCAGGCGTACGTCGGCGAGCTCGCCAGGGCGACCGCTGCAGGTGGCACCCTCGTACTGTCCACGCCGAACCGGCTGACCTTCTCCCCCGGGCTGGGACGGCGCGAGCGCCCGGCCAACGCCTACCACTGCCGCGAGTACGACGCCGACGAGCTGGGTCGCGAGCTCGCGGACTGGCTGCCGGGCTGGACGGTGACCTTGCACGGGCTGAGCCACGGCCCCCGGTTGCGCGCCTGGGAGGCCGACAACACCGACCTGCCCTCCGCGCAGCAGCGGGCCGAGCCCGCGCGGTGGTCGCCCGGGTTGTCCCAGCTGGTCAGGTCGGTCCGCTGCGAGGACTTCGAGCTGGGCCGACCCGAGGCCAGCTGTCTGGATCTGGTGGCGGTGGCTCAGTCGTCGCCCGTCGCACGCCGGGACGCCTTGAGCTGAGCCCGGCGCTTCTTGCTATCGAGGCGACGGCGACGCGACCCCGCGGTGGGCCGGGTGGCTCGACGCGACGGCGGGTCAGGCGCTGCCGCCTGGCGGACGAGCGTGACCAGCCGTTGTCGGGCCGCGATCCGGTTCTGGCGCTGCGCCCGGTGCTCGGAGGCCACCACGAGGATCCGCCCACCGACCAGCCGGGACTCCAGACGAGCCAGCAACCGTGTCCTCGTCCCCTCGGGCAGCGCGGCGACCGCCACACAGGTAGCCGGATCGAACTCGAGCTCGACTCTGCTGTCGGTGGTGTTGACGCCCTGGCCCCCCGGCCCCGAGGACCGCGAGAACCGCTCGACGAGCTCGCCCGCCTCGATCCGCAGCCCGGCGGGAAGCCCCGGGCCCGCTGGTACCTGCAGGGCAGCGCCGGGCTGGGGTCGACCAGCTGCCAACGGCGTCACCCACCCACCTCACCACACGACGCCCCGTGAGAGGTCTGCGGCACACTGGTGGCTCGTGACCTCAACCGTGCCAGGAGCGTTCTGCCTCGTCCTGCACTCGCACCTGCCCTGGCTACCGGGCCACGGGGTCTGGCCGCTCGGCGAGGAGTGGTTGTTCCAGGCGTGGGCGGAGTCCTACGTCCCGCTGGTGGCCGAGCTGGACGCCCTGGCGGAGGCGGGGCACCGTGACGTCCTCACCCTCGGGGTCACCCCCGTCCTGGCGGCCCAGCTCGACCACCCGCAGATGCGCCGCGACGCCACCACCTGGGTCGGTCTGTGGGAACAGCGCGCCCGTGAGCTGGGCTCGAGCGCCGAGGCCCACCACCGTGAGGGGGCCCGGGCGGAGTATGCCGCGGCGGCCCGGGCCGCCGAGCTCCTCTCGACCCGCTGGAGCGCTGGCGGGTCGCCAGTGCTGCGATCGCTGCGCGAAGCAGGGACCGTCGAGCTCCTGGGCGGACCGGCGGCACATCCGTTCCTTCCCCTGCTGCAGCCCGAGTTCGTGGGGACGGCCCTCGATGCGGGCCTGCGGGACAGCACCTGGCGCTACGGCGACCGCCCGACGGGCATCTGGTCGCCGGAGTGCGGGTGGTCACCCCAGCTGGCCGAGGCCTTCGGCGGCGCCGGGGTCACCCACTTCATCGTGGACGAACAGACGGTCCGTGACGCCGGTGGCCATCCTCACGGGGCCTGGCGGGTGGCCGGCTCGTCGGTCCTCGCGGTCCCGCGCGACCTGGACGTCACCAACCTCATCTGGTCCTCACGCAGCGGGTATCCCGCGGCCGCGGCATACCGCGACTTCCACGCCAGGGACGAGTCGACCGGCGCACGGCTCTGGGCCATCACCCAGCCGGACGTGGGGCGCGCCGACAAGCGGCCGTACGACCTCGGCGCGGCCCAGGCCCAGGTACGACGCGATGTCGCCCACTTCGTCGACGCGGTGAGCGCACGGCTCCGCCACGCGATTGAAGCGACCGGGGCGCCCGCCCTGGTCGTCGCGGCCTACGACACCGAGCTGTTCGGGCACTGGTGGCACGAAGGCCCCGCCTTCCTGGGGCTGGTCGTCAGGGCCCTGGGTGAGGCAGGCGTCGAGGTCACCACCCTCGAGAAGGCGCTGGCTGCGGGGTTCGTGGCCGGTGAGCTCGAGCTCGGACCAGGCTCCTGGGGCGCTGGCAAGGACTTCTCGGTCTGGGGTGGGGCGGCGGTGCGGCAGCTCGCCCACGAGAACGAGTGGATACAGCGTCGCTGGCTCGACCTGTTGGCCCGCGAACGCGCCGCCGGACGGCTGGGCACCCGCCGCCCGGACCTCGACCAGCTGCTCGTCACGGCGTTCCACGGCCTGTCCAGCGACTGGGCCTTCCTCGTGACCCGTGGGCAGTCCGTGGACTACGCACGGCGGCGCGCCGAGGGACACCGCCGCGACTTCCACCACCTGGCCCAGCTGGTGGAGGACGGCCGGTTCGAACAGTCCCGGGCCGAGGCCCGTCGGCTCGCCGCACGTGACGGCGCCTTTCCCTGGCTGGACGCACGGGTCCCCACCACCCCCGTCAGGACCCCCCTCAGGATCTGGTCCTGACCACCTTCCCAGGGACGCCTGCCACCACGGACCGGGGCGGGTAGACCCCCCGGGCCACAGCCAGCGCCGCCACCACGCAGTGGTCGCCGAGGTCGGCGCCTCGGGTGACGACCACCTTGGTCCCCAGCCACACGTCGTTACCGATGCGCACGGGGGACTTGACGATCCCCTGGTCCTTGACGGGGACCTCCAGCGACTCGGTGACATGGTCGAAGTCGCAGATGTAGACGTCGTCGCCGAACAGGCAGGCGTTGCCGATGCTGATGTCCAACCAGCAGTTGATGGTGGTTCGGATCCCGATGACCGACTTGCTGCCGATCCGCAGGGTGCCCTCGTGGGCCCGCACGCGCGCGTGGGCTCCGAAGTGGGTGTAGGCGCCCACGATGAGCCGCCCGTAGCCTTCGCGGACCTCGAACCGTACGTCCGGGCCGATGAAGCAGGGGCCTTCGAAGCGCAGGGACGGGTACCGCGCGCTGGCTCGCGCCATCCGCAGGTAGCTCAACAGGTGGTGGCGGGTGAAGGCGCGGTTGCGCCCGGCCCACAGGAGCCAGCGCACCCAGGCGACCGGTCGTGGCAGGTCCCACGGTCCGTGGTCGCCATGGTCGGCGGGCGACATGTCCGCGTCTGCTGCGCTCGTCACCTCAGCCAGGCTTCACGCCGGTGATGCCGACGTTGTAGAAGAACCGGGCCGGCACCGCCTTGGCCAGGACGCGGTCGACGGCCGACAGCCGCTGCCAGGACGTGTAGGCGAACATGGCCCAGTCCCAACCCAGCGCACCGGGTTTGACCGCCGCCTCGAACGTGCGTACCGGCCAGCCCAGGAAGGCAGCCGTGAGCTCCTCGGTCTGGGTGCGTACCTCGACGGCCCCGGCCCGCAGCGCCATCCGCGCCAGCTCGTCGGGGTCGAAGGTGTGCAGGTCCACGACTGCTTCCAGCGCGGCCGCCCGCGACGACTCGTCGAGCTGGTGCTGGTCCTTGGCCCAGCGCCCCCGCAGCGGCGCGAGCCGGGTCACGTTGGTGGTCGCCGCCCAGGTGAGGCGCCCAAGCCACCGGGCGTACCAGTCGCCGATCCGGGTGGGCTCGCCCGCCACGACGAACCGGCCGCCGGGCTTCAGCACCCGCAGCATCTCGCCGAACGCGGCCTCGACGTCCGGGATGTGGTGGATCACCGCGTGCCCGACGACGATGTCGAACGTGTTGTCGTCGTAGGGAATTCGCTCGGCATCCGCCACCCTGCCCTCGACCTCGAACCCGAGCATCTCGGCATTCGCCTGGGCAGCCTCGACCATCCCGGGCGACAGGTCAGTGACGTGGACCTGGTCCAGCACGCCGGCCTGCTTGAGGTTCAGCGAGAAGAACCCGGTGCCGGCTCCGAGCTCGAGCGCCACCGGATACGGCAGCGGGTCGGGTGACCCCGTGATCGCCTCGAAGCGGCCGCGTGCGTACTCGATACAGCGGCGGTCGAACGAGATCGACCATTTGTCGTCATAGGTCTGCGCCTCCCAGTCGTGGTACAGAACCTGGGCGAGCTTGTTGTCCTGGTATGCCGCGGCCACCTCGGCGGCGGTGGCGGGCGCCTTGGGGCGTGGCATGGGTCAGGCGCCCTCGAAGACAGCCTTGCCGGGACCGTTCTCCACGAACGAGCGCATCCCGACCTCACGGTCCTTGGTGGCGAAGAGCGCCGCGAACTGCGAGCGTTCGATGTCCAGTGCGGTGTCGAGGTCCACCCCGAGCCCCCGGTCGATGACCTCCTTGGCCGCCCGCAGGGCGTAGGAGGGGCCACCGACGTACTGCTCCATGCGACGCCGCGCCGCGGCATACACCTCCTCGGCCTCGACCACCTCGTCGACCAGGCCGATCGCCAGTGCCTCGTCCGCCGACACGAAGCGACCGGAGAAGATGAGGTCCTTGGCCTTGGCCGGACCGACCAGCCGGGCAAGCCGTTGCGTGCCGCCCGCCCCAGGGATGATGCCGAGCAGGATCTCGGGCTGGCCCAGCTTGGCGTTGCGGCCGGCGACCCGGAAGTCGCAGGCCAGCGCGACCTCGCAGCCACCTCCCAGGGCGTACCCGGTGATCGCCGCGATGGTGGGCTTGGGAATGCGGGCGATAGCGCGCGTGAAGTCCTGCAGAGAGCCGGCATGGTCGACCATGTCCGTGTAGGACATGCGCTCCATCTCCTTGATGTCCGCGCCGGCCGCGAACACCTTCTCGCCGCCGTACAGGATCACCGCGGAGACGTCCCGCCGCTCGCCCACCTCGTGGGCGGCGGCCGCCAGACCCGCCTGAACCTCGGCGTTCAGGGCGTTCATCGGGGGCCGGTTCAGCAGGATCGTGGCGATCCCACCCTCGACCGTGAGGCTGACGAGCTCGCTCATGCCACGCCTCCCTGCGGACCCGGGTGGCCGGCCTCAGGACCGCCGGAACCGTCAGCAGGACCGCTCGGACCGCCAGGACCTCCGTCTGACCCGCCCATGATCCGTTCGTGCCACATCTGCACCCCCGCGAGGACGAGCTGGACCGACACCGCCACCAGGGTGGTGACGTCAGACTGCGGAGTGACGACGTGCTCCGCGGTCACGACCAGCGTGTCGTTGGCCAGGCCGGCCTTGACGATGTTGAGCTGCAGCGTCAGCTCGTTGCAGGCCGCCAGGCGTCGGAGCGGGTCGGCGGGCACCGCGTCGCCGATCGCCCACTGCCCGAACAGCCGCATGATCTGGAAGTCGCCCTCGGTGCACCGCACGAACAGCTGCTGGTCCTGGGCCGTGAACGCGACGTCACCGTCAGAGTCGATGTCGGGCGCCAGTCCCTGGTCGATAAGGGCGTCCAGTACCCGGCCACGCAACGGGTGCTCGTGCGGCGAGGGTGGGAAGTTGGGAAGGGACGTCGGGTCGCTCATGGGCCCAACCGTAACGACTGCCTAGGCTGAGAGCCATGTCGCCCGCCGTGCTTCCGCGTGACCTTCCTCCCAGGCTGGGAATGACCATGGTCGAGGGCGGCGCGGAGTTCGCGGTGTATGCCGGGCACGCGGAGTCGGTGACGGTGTGCCTGTACGACGTGGACGACCGTGACGGGTCGTCGGAGCGACGGATCCCGCTGCCCGAACGCACCCATGGCACGTGGTTCGGGTTCCTGCCCGGGGTTGCTCCCGGGCAGCGCTACGCCATCCGCGCCGACGGGCTGTGGCGGCCCGCAGAGGGCTTGCGGTACAACCCGGCGAAGGTCCTGCTCGACCCCTATGCGCGGGCCATCGACGGCGAGGTGCGCTGGACGCCTGAGGTGTTCGCCCACCGCGTCGACGACCGGCTTCGCGGCGACGACCTGGTCCGGAGCGCCCTGGACAGCGTGGCGTCGGTGCCTCGCAGTGTCGTCGTCGACGAGCACTTCGAGTGGGGCGACGACGCGCCGCCGCACATCCCGCTGGCCGACTCCGTCGTGTACGAGGCGCACGTGCGGAGCCTGACCCGCCAGCACCCTGACGTCCCTGAACACCTGCGCGGGACGTATGCCGGCCTGTGCCACCCCGCAGTGCTCGACCACCTCACGTCGCTGGGGGCCACGGCGGTCGAGCTGCTCCCCGTCCAGGCCTTCGCCTCAGAGCCCGAGGTCGCGCGCCGGGGCCTGGTGAACCATTGGGGGTACAACACGCTGGGGTTCTTCGCCCCGCACGCCAAGTACGCCTCGACCCAGGACCCGCAGGGCGCGGTCGACGAGTTCAAGGGCATGGTCCGGCTGCTGCACCAGGCCGGTCTCGAGGTCATCCTCGACGTCGTCTACAACCACACCGCCGAACAGTCGGGTCGTACCGGGGCCTCGCTGTCGTGGCGTGGCCTGGACAACCGCGCGTACTACCGCCTCGACGAGCGCGGCCAGGACATCGACGTGACCGGGTGCGGAAACACCCTGGACCTGCGACATGCGATGGTCTGCCGGATGGTCCTCGACTCACTGAGGTACTGGGTCCAGGAGTGCCACGTCGACGGGTTCCGGTTCGACCTCGCGGTCGCCCTGGGCCGCGGGCGCAACGACGACTACGACCCCAACCACCCCTTCCTCGTGGCGCTGCGCACGGATCCGGTGCTGTCCCGAGTCAAGCTCATCGCGGAGCCCTGGGACCTGGGGATACACGGCTGGCGCACCGGGCAGTTCCCCCCGCCCTTCTCGGAGTGGAACGACCGCTTTCGTGACTCGGTGCGCACGTTCTGGCTGGACGACCTCAAGGCCCAGTCGCTGGGTCATCAGGGCCACGGAGTCCGCGAGCTCGGGACCCGCATGGCGGGTTCGCAGGACCTCTTCGGAGCCCTCGACCG
>DASYGI010000157.1:0-13156 GCA_035999925.1 Pedococcus sp.
GGACAAGCCGGAGTTCACCGCCTTGGTGAAGTCCATCGGAGTGCCGTTGGGCTCGCGAAAGGCGTTCTGGGTGAACGTCTTCGGTGCCGTCTCACGCCCGTCGATGGTCTTCACGCGGCCGGTCCTGGCGTCGTAGAAGACGAAGAACCCGCCGCCACCGATGCCCGTCGAGTACGGCTCGGTGACCCCGAGAGCCGCGGCTGTGGCCACCGCGGCATCGGCAGCGTTGCCGCCGGCCTTGAGGATGTTGATGCCGACCTGGCTGGCCACCGGGTCGACGGAGGAGACTGCGCCTCCTGCGCCCCGCATCTCGGGCACCTTGGGAAGGGAGTAGCCCACCGGACCTCGCTCGGTCGAGCTCTGAGCCGAGCCCTGCACGGTGGGCTGGGCCGCAGCTGGCCCGCTCAGGGCCAGCAGCACGGCTCCTGCGGCAGTCGCCGCACCTGCGGCCAGTCGGGGGTTGTTCATCCCCCGACGTTATGACCGATTTAGGAGGTATGCACCTCGAGATGCGCGGTGCCGTCGGCAACGAGCGTTGCCGGACCTGCCAGCTCGACCTCCTGCCCCGGCAAGGCTCGCACCCGCAGCCTGCCGCCAGGGACGTCGACGATCCAGGTGTCGCCTCGCTCCCCCGCCCAGAAGCGGGTGGCCAAGGCTGCCGCCGCGGCGCCGGTGCCGCAGGAGCGGGTTTCTCCGACGCCGCGCTCGTGCACGCGCATCCGGATGTGGCCGGCTCCCAGCGGGCGGACCAGCTCGACGTTGGTGCCATGCGGGGGGGCCGGGTTGACCACCGGCGCGCGATGCAGGTCCAAGGTGGGAAGGTCAACCTCCTCGGGCAGCGCCACCACGGTGTGCGGGTTCCCGAGGTCCAGGCTGAGGGCGGACAGCGGCTCGAACCCGTCGAGGTGCACGAGCGCGTCGAAGCCCTCGGCCTCGGCGATGACCGGCTGAGCCAGACGCCAGGGGCCGAGGTTCACCGCGATCAGGTCAGCACTCTCGAACCTGACCAGCTTGACCCCTGCTCGCGTGGCGATGGCGAACTCGTCTGCCGTCTCCAGTCCCTCGCGTCGCAGGTAGGCCGCGAAGACCCGGGTGCCGTTGCCACACATCTCGGCGACGCCTCCGTCGGCGTTGCGGTAGTCCATGAACCACCGTGCCTGCGACGCCTGTTCCAGCACCTCCGCCTCGCTGGCCGCCGCGGTCTGCACCACCCGGATCACCCCGTCGCCCCCGACCCCGGCACGCCGGTCCGCCAGTCTGGCCGCCAGCTCGGCAGTCAGCGGGTGTGCGCCTTCAAGGTCGGGGACCAGCACGAAGTCGTTCTCGGTGCCGTGGCCCTTGGTGAAGGCGATCTGGTCAGTCATGTCTGTCATTCTCCCTGATGGCTGCCTCCACCAACGCCTGGGCGCGGTCGCGCCGGCCGTTGCTCTGCGCGTCGATCCACTGGATGCGCGGGTCCGGGGAGAACCACGACTCCTGTCGTCGCGCGAACCGGCGGGTCAGCGTGGCGGTCTGCTCCTGGGCTTGGGCTTGCGTCATGGTCCCGTCGAGCTGAGCCAGCGCCTGCGCATAGCCGAGCGCACGCGAGGCCGTGCGGCCCTCGCGAAGCCCCCGGCCCTCGAGCTCGCGCACCTCCTCGAGCAGCCCGTCGGCCCACATCCGGACCACTCGCCTCTGGATCCGGTCGTCCAGGGTGGGCCGGTCCAGCCGAAGGCCCAGGATGACGGCGGGCTGCTCGAGCTGGCGGGTCGGCATGGAGGCGGAGAAGGGGCGCCCGGTCAGCTCGATGACCTCCAGCGCGCGCACGATGCGTCGGGTGTTGCGCGGCTCGATCGCCGCCGCGGCGGCCGGGTCCGCTTCGCGCAGGCGCTCGAAGAGCCGGGAGGTGCCCACGAGCTCGGCTTCCTCCTCCAGCCGAGCCCGCAGGACCGGGTCGGTCGGGGGGATGTCCAGCTTGTCGAGGGCGGCCCGCACATACAACCCCGAGCCCCCCGTCAAGATCGGGTGAGCACCGCGCGCCTGCACCGCTGCGATGTCGGCCCGCGCGGCGGCTTGGTACGCGGCAAGACTGGCTTCGTCGGTCACCCCGAGGACGTCCAGCTGGTGGTGCGGTATGCCGCGTCGCTGGCTCGGAGGCACCTTGGCGGTCCCGATGTCCATGCCCCGGTAGAGCTGGCTGGCGTCGGCGTTGACCACCTCACCACCGAGCAGCTCGGCCAGATCCAGGGCCAGGTCGGACTTGCCGGTCGCGGTCGGCCCGACGACGGCCACGACCATGGGGGGCGGCATCTCAGAGGTCGAGCTGGTGGTCCGGGTCGTCGTGCCCGAACGGGTCGGGGTCGACTCCGGGCATCCAGCTGAAGCCGGGAGTTCCCCAGCCCGCCCGCTTGACCGCCTTGCGGGCCTTCTTCGACCAGCGCTCGTTCAACCGGTCGACATAGAGGAAGCCGTTGAGGTGGTCGTACTCGTGCTGCATGCAGCGGGCGAACCAGCCGGACGCCTCGAACGACAGCTCGTGGCCCGCCAGGTCGAAGCCGGTGACCGTGGCACGCTCGCCGCGCTTGAGCGGGAAGCTCTCGCCAGGCACCGACAGGCAGCCCTCCTCCTCGTCGTGCGGATCGGGCTCCTCGAGACTGGGCTTGCTGGAACTCACGAACGGGTTGACGACCACGCCGCGCGACGGCACGCCGTCCTCGTTGTCCATCTGCCAGGTGAAGACGCGCAGCCCCACCCCGATCTGTGGGGCGGCCAAGCCGACACCGTGGGCTGCGGCCATCGTGTCGAACATGTCATCGACCAGAGCGGCCAGCTGGGTATCGAACGCCGGGACGGGTTCGGCCCGGCGGTGCAGGACGGGCTCGCCCGTGATGACGATGGGCCGGATGGTCATGGGTCGGCAGTCTTCCAGATGCGGTCAGCGACAGACCGGCGCAGCCGAGGGGGCGGGGCGGCCCACGCCGGGCATGCCCAGGACGACGGCTGGCTTGCCGGGGACCGGGGCGTCCTGAAGGGCAGCCCAGGCGTCGCCGCCGGCGGTCCGGCGCACGGCATACGTCCCACCCTCGAGCGCCCCGTCTGCGACAAGGTGGTGCGGCGCGCCATAGGTCACGCCGACGGTGGCCAGGTCGCCGGGACGCGGCCGGTCAGCGCCGTCGGGGACGGCGAAGTGCACCAGCCGGTTGTCTCGAGCCCGGCCCGACAGGCGGTGCGTGGCGGTGTCCTTGCGACCCTCGCCAGTAGCGACAAGGACCTCGACGTCTCGGCCCTCGACGGCCCGGTTCTCGGCCCAGGACACCTGCTCCTGGACCTCGAGGAGGCGGTCGTAGCGCTCCTGGACGACGGCCTTGGGCACCTGGTCGGCCATGGTGGCCGCAGGCGTGCCCTGCCGGATGGAGTACTGGAACGTGAAGGCGCTGGCGAACCGGGACTCCCGGACAACCCTCAGGGTCTCCTCGAAGTCAGCCTCGGTCTCGCCAGGAAAGCCGACGATGATGTCGGTGGTGATCGCCGCGTCGGGGATCTGAGCCCGGACCTTGTCCAAGATGCCGAGGAACCTGGCGCTGCGGTACGAGCGGCGCATGTCCTTGAGCACCTTGTCCGATCCGGACTGCAATGGCATGTGCAGGCTGGGCATGACGTTCGGCGTCTCGGCCATGGCGGCGATGACGTCGTCGGTGAACGCTGCCGGGTGCGGGCTGGTGAACCGCACCCGCTCCAGCCCGTCAATGTCACCGCACGCCCGCAGCAGCTTGCCGAACGCGAGACGGTCGCCGAACTCGACGCCGTAGGTGTTGACGTTCTGGCCGAGCAGCGTGACCTCGACGACCCCTTGGTCCACGAGCGCCTGGATCTCCGCGAGGACGTCGCCAGGGCGCCGGTCCGCCTCGGTGCCGCGCAGGCTGGGCACGATGCAGAACGTGCAGGTGTTGTTGCAGCCCACCGAGATCGAGACCCACCCCGCGTAGGCCGAGTCGCGTCGCGTCGGCAGGGTGCTGGGGAACACGTCCAGGCTCTCGAGGATCTCGACCTCGGCGCGCTTGTTGTGACGGGCCCGGTCGAGCAGCGCGGGCAGGCTGCCGATGTTGTTGGTGCCGAAGACGACGTCGACCCAGGGCGCGCGTTCGACGATGGTGGCGCGGTCCTTCTGGGCCATGCAGCCACCGACGGCGATCTGCATGTCCGGGTTGCGCTGCTTGGCGGGGCGCAGCTGGCCGAGGTTGCCGTAGAGCTTGTTGTCGGCGTTCTCGCGCACGGCGCAGGTGTTGAAGACGACGACGTCGGCAGCCTCCGGGCGCTGGGCGACCGGCAGGCTGTGCACGTCGATGTAGCCCGCGGTCTCCAGCAGGCCAGCCAGCCGCTCAGAGTCGTGGACGTTCATCTGGCAACCGTGGGTCCGGACGTCATAGGTCGGGTGCGCGGTGGAGGTACTCATGGCAGGGACAAGGGTACGTGCTGCGCACCCGGCTTAGTCACGCTGATGCTCCGGCGCATTGGCGACGGCCTCGCGGATCACGGCCATGGACAGGTCGGCCGGGTAGCCCTTGCGCGCGAGCATGCCTGCCAGTCGGCGGGTCTGGACGGCTGCCTCAAGTCCATGCATGGTCTTGAGCCGTTTGGTCACGAGCTCCTCGGCGCGCACCCGCTCCTGCTCAGGGTCGATGGACTCCAGAGTCGCGCGCGCGGTCTCGTCGTCGACCCCTTTGGTACGCAGCTCGCGGGCCAGCGCCCTGCGTGCCAGCCCCCGACCGGCCTGTTGGGACCGGACGAGCATGCCGGCGAACGCCTCATCGTCGACCAGCCCCACGGCTGCCATGCGGTCCAGTACCGCCTGGGCCACGTCCGCGGGACAGTTGCGCTGACGCAGCTTGTCCTCGAGCTGCTTGCGGGACTTTGGCGCCATGGCGAGCTGTCGGAGCACGATCTGCCGCGCGACGTCGTACGGGTCGGGCTCGCTATCGCGGGTGCGTAGGTCCTGCTCGGGGTCCGCGGGACGGGTGACGGTGGGGCGCATCGGCACGCCGGACGTGGTGTCGTGCCGGGGTGATGCCGTCGCGGCCAGGGCGGCCTCGAGGGCTGCCCTGGCCGCGTCGTGTCGGTCAGTCATGCGGATCAGAACTCGACGGGGACCTCGGGAACGGCAGCTATGGCGGGCTTGTCGACCTGCGGACCGATGTTGAGCTTCTCCTTGATCTTCTTCTCGATCTCGTCGGCCAGGTCGGGGTTGTCCTTCAGGAACTGCCGGGCGTTCTCCTTGCCCTGACCCAGCTGGTCGCCGTCGTAGGTGTACCAGGCACCGGCCTTGCGGACGAAGCCCTGCTCGACGCCCATGTCGATCAGGCCACCCTCACGAGAGATGCCGAAGCCGTAGAGGATGTCGAACTCGGCCTGCTTGAACGGGGGGGACACCTTGTTCTTGACGACCTTGACGCGGGTCCGGTTGCCGACCGGGTCGGTGCCATCCTTGAGTGTCTCGATGCGACGGACGTCGAGGCGGACCGAGGCGTAGAACTTCAGCGCCTTGCCACCGGTCGTCGTCTCGGGCGACCCGAACATGACGCCGATCTTCTCGCGGAGCTGGTTGATGAAGATCGCGGTGGTGCCGGTCGTGTTGATGGCACCGGTGAGCTTGCGCAGTGCCTGGGACATCAGGCGGGCCTGCAGGCCCACATGGCTGTCGCCCATCTCGCCCTCGATCTCGGCTCGGGGCACCAGGGCCGCCACCGAGTCGATGACGATGATGTCGAGGGCACCGGAGCGGATCAGCATGTCGGCGATCTCCAGAGCCTGTTCACCGGTGTCGGGCTGGCTCACGAGCAAGGCGTCGGTGTCGACGCCCAGCTTCTTGGCGTACTCGGGGTCGAGAGCGTGCTCGGCATCGATGAAGGCGGCGATCCCGCCGGCTTTCTGGGCGTTGGCGATCGCGTGCAGGGCGACCGTGGTCTTACCCGAGGACTCCGGGCCATAGATCTCCACGACCCGACCGCGCGGAAGGCCGCCGATGCCGAGTGCGATGTCGAGCGCGATCGACCCGGTGGGGATCACTTCGATGGGGGGTCGGACGTCGTCACCCAGGCGCATCACGGCGCCCTTGCCGAACGACTTCTCGATCTGGCCCATGACCGAGTCGAGGGACTTGGCCTTCTGGTCAAGGCCGTTCGAGCTGGTGGTTGCAGCCATCTTCGCCACGTTTCCTTCTTTCACTGGTCGAGTCGGGCGCGCCTGCCTTCGACCCTGTCAGTCAGAATCTGTGCAGTATCCGCTGTTGGGTCAGACGCTAGGAGTCGCCACCGACAGTCGTCCTGAGGCCCATAGCTGGGCTGTGGACGAAGGGCCTGTCAGGGCTCCACCTGTGCACGACTCTACCGAACGTGTGTTCGAAATGGACCGTGCTCGGACGCGACACGCCGATGTCACCCAAGGGGTGACCCCGGAGCTGTGACCAGGAGCTCTGACCAGGAGCTCTGACCAGGAGCTAGGACAGCAGCAGGCGCTCGAGCCGACGGGCTGCGCCGATGACGCCAAGCCCTCCCAGCACGAGCAGGTAGAGCACGTGGCCCAGCACTCCCCAGCCGACGTCCCCGAGCAGGAGCGCCCGCTCCAGCGCGACGCCGTGGTAGAGCGGAGTGCACTCCACTACCCAGCGCAGGGCATCGGGGTAGGTCGACAGCGGGAAGAACGTCGCCGAGAACAGGAACATCGGCTGGATCGCCAACGTCACGTAGTCGAAGTCGACCCAGGACCGCATGAAGGTCGTGGCGAACATCCCCACGGCCGCGAACGCGAACCCGATGAACACTGCCGCCGGCAAGGCCAGCACGGCCCACCACGACGTCACCGCCCCGGCCACCAAGGCCACCGACAGGAACAGGGCCGAGTACATCCCCCCGCGGATCAGCGACCAGGAGATCTCGCCGACGGCAATGTCGCGGGGGCCCATGGGAGTCGCGAGCACAGCGTCGTACAGGCGGGCGTACTTCAGCTTGAAGAACACGTTGAACGTCGAGTCGAACACCGCACCGTTCATCGCCGAGGTCGCCAGCAGCGCCGGCGCGACGAACTGCACATAGCTCACCACGCGCCCGGAGTCGGTGGTGACGGTGTGCACCAGCGCGCCAATCCCGATCCCCAGGGAGAACAGGTAGAACACCGGCTCGGCAAACCCCGTCACCAGGGCGATCCAGCCGCGTCGGAACGCGGTGATGTTGCGCTCGACCATCATCCGCGCGAGGCCGGCTCCGGCCGGCATGGGGACCAGTCGAGCCACCCGCGCGGCTGAGGAGGTGGACGTCGCTGTGGCGCTCACGGAACCAGCCTCCTGGCGAAGGCGCGCTCGGCCAGCCACCAGCCGACCGCGGCATATATCAGGGGGACGAGGAGGTGACCGGCCAGCGGTCCCCACGCCACGGCCCCACTCGCCACGGCCCGGCACGCCTCGACGCCGTGCCATAGCGGTGTCGCCCAGGCGATGGGCTGCATCCAGACCGGCAGCTGCTGGATCGGAAAGAAGGTGCCCGAGAACAGCATCATCGGCGTGATGATCCAGCGGAACAGGATGTTGAACCCGTTGTCACCCTCCTGCACCGCTGTGAAGGCGAACATCGGGATGCTGAAGGCCAGCCCGGTCAGGATGGCGATCGGCAGGCACAGCAGGGCCCACCAGGAGTGGAAGCCCCCGAACAGCGCGGCGACCACCATGAAGAACGTGGTGGACATGACCAGGTGACAGGCCACCGCGAGGAAGTGACCCGACAGCACGTCTCGCACGGTCAGCGGCGATGCCAGCTGCGCGTGGTAGGTCATGTTCCACTTGATGTACCCCAGCACCTGGTACGTCGACTCGCCATTGGCCACCCACATGGTCTGGACCGCGAGGATCGCGGGGGCCACGAACTGCAGGTAGGGCACGCCGTGCACGCCGCCGGCCCGGTGGTCGACCAGGGACCCCAGCCCGACGCCCATGGACAGCAGGAAGAGCAGCGGCATGAGGGCCCGTGAGATCACCGAGCCACGCCAGGTCCGGCGGTAGACCCGCAGGTGGTACTCCCAGACCGCCAGAACCCGCTCGTGCGTGCGCAGCGCCGGTCGCGGACCTCGGGAGGCCCGGTCCTCCCAGTGCTCGGTGGTGGCGGGGGTCGGCCGCAGGGAGGACATCAGTCCACCAGCGTTCGGCCGGTCAGATGGAGGAACACGTCTTCCAGTGTCGAACGGCGCACCAGCGAGGACAACGGCGCGATGCCGCGGGCATGGACCGCCGCTGCGGCCTCGTCCCCGTCGTCGGTGTAGACCAGTAGACGGTCGGGCAGAACCTCAACCCGCTCCCCCACGCCGGCCAGCTGCTCCGCGAGGTCGCGCTGGTCCTCGACGTCGAAGCGCAGCTCGAGCACCTCTCGCGTGGAGTAGGCGTCGATGAGCTCGCGCGGTGACCCCTCGGCGACGATTCGGCCATGGTCCATGACCACCAGCCGGTCGCAGAGCTGCTCCGCCTCGTCCATGTAGTGCGTGGTGAGCACCAAGGTCACGCCGGAACGCTTGAGCCGGAAGAGCCGGTCCCACAGGACGTGGCGGGCTTGCGGGTCGAGTCCCGTGGTGGGCTCGTCGAGCAGCAGGATCTCCGGCGAGTTGATGAGCGAGCGAGCGATGGTCAGCCGCCGTTTCATGCCGCCCGAGAGCGGCTCCACCTTGTCGCCGGCCCGGTCGGTGAGCTGGGCGAAGTCGAGCAGCTCGGCCGCCCGCGAGCGAACCTCCTTGCGGGACAACCCGAAGTAGCGGCCGTAGACCCAGAGGTTCTCCTGGACGGTGAGCTCCTCGTCGAGCGAGTCACGCTGTGGGCAGCTGCCGAGCCGGGCGCGGATCGCTGGACCGTCGTGGGCCGGGTCCAGCCCGAACAGCCGCAGCTCACCACCGCTGACGGGCGAGACACACCCGACCATGCGCATCGTCGAGGACTTACCGGCGCCGTTCGGTCCGAGAAACCCGAAGCACTCCCCCTTGCGCACGGCGAAGTCGATGCCGTCCACCGCGGTGAAGTCGCCGAAGGTCTTCGTCAGGGCGGAGGCACTCAGCAGGATCTCGTCGTCGGGCACGAGGTAGCACGCTACCCACCCTCACCGACAGACGTTCAACTGGTTTTGAGCTCGGCGCTCAGCTCGGCCACCAGCAGGCAGCCGAGCTCGGCGGCAGGTAGCCGCCGCAGGCGCGCGTGACCGGTGCCCGCCCACAGGTGCACGAGCTCCGCGTTGCCGGTCGCCTTGCCGTGCGCCCGCAGCGGTGCGGTGAGGTGATGCACGTGCGGGTATGCCGCTGGAGCCCATGGTCCGAAACGCTCGGTCCAGGTCGTGACCAGAGCCCGGGCGCTGCGACCGGTGAACGCTCGAGTGACCGTGGTGCCCCGACGCGAGGTCAGCGCGTCACCATGGACCGGGGCCGTGCCTGCTTCTGGACACCCGAGAAAAGCCGTGCCGAGCGCGACCGCGGTAGCGCCCACGCCCAGAAGAGCAGCCGCCTCGCCGCCGGTCATCACACCCCCGGCAGCCAGAACCGGCAGGTCGGTGGCTGCGCGCACTGCGGACACCAGCTCGCGGACGCCGAGCTGCTCGCCATCCGCATCGCTCGGGCCGCCGCGGTGCCCGCCCGCCTCCCAGCCCTGGGCGACCAGCCCGTCGACCCCCAGGCTGACCGCCGGGTCGACGTCGTGCGGCGAGTTGACGGTGACCCAGACCTCGCAGCCGACGGACCGCAACGCCGCCACCACCTTGGCGGGGGGCCACCCGAACGCGAAGCTGACCACCGGTGGGGCGAGCTCGACGAGCGCGCTGACCTTGGCGCCGAAGCTGTCGTCGTCATATCGCGGCTCACCCAGGGACACCCCGGACGCCTCGGCCCATGGTGCCAGCAACGCGGCATACGCCCGGGCCTCGGCGAGCCTGGTGGGACTGTCCGGCGACGGGACGAACACGTTGACCCCGAAGGGCGCCGTCGTCTGAGCCCGCAGCTCGGCGACCTCAGCGCGAAGTCGGTCGGTGGTGAGGTAAGCACCGGCGAGAAAGGGAAACAGGCCCGCGTCGGCGGCCGCTGCCGCGAGGGCGACCGTACTCGGGCCGCCGGCCATCGGGGCGAGGACCAGCTGGTGCGAGGACCAGTCGAGCCGACTCATCGGGACGTTCGTCGGTCGACTCCCAGGCGGCGGGACTCGGGGACGTCCATGTCGTCGCACACGGCCGCCCACACCCGACGTGGCGACTCACCGCGTTCCAGAGCCTCGAGGACGGTCGCGTCACCGAGCGCATGCAGGCTGTGGCCCCGAGCGAGCGAGCCCGCGTAGGACTCACCGAACTCGTCGTTCATCAGCTCCCAGAACCTGCTCAGACGCACCGTGCGAGTGTAGGCACAGCCGGGCGCTTGTCAGTACGGGGTGAGAGGCTTGAGTCCTGATGACAGCCGACGTCCTCGACCGCTTCTCCCCGGCCACCGCCGAGTGGTTCCGGAGCTCTTTCGCAGCGCCCACGGCGGCCCAGGCCGGCGCGTGGGCGGCGATCAGCTCGGGGCAGCATGCCCTGGTCGTGGCGCCGACGGGTTCAGGCAAGACGCTGTCCGCCTTCCTCTGGGCGCTGGACCGGTTGGCCAGCGAGCCGGTGCCCGCTGAGCGGCTCAAGCGATGTCGGGTGCTCTACGTCTCCCCGATGAAGGCACTCGCCGTCGATGTCGAACGCAACCTGCGGTCGCCGCTGGTCGGGATCGGCCACGCCGCGACCCGACTCGGTCTGCCACAGCCGGATATCACCGTTGCCGTCCGCTCGGGCGACACGCCCGCCAACGAGCGGCGCGCCTTCGCGCGGACTCCCAGCGACGTCCTCATCACGACGCCCGAGTCGCTCTTCCTCATCTTGACCTCCCAGGCGCGAGAGGCGCTCGCCGGCGTCGAAACGGTGATCATCGACGAGGTGCACGCCGTCGCCGGCACCAAGCGTGGAGCGCACCTGGCCCTGACCCTCGAACGGCTCGACGCGGTGCTGGAGAAGCCCGCCCAACGAATCGGCCTCTCGGCCACGGTCGAGCCGGTGGACGAGGTCGCGCGGTACCTCGCCGGTGGATGCCCCGTGGAGGTGGTGCGCCCGCCCTCGACCAAGGAGTGGGACCTCAGCGTCGTCGTCCCGATCCCCGACATGTCCGCCTTGGGGGAGGTGGTCGCCGACGACCTGTCCGGTGCCGCGTCCGGCCCGGAGAAGCGTGCGTCGATCTGGCCTCACGTCGAGGAGCGCATCGTCGACCTCGTCTCCCAGCACCGGTCCACGCTGGTCTTCGCGAACTCGCGCCGGTTGGCCGAGCGGCTGACCAGCCGCCTCAACGAGATCTGGGAGGAGCGCCTTCTCGCCGCAGCCACCGACGACGGCACCGCACCCCCCGACTCCGCCCATCCAGACCCGGCACGCTCACCGTCGAGTCCCGGCGCGCGCACCCCGGCCCAGCTCATGGCCCAGTCCGGCGCGTCGTCAGGGGCGCCGGCTGTCCTGGCCCGCGCCCATCACGGGTCGGTCAGCAAGGAACACCGAGCACTGATCGAGGAGGACCTCAAGGCTGGTCGGCTGCCGGCCGTCGTTGCCACCAGCTCCCTGGAGCTCGGCATCGACATGGGCGCCGTCGACCTCGTCGTGCAGGTCGAGTCGCCGCCGAGCGTGGCGAGCGGGCTGCAGCGCGTGGGTCGCGCCGGCCACCAGGTCGGGGCCGTCTCACGTGGCGTGCTCTTCCCCAAGTTCCGGGGTGACCTCGTGCAGACCGCTGTGGTGGTGGAGCGGATGCGCGCGGGGGCCATCGAGTCCCTGCACGTTCCCAGCAACCCCGTGGACGTGCTCGCCCAGCAGATCGTGGCCATGTGCGCGCTCGACGACTGGACCGTCGACGAGCTCGAGCAGGTGGTCCGGCGGGCGACGCCGTTCTCTGCACTGCCACGGTCGATCCTCGAGTCGGTGCTCGACATGCTCTCCGGTCGGTACCCGAGTGACGAGTTCGCCGAGCTGCGCCCACGCATCGTCTGGGACCGCGTCTCCGGGGTGCTGAGCGGGCGCCCTGGCGCCCAACGCCTCGCGGTGACCTCTGGCGGCACGATCCCCGACCGCGGGCTGTATGCCGTGTTCCTCGCCTCCTCCGAGGGTGCCGGCCG
This sequence comes from Pedococcus sp., assembly GCA_035999925.1. GTDB lineage: Bacteria > Actinomycetota > Actinomycetes > Actinomycetales > Dermatophilaceae > Pedococcus. The sequence goes on from DASYGI010000157.1 coordinate 12,158, forward strand.
CCGGGTGGGCGAGCTCGACGAGGAGATGGTCTACGAGTCGCGCGTCGGGGACGTGTTCACGCTGGGCACCTCGACCTGGCGCATCGAGGACATCACCCACGACCGGGTCCTGGTCACTCCCGCGCCGGGCCTGCCGGGCCGCTTGCCCTTCTGGAAGGGCGACCAGCTGGGGCGCCCGGCCGAGCTGGGGCGCGCGGTGGGCGCCTTCGTGCGCGAGGTCGTCGGTCTCTCTCCGGCCAAGGCCAAGGCCCGGATCACGGCAGCGGGGCTCGATGAATGGGCCGCCGACAACCTGTTGGCCTACCTGGCCGAGCAGCGCGAAGCCACGCGACACGTCCCCGACGACCGCACCATCGTCGTCGAGAGGTTTCGCGACGAGATCGGTGACTGGCGGGTCGCCGTGCACTCCCCCTTCGGCGGCCAGGTGCACGCGCCGTGGGCGCTGTGCGTGTCGGCGCGGATGCGCGAACGTTTCGGGGTTGACGTGCAGGCGATGCACGGGGACGACGGCATCGTCTTCCGGCTGCCCGACCTGGAGTTCGACGACGACGGTTCGACCGCACGGGGCGTGGGCGCCGAGCTGCTCGACCTGGTCCGCATGGACGCCGACGAGGTGTACGACCTGGTGACGTCGGAGATCGGCGGGTCGGCCCTGTTCGCGGCGCGCTTCCGCGAGTGCGCGTCCCGGGCCCTGCTCCTGCCGCGGCGTCGCCCGGACCGCAGACAACCGTTGTGGCAGCAACGCCAACGGGCCGCCCAGCTGCTCGAGGTCGCCAGCCAGTACGCGTCGTTTCCGATCGTCCTGGAGACGGTGCGCGAGTGCGTCCAGGACGTCTTCGACGTCCCCGCGTTGACCGAGCTGATGCGCGCCGTCGAGTCGCGCGAGGTCACGCTGGTCGATGTCGAGTCCGCCCAGCCGTCCCCGTTCGCCCGCTCCCTGATGTTCGGCTACGTCGCCCAGTTCCTCTATGAGGGCGACTCGCCTTTGGCCGAGAAGCG
>DASYGI010000158.1:0-4812 GCA_035999925.1 Pedococcus sp.
GACGTGGAGGCGCCACCGACTGTCGGGGTGTCGGCGGAGCTGGACGAACAGGCGGACCAGGCCCAGGAACCCACGAGGATCGCGGCCACCAGGGCCACGACCGTGCGAGTGAGCCTCACTCGACGGCTCATGCGGTCGCCAACAGTCGCGACAGGGTGACCGGAGCGAGGCCCTTGCGGGACAGGCCCGCAAGGATCTCCGGCATGGCAGCGGCCGTGCCCGGGTGGCCGAAGTGCAGGCTGATGATCGAGCCGGGCTGCACCTGTGCGAGCGTCCGGTCACGCACCGCGGCAGTGCCGGGGTCGAGATAGTCGCTGGGGTCGACGTCGTAGGAGACACAGCGCTGGTACCCGGCCGCCTGAGCCGCCGCACGGATCGTGGCCGTGCTGTGCTGGGTGCCGGACGGCCTGAACCACCATCCGGAGGTGCCGACGGCCGTCCGCAGCGCGTCCGCGCCTTGCTGTGCCTCGCGCGTCGCATCTGCCGCTGAGAGCTGCTTCATCTGCTGGTGACTCCACGTGTGGTTGCCCAACTCGTGCCCTGCAGCCAAAATTTCCCGGCCAATCGTGGGCGTTGCTTGCAACCAGGTTCCCACTGCGAACACCGTGATCTGGGCGTTGGCCGTATGACACGCCGACATGATCTCGTGGACGAGCTCCGCGGGACCCTGGCCGTGGAAGGTCAGGGCGACGGCCTGGCGATCGCGCGGACCGTTCACGATGTCAGGGCCGACGGTCTTGGCGATGGCAGGCTCGGGGGCCGGCCCGCTGGTCGAGGAGGCTGCCGGGTGCGAGGGCTTGGCCGATGGCTTCTTCGCGGCGCTGGAGCGCGTTCCGGACGGGGAGGTCGTCGAGGCCGGTGCTGCGCAGGCGCCCAAGGTCAGCCCAGTGAGGCTGGCCGCGATAACGGTGCGGCGGGAGGGCGCGCGTTCGGGCAGCTCGCCCGACTGGTCGCGTCGGTCGTCGGACAGTTCATCAGGCACTGAAAACCCCTCCAAGGGAGTCACCGGTCGTCGGGTAGGTGGAGGTCACCGCGTCACCTTCAGGGGTCCACCCTGAAAACGCCCTGAACAGGTCGATGACCCGGATTGCAGGGCGCGCGGAGCGCGCCACGTCCATCGGCACGCGCCTTGGCACGTCCACCCGAGTCTGACATCACCCGTTCGGACGGCCTTTCGTGTCGGTGCACCATAGCCAACACCCTACGGGCCTACCGTGAATCTGTGAGCACGCCCACCACCCATCACAGCGCCACCCACCACCCGCGCGTGCAGCGCGGAGCCCGTGGTTGGGTCTGGGTTTGTGCCTGTGGCAGCGCCTCCTGCCGGACTCCTGCGCAGGCTCCCCTGCCCTGGCGTCTGGCCCTCATCGGAGCATTGCTGCATTCAGGCACCATCGCGCCCTGACTTCGGCCTATGGTGCGAAGACCACTGCATCCAGGAGGTCTGTGCACATGAAGGTCGGCATTCCGCGCGAGGTCAAGAACAACGAGTACCGCGTCGCCATCACCCCAGCAGGCGTACACGAGCTGACCGTCCACGGACATCAGGTGTTCGTGGAGAAGGAGGCCGGCGTCGGGTCGTCGATCGTCGACGAGGACTACATTTCGGCCGGCGCGACGATCTTGGACACCCCGGACGAGGTCTGGGAGACCGGCGAGCTCATCCTGAAGGTCAAGGAGCCGATCGAGTCCGAGTACCACCGCATGCGCGAGGGGCAGACGCTCTTCACCTACCTGCATCTGGCCGCGGACAAGGCCCTGACCGAGGAGCTGGTCGCCCGCAAGGTCACCGCTGTGGCCTACGAGACCGTCGAGCTGCCCGATCGGTCACTGCCGCTGCTGGCCCCGATGTCCGAGGTGGCCGGTCGGCTGGCGCCTCAGGTCGGAGCACACACGCTCATGCGAGCCCAAGGCGGCCGCGGCGTCCTCATGGGTGGGGTGAGCGGGGTGTATGCCGCGAAGGTCGTGGTCATCGGGGCCGGCGTCTCCGGGATGAACGCTGCCGCGATCGCGTTGGGCATGCAGGCCGAGGTGCTCCTCCTGGACCGGGACATCGCCAAGCTGCGTCATGCGGACGCGATCTACCAGGGTCACTGCCAGACCGTCGCGTCCAACACGTACGAGATCGAGCGAGCGATCGCCGATGCGGATCTGGTGATCGGCGCTGTGCTCGTGCCGGGCGCGAAGGCCCCCACCCTGGTGACGAACGAGCAGGTCTCGCGGATGCGACCCGGCTCGGTACTGGTGGACATCTCCATCGACCAGGGCGGCTGCTTCGAGGACTCCCGGCCGACCACCCACGCCGACCCGACCTACCAGGTGCACGGGTCCGTCTTCTACTGCGTCGCCAACATGCCGGGCGCGGTGCCGCACACCAGCACCTATGCCCTCACCAACGTGACCTTGCCCTATGCCGTGGAGCTCGCCAACAAGGGCTGGCGCGAGGCCTTGCGGGCGAACAAGCCACTGGGGCTGGGTCTGAACACCCACGCTGGGTCGGTGACCTATGCGCCGGTCGCCCAGGCGCACGGCCTGCCGGTGGTCACGCTCGAGACGGTGCTGGCCTGAGAGCGCACGCTGGCAGCGGTGTCGGGGCTCGCGGCTAGCCTCGGATCGTGCTGTTCATCGACGTCGTCGCCGCCTCCGCCGCGACTGCTGCCACGCCGTCCCGGTTGGCAAAGACCGCCGCCGTCGCCGGGGCACTCAGAGCGGCTGGGCCCGAGGATGCGGCGACCGTGGCGGCCTTCTTGTCCGGCACACTCCCCCAGCGTCGGGTGGGGGTGAGCTGGCGGGGCCTGACCGACCTGCCCGCCCCTGCCGTGGCACCGCAGGCAACCGTTCGGCAGGTCGACGACGCCCTCACCGCCTTGGCCGCGCTCGGTGGCAGCGGTTCCACGGCCAGCCGCCAGGCCGCCGTCGGCGGGCTGTTCCGCCTGCTGACCGATACCGAGCAGGAGTTCCTCCGCGGTCTGATCACCGGTCAGGTCCGGCAGGGCGCCCAGGACGGTGTCATGCTCGCCGCCATCGCCGCCGCCGCTGACGTCCCGGAGGCCGCGGTGCGCCGGGCCGTCATGCTCGCCGGCTACCCGGGGCCGGTCGCCGAGGCGGCGTTGACCGGCGGGGTCGTGGCCCTCGACCGGATCGCCCTGGAGGTGGGACGCCCGATGCGGCCCATGCTGGCCGCGTCTGCGCCAGATGTATCCAGCGCTCTGGAGTCCGCCGGCGCCCAGGGTGGCGTCTTCGTGGACGGCAAGCTCGACGGCATACGGCTCCAGGCGCACCGCGACGGCGACAGTGTGCGGCTGTTCACCCGGTCACTGGACGACATCACCGACCGCCTGCCAGAGGTGGTCGAGGCAGTCCTGACCCTCCCCGCGCAACGCCTCGTCCTGGACGGTGAGGCCATCGCGCTCGATGACGCTGGGCGCCCCCGCCCGTTCCAGGAGACGGCCTCGCGCACGATGAGCAGCGTCGGGGTGGCCGAGCTGCGCAGCCGGGTGCCGGTGTCGCCCTACTTCTTCGATGTCCTCCATGTCGATGGCCAGGACCTGCTCGATGCCCCGGCGATCGAGCGGTTCGGGCGGCTCGCGGACCTGGTGCCGGCCGAGTGGCTCGTGCCGAGACAAGCCGCGGCCACCGCCGGGGAGGCTCAGGCATTCTTCGACCGACTCGTGCGCGACGGCCACGAGGGCATCGTGGTGAAGTCCGCGACCGCTCCGTATGCCGCGGGCCGGCGTGGAGCGGGGTGGGTCAAGGTCAAGCCGCGGCACACCCTCGACCTCGTCGTCCTTGCGGTCGAGTGGGGCAGTGGTCGGCGGCGAGGCTGGCTGTCGAACATCCATCTGGGCGCCCGCGACCCGCAGACCGGCGGCTTCGTCATGCTCGGCAAGACGTTCAAGGGGATGACCGACGCGATGCTGACCTGGCAGACCGAGCGGTTCCTGGAGCTCGAGACGGACCGGTCCGGCCACATCGTGCACCTTCGCCCGGAGCAGGTCGTCGAGGTGGCTTTCGACGGCATCCAGACGTCGTCGCGGTATCCCGGCGGCATGGCACTGCGGTTCGCTCGGGTCCTGCGGTATCGGGACGACAAGACCGCCGACGAGGCCGACACTATCGAGACGGTGCGTTCTCTGCGCAGCTAGTGGCCGGGCGCAGCTAGCGCCCGGGGCGCGGCCTCGACCGGGTTGGATTTACATAGGTTTCCTATGTAGTCTAGGCGCTGTGACCGAGAGACTGGCAGTCGGCAACGACCTGCTCAGGGCATCGGCGCGACTCACCCGGTGGGCTTCGCGCCATGCGTCCTTCGAGCTGCCCCACGCCCAGGCACGCCTGCTCGCCCTCGTCGAAGAGCTCGGCCCCGCCCGCGTGAGCGTGCTGGCCCAGGCGGACAACACGAGCCAACCGGCCATGACCACCGCCCTGCAGAGGCTCGAGGCCGACGGACTCGTGCAGCGCGTGAGCGACCCGGCCGATGCCCGGGCCTCTCTGCTCTCGCTGACGCCTCGAGGCCGAGCAACCCTCGACCGCGTCCGGGCCGCGCGACTGGCGGCGGTGGCTCCCACCCTCGACGCCCTGGACGACCACGACATCGCTCGGTTGCGCGGCGCCGTCGAGGTTATGGAAGACCTGCTGGCCCGCTTCGCCGCCTCTGCACCCAACCCCCACCGGAAGGAACGCTGACCCCACCATGTGGCGCCAACCCAAGACCGTCTGGTCCGTCGCCTTTGCCTGCGTCATCGCATTCATGGGCATCGGTCTGGTCGACCCCATCCTCAAGCCCATCGCCGACGACCTCGGCGCGGGCCCGTC